>MFEY01000007.1:102044-197715 GCA_001780035.1 Candidatus Doudnabacteria bacterium RIFCSPHIGHO2_12_FULL_48_16
CTCCCCTCCCCTGACGAGGGGAGGGAACAAGCAGTTAGATCATAATCCGGGGGCGGGAAAATTCTTTGTAAACCGCTTGATTTCGTCGCGAACCTTGCCGGCCACGTCGTGATCGGCAATCACCGCCGCCATCCATGAGGCGACCTTGCTCATTTCTTTTTCTTTCATACCGCGCGAAGTCAGAGCAGCGCTCCCTAAACGAACGCCGGAAGGATCCCAGGGTTTTCGCGGGTCCTGTGGAATCGGGCTTTGACTAGTCACAATCCCGGCTGATTCGAGCAATTTCCGTGCTTCTAAGCCCGTGATATTTTTATTGGTTAAGTCCACAATCATTAAATGATTATCCGTGCCCCCAGAAACTATCTTGAAACCAAAATCTTGAAGCGCGCGAGCGAGAGTTTTACAGTTTTTTACAACTTGCTCAGCATATTTTCGAAAGGCGACAGTTTTCGCTTCCTTCATCGTAACCGCAATCGCCGCGATGGCATTTTCATGGGGGCCGCCTTGCATACCCGGAAAGACTGATTTATCAATAGCCGACGCATATTTATCTTTAGACATGATAATCGCAGCCCGAGGCCCCCGCAGGGTTTTATGCACGGTGGAAGTCACGACATCAAAAAATGGAATAGGTGATTGATGAGCGCCACCGACAATCAACCCGGCAATATGGGAAATATCTGCCATCGCTATGGCTTTGACCTTATCAGCAATTTCCCGGAACTTTTTAAAGTCCACCTCACGCGAGTAAGCAGTATAACCGCAAAGTATTAACTTTGGATTGACTTTGTCGGCAAGTTTCAAAATCTCCATATAATCAAGCTTACCGGTTTTGGGCGATAGGCCGTAATGAACAAACTTATAAGTTTTACCCGTGAAATTCACAGGAGAACCGTGAGTTAAATGCCCGCCGCTCGCCAGATCTAGAGACATAACCGTATCCCCCGGTTCGAGCAAAGCATTGTAAACTTCCAAATTCGCTGGACTGCCCGAATAAGGCTGAACATTGACATGCCAGTCCAGTGGTAGCGCAAAGGCTTCTCTAACTCGTTCTTTGGCCACTTCTTCCAATTCATCAACTACTTCGCAGCCGCCATAATATCTTTTGCCGGGATAATTTTCCGCATACTTATTGGTCAAAATCGAACCCAAGGCCTCCATAACTTCCTTGGAAGAATAATTCTCGGATGCAATTAAGTCCAAAGTTTCCGCTTGGCGCTTGCGCTCCTTCTGGATTAAGTTATAAATTTCCGGATCGTTTTTTTTGAGTGACATATAAAAAAATTAAAAGTAAAAAATTATCGTCTGTGGAAGATGATAAATTTTTACTGATTACGTCATCGGCTTTTTCTTTCTCTTAAAAACGCATAAAACATACTGATCGCCCCGGCAAATATAAAAGCGTAATAAATGCTGCCAGTCGCGGCCAAAATCCACATCGTCCCGATGGCGGTAAAAATTTTACCAATCGAGAGGCTGAACTCGGTAAACACCGCATAGGCAATCGCATGATCCGCGGTGCTGGTCCCGGCGATCCGGTAAGTCAGGGTCATCATCGGCACATTGACCATGGCCTTGCCGATGCGGGTCAGCGTGTCGAAAGCGAATACGGCCGGTAAACCGACGGCAAACTGCCGAAAAAACCAGGTTAAACCGTAGCCCACGCTGGCGCTTTGGAGCAGCCTGGATCGCTTCTTATGATCAAGCAGCCGTCCTAAATACAACATTATCACGATCGCGATCAAACTGGCAAATGTCACCAGAAACCCGACGTCCAGGAGGGCTGGCACGGCCAGAAAAATATAAATCGGCCACAGGGTCATGAGCATTAAATCTTCGGCGTAGCCCCAATAGCCGAAAAAGTTCTGCGGATACCGGCGCAGGATCTGCCAAAAATTTTTAAACCGAAAACTGTGCTTGGTGTAAATTTCCGGCGAACGAAACAGCGGGTATACGGACAGCAGCATGAGCAGGGACGAAATGATGAACAGCGCCTTAAATCCCAAAAATGCGGAAATCACCCCGCCCAAAAACGGCGCCACGATCGAGGCGATCTGGATCAGGGAAAACAGCGCGCCCACTTCCCGGCCGCGCTGCTCGTGGACGGAATTGATGGCGATATCGGCATGATACGCCGGCCACATAAACGATTTCTGCAAGGCAAACAAAAACGGCGCGATCAGAAACAGGCTCGGATTGAATTTAACTTGGTAAAGGAGGATCCAGTAACCGATATAAAAAATGTTCGACCAGAGAATGCCGTGCTTGTAGCCAATCCAGCTGACAATTTTTGTTCCCGGAAAAACCAGCAGGGCATATCCGACATAGACCAGACAATAAAACCACATAATTTGCACCAATGAGTAACCCAGGCCATACAGAAAAATCGGCTCAAAGAGCGTGGTAAGGGACATGCCGAGGTTCGCGATAAACGCGTTCCAGTAAATTTCCTTAACCTCGGTGTTGATTCGATGGCTGAAGTAATACATTTGGTTTTTCTTCAAATTAGAACCCCCCTCTCCCTCGATGGGAGAGGGGCCGGGGGGTGAGGGTGATCTAGCCCAAAACTTTGTTTATTTGTGTTTCTGAAATGGGGCCCGGTCTTAATATTTTAGCATGGTTTGATGTTTTTCCGCTTAGAACCCCCCTCCCCTGACCAGGGGAGGGGCCGGGGGTGGGGTCAACCAGGGACACAACTGTGGAGGGTTTGGTCCTTGGCAGCCGGCCACCATCGAGCGCATATATATGTCCATATATATGCTGGGGCAATTGTTGTTTTAACTCCGAAACCGAATAAACATTGGGCCGGCCGGACAAATTGGCCGAGGTGGTGGTAATCGGCTTGCCCAGACCCATGGCCAAATCCAAGGCGAGTTTGTGCTTGGGACGGCGGATGCCCAAGGTTTGCGTCCCGGCAGAAAGCAGTTGCCAGGAAGCTCCGGAAGCCTTAAGGGGCAACACCAAAGTTAGCGGCCCGGGCATTAGCTGGTCAATCAGGCGCTTAGCCGCTGGAGTCAGCTTAACCAGTTTGTTAATCCAGATCTTTGTCGGCGGAATGACATGGATCGGATTGTGAAAATTGCGGCCCTTGAGCCGGTAAAGTTTTCGGACCGCCCGCGCATTGGTCGCATCCACAGCCAGGCCATAAGCGGTATCCGTCGGGTAAGCCACGATCCCGCCTTGCTTGAGAATTCGAAGAGCTTCACTGATTTCATTTGTTCTTCTCCCCTTGCGAGAGAAGGTGTCCCGCCTTTGGCGGGACAGATGAGGGGTTACTGAGGGCATCTTTAATCTTATTAATAACTGTTCTTTCGTGCTCTAGTTCACTATTCCAGAATCTTAGTACGGTAAAATCTTGTGATTCGAGATACTTGGTCCTTGTTAAATCATTTGCTTTCTTACTTTTATGAAGATTTCCATCAAGTTCAATAATTAACCGTTTTTCAAAACAACAAAAATCAGCAATATAACTCTCTATGACCACTTGCCTTCTAAATTTGGACCCTAGTTGGCGATCTTTAATTAAAAACCAAAGTCGTTTTTCCTCTGGAGTTTGCAGTTTTCTTAAATTTTTCGCAAACTTATTTCCTCCCGCCATTTTACACCCTCACCTGTCGCCTGAAGGCGACATCCTCTCCCGTAAAGGGAGAGGAAAAATAGAAAATTTATTTCACCACAAAGTTAATCAGTTTGTCCGGCACGAAGATTTCTTTCACCACTTGCTTGCCTTCCAGATGCTTTTTCACGTTGGCGTCTGCCATGGCTTTGACTTTGACTTCGGCCTGAGAAGTTCCCGCCGGGAGTTCCAATGAAGCCCGCAATCGGCCCAAGACTTGCACCACAACCGTCACGGTTTCAGCTTTCACTAATTTTTCATCAAATTTCGGCCAAGACTTCCGGTGAACTGAATCCTTATGCCCCAGCTGATGCCAGAGCTCTTCCGTAACGTGTGGAGCAAATGGCGCCAGCAGAATCAAAAACTTTTCCCAATCCGCTTGAGACAACTCTTTATTCTCATTTAAAAATTCCATAAACGCGGCGATCGCCGTGTTAAATTTGAAATTTTCAATATCCGAACTGATTTTTTTGATCAATTTGTGAATAGAATTGTCGTTGCGAGCCGACGAAGTCGGCGTGGCAATTTCTTGAGATTGCTTCGCTTCGCTCGCAAAGACAAAACTTAACCGCCAAACCTTGTCCAAAAATCGCTTGATGCCGATGATGCCTTTGTCGCTCCAGGGCACCGAAGCCTCATGCGGCCCCAGAAACGGTTCGCACATGCGCAGCACATCGGCGCCAAATTCCGCCACCACATCATCAGGATTGACCACATTGCCCCGCGATTTGCTCATTTTTTCGCCATCCGGGCCCAAAATCAGACCGTGCGGCACGCGCCTCAGATATGGCTCCGACTCCGTCACCAAACTCTGGTCAAATAAAAATTGATTCCAAAATCTGGAGTAAAGCAAATGCAGAGTCGTATGCTCCATGCCGCCGAAATACATATCCACCGGTTGCCAATATTTCAATTTTTGCTTCGCGGCAAATTCTTTATCATTGTGCGGATCGCTGTAGCGCAACCAATACCAAGAGCTCCCCGCCCACTGCGGCATAGTGTTGGTTTCACGCCTGGCCTTACCACCACACTTCGGACATTTGGTATTGACCCAGGAATCAATGGCAGCGAGAGGCGATTCGCCGGTGCCGGTTGGTTCATAATCTTTCACTTCCGGCAGTTTCAAGGGCAATTCCTCGTCCGGAACAGGAACAACACCACATCCGCCAGCTGGCGGATCACAATGAATCAGCGGGATCGGCTCACCCCAATATCGCTGGCGCGAAAACACCCAATCGCGGAGCTTATAGTTAACCACTCGTTTGCCATAACCTTTCATCTCCATGTGATCCATAATCTTGACGGTAGCTTGGTGAATATCCAAACCATTCAAAAAATCCGAGTTGATCATAGTGCCCTCATCTTCCTGAACCTGTTCCAGACTGGTGATCGGGCCGCTGTCGTTTCTGTCTTTCTGAACCACTCGCACGATGGGAATATTAAAAATTTGGGCAAACTCAAAGTCACGTTTATCGTGTCCCGGGACGCCGACCACGGCGCCGGTGCCGACATGGCCCAATACATAATCTGCCACATAGAGTGGCATTCGGTAGCCATTCAAATTATTAATGCAATAAAGGCCGGTGAATACTCCGGTTTTCTTTCGTCCTTCGGCCACGCGATCCATATCGCTTTCACTCGCAACTTTTTGTTGATACTGCTGTATTTCTTTCCAATATTTTTCCGAGATGTTCAAAGGGTTCCTTTGGTTCAGCAATCGATGCTCCGGGCCAATCACCACAAAAGTTGCACCAAAATTCGTATCCGGCCGGGTGGTAAAAACCGTAACCTTGGGCAGCAACGCTTCTATAACTGCTGGCTCGTGCTCCGCCCCAAAATGGGATTTAACCGCTATTGTTTCAGTCAATTCCCCGCCCAATTTTTCATGCAAGATCTTTCCCTGGGTCGGCTTAACGGCATGGTCTTTTAAATCACTCAAAATTTTTATAAATCCAGCATTCCTTCTAATTTTTTCAAAATCAAATTCCCACCGAAAACTATTGATAAATGGATATTCGCCTTGCAATCCATCCGGCCCCACAAAACTTCCTGCCAAGACCAGACCGGCGATTGGATTTTTTAACTTTTCCAAAACCTTCATGGCCACCACTCCACCCAGGCTCTTGCCGTATAGAATCGTGTTTTCATCAAATCGAATGTTTTTTAGAACAAACTCGACTTGTTCCGCTTCGGTGGGCTTGCTGGTGGACGGCAAATCTGGCAAAGCGCAAACGGCCCCGGTTTTTTCGATCTCTTTTTTTATTGCGGCGTATTTTGGATCTTTCGAATTGCTATCCCAGCCATGCAAAATTACATAATTTCTTTTGGTCTCAATTTCATAACTAATATTTATTCCCTCTTTTCGGCCGATCCAATTCTCCTGCTGAATTTTGACCTGATCCGGCCAGTTTAAAGTTTTTAACCCATTCAGCAATTTTTCGGCGTAAGCCGTAATCTTTAAATACCACTGGCGCAGTTCTTTTTTCTCCACCGGCGTGCCGCAGCGCTCGCAACAGCCGTTCACCACTTCCTCATTGGCCAGACCGGTTTTGTCCTTCGGACACCAGTTAATCAATCCGGTCGCTTCGTAAGCCAGGCCGGCTTTAAAAAATTGCAAAAATATCCACTGGGTCCATTTGTAATATTCCGGATCCGAGGTGTTCACTTCCCGCGACCAGTCAAAACCCGTGCCCCAGCTTTGCAACTGGCGCTTGGCGTTGGCCACGTTTTTGGCTGTGGACACCGCTGGGTGCAATTTATTTTTAATCGCGAAGTTTTCTGCGGGCAACCCGAATGCGTCCCAGCCCATGGGATACATGACATTGTAGCCGTTCATCCGCCAATACCGGCTGTAGATATCACCGGCCAAAAACGGCCGCAGATGACCCATGTGCAGACCTTCACCCGACGGATACGGAAATTCCACCAAGATTAATTTTTTGGGTTTACCAGCATCGTCGGTGGCAAGATAAATCCGGTCTTTTTCCCACTGCTCCTGCCAGCGCTTTTCTATTGCTTTGTGATCGAAAGTTTCCATTATGCTTGTATTTTAAACAAATTAAGGGCATTGTGAAAGGTTTGATTCGCCACTTCGGCCAGATCGACTCGTTTGATCTTCGCCATTTGCTGAGCCACGTATTGCACGTATGACGGTTCATTGCGCTTGCCACGGAAAGGCGGCGGGGTTAAGTAGGGCGCATCGGTTTCCGTCAGCAGGCGGTCCAGAGGAGTTTTTTCCACGACCTCGGCCAGTTTGCCGGTTTTGTCAAAAATCAGAATGCCATTGAGCGCCACGTAAAAGCCAAAGTCCAAAAATTTCTTGGCTGTCTCCCAGGTATCGGTAAACGAATGAATTATACCGGGACCACGTGGATATTCTGTTTTCAAAATTTGCAATACATCCTCGTAAGCGTCTCGACAATGGATTATGAGTGGCAAATTATTTTTTTTGGCAAATGCGATTTGGGCGATAAAAGCAGCCTTCTGCTTACTGATTACTGCTTCCTGATTGCTATCCTTGGGAATTCTAAAATAGTCCAGCCCACATTCTCCAATAGCAACAACTTTCTCCGTAAGCATACTCTGATACTTGGAAGTATCGAAGTATTCTTCTCGAGTATTAAAACGCGATTCTTCTTCATCAAGCATTTGGGCCCAAGTGTGCACCGGATGCAAACCGATGGCGGCAAACACGCCCTGCGGATGTTTGGCGCTCAAGAAAGCGGCAGCACGCGAAGTGTCGATCTGGGTGCCAACATTGATCATCCAGGTCTCTTCTTTGAGCGAGCGCCCAATCACCTCATCGGCATCCTCTTTGAACGCTGCGAAATTAACATGAGTATGGGTGTCGAAATACATAGTTAGGTTTCAGGATTAAGGATTAAGGATTAAAGTAAAACCTTAATCTTTCAACCTTAATCTTTTTTTAAGAACAACGGCTCGGCTTTTTTCACATCCCCGGATTCCAGAAGCTGACGGATCTTGTCCGCTGTTTCCGGCATGACGGGCGACAACTTGAGGGCGATGTCGTGCAGCAGCGCGGCCAGGTTCAAAAGCAGTTCCTTGACCTTGGCCGGATCGGTTTTGAACAGTTCCCAGGGCTTGGATTTATCAATCAACTGATTGGCCCAGGCAATCTCCTGCCAAATCGCCACCAGGCCGCCGGCAAAATCCAGATTATAAAAAGCTTCCGAGGCCGCAGATAAATCTTTCGGGCTTCTGACCGCATCTTCCAGCTGGCCATCCAGATATTTTTCAATCATATTGGTAGTGCGGGAAAACAAATTGCCTAAACCGTTGGCCAAGTCGCCGTTGAAGCGGGCCTTGAGTTTTTCCTCGCTGACATCGCCATCCTGGCCAAACGGCACTTCGCGCAGCAAAAAATAGCGCACCGCATCCGAGCCGTATTTGGCTGCCCAATCATTGGGATCGATGACATTGCCTAGCGATTTACTCATCTTTTCACCGCCAACCGTAAAAAACCCATGCACAAAAATCTTGGCCGGTACGGCCAGGCCCAGCGACAATAACATCGCCGGCCAGATCGTAGTGTGAACCCGCAAAATATCCTTACTCATGAGCTGTATATCCGCCGGCCACAGCGCGGGCGGCGGGTCTTTGGGCCCTTGCCAATCCAGGCCGGTCAGATAATTCAAAAACGCGTCGGCCCAGACATAAGTGGTATGTGACTTGTCCCACGGCAGCGGAATGCCCCACTTCACGTTCTTGCGGGAAAACGAAATGTCCTGCAGGCCGTCTTTTTTGTAAAAATTGACGATTTCGTTCTTGCGCGAAACGGGAGAAATTTGCAGGTCATCGGATTCAATTTTTTCCAGCAGCTCGGCCTGGTATTTGGACAACCGGAACATATAAGTTTCCTCGCTCATTTTTTCCGGGACAATCTTGTGATCCGGACATTTGCCGTCAACCAGATCTTTTTCCATTTTGAACTGCTCGCAGCCGCGGCAGTATAACCCTTCGTATTTGCCCAAATAAATATCCCCTTTGTCATACATGAATTGCAAAGCTTTTTCGACGGCCGAAATATGCGCCGGTTCCGTGGTGCGGATAAACCGGTCATTGGAAATCTCCAGCGTATCCCAGGCAAAGGAAAATTTGGCCGCGATTTCATCAACGAATTCCTGCGGTGATTTGCCGGCGGCTTCGGCCGCCTGGGCGATTTTCACTCCGTGCTCGTCGGTGCCGACCAAAAAGAAAGTTTCGTTGCCGACTTGCCGGTGCAGGCGCGCGAGAACATCCGCCGCCACGGTTGTATAGGCGTGGCCGATATGCGGCTTGTCATTCACATAATAAATCGGGGTGGTAATATAAAATTTTTTAGTCTCTTCAGTCATAAATTCCTAAGAAAAAAGGCCATTTAGGCCTGATCAGTATAACATAAATTGCCAAATCAGACCTGGGTTGTTTCCCCTTCCATAACGTCGCTTAAGAAGACCGAAATTCCCCCCATGACCGGCACGGAGATCAAGGCGCCCAGCACTCCGCCGAGACTGGCCCCGACCAAAATTCCCAGCAGCACCAGGATCGGGTTGAGCCCGACGCTTTTGCTCATGACAATCGGCACGACAATGTTGCTCTCCAGCTGTTGCGCCACGACCCACATCACCAGCACGCCGGCGGCCAGAGTCGGACTTTGCAAAAAAGCAAAGAAGCAGGCGATGGTTCCGGAAATAAACGGCCCGATAAACGGAACAATTTCCAGCACGCCGGCGGCCAGGGCCAGCACCAGAGCGTATTTGACTTTCAAAACCGTCAAGCCGATAAAAACCAAACCGAAGACGACAGCCGAAAGAATAACCTGGCCCAGCACCCAGGCGCCCATCTTCATTTGGATTTTGGTCACAAGCCGGGCAATATAAGCCTGATGCTTGTAGGGAGCCAAATGCCGGATAAAATTCTTCATGCCGTTTTCTTCCACGGTCAGGTAAAATGAAATAACCAAAATGGTGACGACCGACAGCATGCCGGTCACGACGCCCTTGGTCGTGGCGAACAGGGTGCCGCCGAAATTATTGGCAAGCTCCTTGAGACTGTTGTTAATGCCCTGACCGATCGTGGAATGACTGAGTGATTCGCGATAAACGCCGATTTTGGTGGTGAAGCTCTGGATGACGTCGGCGTTTTGGATTTCGTTAAACTGCGAGATCATGGGGGGCACCAAGATAAACCCGACCAGCGCAATCAACCCCAAAAACAGGATGTAAACAAAGAGCACGCTTAAGGCTCGCGGAACACGGCGCTTGTATAAAAAATCCGCCAACGGATCGATGGCCGAAGAGACGATGATTGCAATCAGAAAGATCAACAATATGTCCCGGATCATCCAGAGAAACCAGATGAGCAAACCAACCAGCACGACTTTGAGAATCGTGACGGTGGAGACATTGATTGTTTCGTGGCGATTGGCCATGTATTAAGTATAAAATGATTGCTCAAGTTTGTCGAGGCAGATGCGTTATCTTAATTTTTTCAAAACCGCGATATTCTTGGGATCGTCGGCCGGATCGTCCTTCGGCGTTTCCAAGATCCAATCAAGCTGGCCGGCGGCTTTGTGCTTGGCTAAAGCCTTGAAGCATTCCAGCCCGATGTTGCCCTGGCCCAGATTCTCATGGCGGTCCAAGTGTCCGCCCAGACTGCCCTTCGAGTCGTTGCAGTGGATCAAATCCAAATATTTAAAGCCGATAAGCTTATCAAATTTCTTCAGGGTCTCATCCAAACCCTTTTTGGTCCTAATGTCATAGCCAGAGGCAAAGGCGTGGCAGGTATCAAAACAAACGCCGATCTTCAGCTTCTTAAGTCTAGGGTCAAACAAAATCGCAGCAATTTCCTCAAACGTATCACCCACGACCCGGCCGGCCCCGGCGGACATTTCCAGTAATAATTTGGTCTGGCCCTTGTAGCCGTCGTGGGTTTTGAGAATCGCTTTCACCACGCGCTCAATTCCTTCGGCATCCGGCGAATCCCCAAAACTGCCCAAGTGCGTCATGATCGCCTTGCACCCCAGTTGGCTGCCGCGGTCGAGCTCCTGACGAAGCATCCCAATCGAGCCGTAGTAGAGACTATTTTTAGCCGAGGCTAGATTGATAATATACGGCGTGTGGATATAAAATGTATCGAATTTATATTTTTTCATTTCCGCTCGGAATCTCTCCGCCGCGACCGAAGTAATCGGACTGACCGGTCCCCCATAGGGCGAACGCGAAAAAAACTGGAAGCACTCGGCGCCGACCTTGGCCGCATTGCTGGGCGCATTCCAGATTCCCTTGGCAATCGATACGTGAGTTCCGATTCTCATATTATAATTTCATTCGTTTCTCGAAGACGCTCCTGTCTTGGAACGGGCCGATGACCGAGGCGACCAATGTCTCTTTCCTGAACAATTGCCCAGCAAGCAGCTCGATCTCCTCGCCGGTCACTTTTTCCAGCTTGGCAAAAGCTTCCTTCGGCGTTTCCGTTTTTTTGGTAAACGCCGCGTGGGTCAAATACCAATCCAAGGTGCCGTGCGGATCCTCCAAGCCCAAAACAATTTTCCCTTTGATATATTCTTTGGCTTTTTTTAGCTCTCTGGCCGAGACGCCGGCTTGGGCCAGTTTGACCAATTCCGCCAAAATCACTTCCAGCGCTTCCGGCGCGGAGGAAACTTTGAGTCCGGCCCGGACATAAAAATTGCCCGTGTCCAGGTAATTATTGAGCGAGGCGCCGACGTAGTAAGCCAGGCCGCGGCGTTCGCGAATCTGCAAAAACAGCCGCGAGCTCATGCCCCCGCCAAGGATGGTGGACAACAGCATTAACTGCGGATTTAGTTTATGATTGTAATCAAACCCTTTGAAGCCAACCATCATATGAGCCTGCTCGGTTTGCTTATTCTGCACCGCCAGGCGGGGCTGATCCTGCTTTGGCGAGGCCGCAGCCACTTTCGCAACGGCAGTGTTGGGCAAGCCGCTCCATAATTTGCCGAGCTGCTGCTCCAGTTCCGCTTCGTTGAATTTCCCGGCCACCGCAATAATCATGTTTGATGGCTGATACCATTTTTTGCGATAATCGAGGATATCTTTTCGGTTGACTGCGCGGATGACTTCCGCCGTGCCCGCGATATCCCGGCCCAGGGCCGATCCCGGCCACATGGTTTCCTCAAACAGCGATTCAATGTGAATCTGCGGGTTATCCTTATACATATTGATTTCTTCGATGATCACACCTTTTTCCCGTTCGATTTCTTTTTCATCAAACAACGGATTCTGCAGCATGTCGGTTAAGACGTCGACAATCAGCGGCAGATGCTCGCTGGCCGCGCGGATGAAATATTGGGTGTGCTCTTTGCCGGTGTTGGCGTTAAACTCCCCGCCAATTGAATCCACGACCTCGGAAAGTTTTTTGGCCGTCGGGAATTTTTTCGTGCCCTTAAAATGCAGATGTTCCAGAAAATGCGAAATGCCGTTGACGCGGGGCTCCTCGTAACGGCTGCCGGCTTTGACGAACACGGACATGATGATTGACTGCGCCGTCTCGATCGGCACAGTTAAAAGCGTCAAGCCATTTTTATAAACTTTTTTCTGGTATCGTCCTAACATCCAAGTTTTTCCTTAAAATAATCAACCAGTTCCGCAATTTTGACCCGTTCCTGCGCCATGGTGTCGCGGTCGCGAACTGTGACAGCCTGATCATTGGCGGTTTCAAAATCCACGGTCACACAATAAAGCGTGCCGATTTCATCCTGCCGGCGATATCGTTTGCCGATGGAACCAGTCTCGTCATACTGGCACATCCAAAGTTTCTGCAAAATTTTTAACGTCTCGACCGCTTGGGCCGTTAACGGCTCTTTTTTGGATAGCGGCAGGACGGCGATTTTGATCGGGGCCAATTCCTTCGGCAGACGCAATGTCACTTCAGTTTCGTGCACGGCATCCTCTTTGCCGCTTCTAGCCTCGGATTCGGAATAGGCATCTATTAACACAGCCAACATCATGCGGTCCATGCCAAAGGTTGGTTCAATCACGAACGGCACAAATTCTTCGCCCGTGGTCTGATCTTTATATTTCAAATTCGCCCCTGACAACGCAATTTGATTTTTCAGATCGTAATCAGTACGGTTGGCATGCCCGGCGATTTCGTCCCAGCCAAATGGAAATTTATAATAAGTGTCCACGGTCCGTTTGGAATAATGCGCCAGCTCGTCTTTCGGTAACTCAACAGTTTTGATATTTTCTTTTTTCAGTTTCAAATCCTGAATGAAAAATTCCTGCTGATAATTCAACCAATCTTCAAATGCCGCGTCATCTTCCCCGGGTTTAACAAAATATTCCAATTCCGCAATCGTGAATTCTTTCATGCGAAAAATCGAATTGCCGGTCGTAATTTCGTTGCGAAACGAACGGCCAATTTGAGCGATGCCAAACGGCAGTTTGCGGCGCATGGTTTCCAAAACCAATTTAAAATCCGTAAACATAGTTTGCGCTGTTTCCCCGCGCAAATAAACCGTAGCTTTGCTGTCTTCGGTCGTGCCGATAAAAGTTTTAAACAATAAATTGAAATTTTTGGGTTCAGTCCATTCGACAGTCTTGCCCTTGTGAGTTTCTTCGTGGGTTTTGATGTCCGCCGGTTTGTCCGCGCGCATGCGTATATGGCAAATTTTGCATTCCACCAGCGGATCAGTAAAACTCGAAATATGACCGGAGGCTTCCCAGACTTTCGGATTCATTATGATTGGGCCACGGATGCCAACCATATCCGAACGCTGCTGGACCATTTTTTTCCACCAGAGGTTGCGAATGTTATTGAACAGTTCTGTCCCCAGCGGCCCGTAATCATAACTGTTGGCCAGGCCGCCGTATATTTCCGAGCCCGGAAATATAAAACCCCGTCTTTTTGCTAAAGATATAATTTTATCCATCAAATTGTCGTCGTTTTTTGTCATATATTTAAACTTTTATCTACTAATAAGCAAAAAGACGGGGCTCGCCTTCAATTGAATTTGATTGGGGGCGGCCCGCCTGATATAAATTTCTTTCATACGATCCTTTCGAGCAACGCTGGATGCTTGGGGAAGGCCCAAACTGGCTGCGTTACCCTTTAATTAGCTTAAGCTTAGCAAAAAAAGGAAGCCGGCGCCAGCTTCGAAGAAGCTGGCGACCGGCCATCGAACGCGAAGCAGGTGAGAGCGAGCATCAAGTCCTCTCTACTCGGCGATCTGGACCGTGCCGGCCATCTTCCGCCTGTGCTCGTCCAGCAGTCGCCGCACTTCTTTATTGTCGCCGGCAACCACGATGGTGAAGTACTCTTCGGGCTGGTCACGCGTCACCACCATGATGGCCTTGTGGTCAATCGTGAAGCCCTGCAAGATCACCAGGCCGCAGACTCTTCGCTTCTTCAGCTGACTGGACAGGTCCATGAGCGCACTAGCGGCGGCGGCGGTGATGTGCAACAGACCGTCGAGGTGGAACACGAACCGCGTGGTGCGCTTCACGATCTGATCATTGATCTCGGTCTGGAGTTTCGTGCAGTCTCCATCCACTCCGGCCTTCATGGGGCCTGTAAGTGTAAAGAATACGGCGTCCAGTTCGCTGCTTTCCCGAACCTCGCACGAAAACGGCTTTCCTCCGTTAGTCATGATTATCTATTGCCTCCTGATTCAGCGCCTGCCAAATCAAATTAATATAGCACTTGTAGGGACCTATTACAAGTGCTTTTGGTTTCGGTTTCCTGCAAATTTTTCGCTGTCCGAGCGACAAAAAACCGGTTAGATCTGTCATTGTCGCGAGACCGAAAAATTTGCGACTTCTTTTCTGTCACTTTTCTTCTAGAAGAAAAGTGACAACAAAATTATTCTTTGGTTCTATCTTTATATTTCTTGAGAATCTGATCGAAACTTCCAGTTTCAATACTATCCCTAACTCGTTGCATCAGATTCAAATAAAATCTCAGGTTATGCATGGTGGCCAATCGAATTCCAAGGGGTTCTTCGGATTTAAATAAATGCCGTAAATAAGCTTTCGTATAATTCTGGCAGCAATAGCACGGGCAGGCATTATCGAGCGGTGTAAAATCTTCCTTATATTGCTCCTGTAAAATATTCACAGTGAAATACCCCTCCCCGTCCTGCGGCTTGAGGTTGACATAAAACTTGCCATGCCGGGCCTCGCGGGTCGGAATTACGCAGTCAAAACTGTCGCAGCCGAGGCCCACGGCCTGCACGATTTGCTCCGGCGTGCCGACCCCCAGAAGGTGCTTGGGTTTGTCTTCGGGCAGATGCGGGATCGTATAATCCACAGCTTGATACATGAGCTCCGTTGATTCGCCGCCGTTGGCTACGCCGCCGATGCAAAACCCTGGAAATTCCAAGGCCGTAATTTGCTCTGCCGATTGCTTTCGTAAATCTTTAAAAATTGCACCCTGAACTATGCCCCACTGTTTCTGGCCGGGATTGATCGAGCCGGCCAGGAGTTTTCTGTGTTCCGCTAGAGCGCGCTTGGCCCACATGGTCGTTCGCTCCACCATACCAGCAACGATTGTTTTGTCCGCTTCCGCCGCCGGGAACTCATCCAAAACCAGAGCGATGTCCGAGCCGAGATTGAGCTGAATCTGCACCGAGGATTCGGGAGTCAAAACGTGGCTGGAGCCGTCGACGTCAGAGCGGAACGACACGCCCAGGTCGGTGACTTTGACCCCGTTAGAAGTAAGTCGCCAAAGGCGACTGCCGGTGTCTTCGGACACCGGACTTCTAACGGGGTTGACCATTTTGCCCAAAGAAAAAACCTGGAAGCCGCCGGAGTCGGTAAAAATCGCGCTCTTCCAGTTCATAAACTTATGCAGGCCGCCGGCTTTGGCGATCAGCGCATCGCCCGGTCGTTGCCAAAGATGATATGTGTTGGCCAAAATCATTTCAGCGCCCCAGAACTTCAATTCTTCCGCGGCAATGGATTTGATTGCCCCTTTCGTCCCAATGGGCAAAAACACGGGCGTGTGTACTTCCCCATGTGCGGTTTGTATAATTCCGACCCGTGCACGAGTCTTGGAATCTTTTTTAGTGATGGTAAACATATCAACCTTATTCTAGCACACTTAACTCATACATTTTCTGCTAAAATAAATTATCAGCTTTGGCTGAAACACCAAGGCTACGATGGAGCTCGTGGCAACCACAACTGAACATGAATTGGAGGATAGTAGTGAGAACCAATGACTTGAACCGTTATGTGGATTCTTACAAAGAACACTGGCAAAAAGCAATCAAAGCGGTCGGCACCCTGCCAATTGGACCCAGCTGCGAGGCCGTCAACGGTTGGATCCGGGCTCTGCGAGGCTTTGCTGAAAAGATCCACGACGAGTGCATCAACATCCTCAATCACGGCGGCAAAATTACGAGCCGTGAAAACCCCGCAGATGTCTGGGACAGACAGCGGGTTGTTTGTACTGGACAGCAGTCAGTCACTTGGCGGCATGCCGGATTTGGAATTTCAATCCGGCATGCTTCTTATTTTTCAAATGCTTGTTTGACTACTGTTACGCCTGCTATACTGCATCCACATCTTATATTAATAAATCTAATTATATGAACCTTGAAAAAACCGAGACATCTACTGATGATAACGCTGAACCCGAAAAACCTCTTTACTACCCCTTTATTATTAGTCAATTAAAGGAAGCTGCGGAGCATTTAGAAGATTTAATCAATCATGCTGAGATGGCGACGCTTGACGAGAGCTTGTTTAAAGTTCGGATTTGGGACATTATGATGCATTTAAATCAAGGTTTCAATCTTCGTTATCCTGCGGGTCAAAATTTGAAATCCGATAAAGATCCCACTAAATTACCACCAGAATTAGCGGACTTGGCCTAATTATATGAACCTTGAAGAAACTGTGACATCTATTGATGATAACGCTGGATCCGAAAAACCTCTTTACTATCTTTATGTCGCCTCCCAAATAGAACAAGCAATAGAGCATTTGCAAGACTTGTTGGAAAAAGCCAAGGCTGAAGATCTATCAGAAAGTTGGTTTAGGATTAACATGGCCAATGCGCTGACTGATTTAAATCGAGGTTATAATCTTAGGTATCCTGAAAATCATGTGGCTATAACTGTTAATAACGCTAGTAAGTTACCTCAGGAAATCGTTGAAGAATTAGGCTACACCGGTAAGTCAATAGATGAATTTGTTTGTTCAGTCATAGAGAATAATCAAGAAACCAAGTAATTATAACAATAATGAAGTTTCTGCGACAATTGGGCAAACAAAAAAGCCCATAATTATACGACTTTAACACCCCATACCCGGTCTGGGGTGTTTATTTACTCTGCAAAAACTCGTTAAGTTCATGAGGTGATTTGAATCTAATCGTAGCCGGATTGCCGGCCAATCTAAGCGCCTGCTCGATCCGGATCCGCTCTTTGCGCAACAAAATTTTCCAAAATGTATCGTATTTAAATTTCTCCAAGGCTTCTTTGGGCAACTCCGACCGAGCCGAACGCCGATGAATAAACCACCGGCGGATTAATCTAAGCGTGCAGAGCCAACCGGGATAATCCAGATAAACAATTTGATCGGCTCGTTTCAACCGGTCCGCCATACTTTCCTCGATATAACCTTCGATAATCCATCTATCCTGCCCAATAATTTCCTGGTGTTTTTCTAAATATTCCGCCTCCGGCACTTCTTGCCAGTTGCCTTGCCAGAAAAGTTGATCCATATGGATCAACGGTAAGCCGGTTTTACGCGCCAATTCTCGCCCAAACACACTTTTCCCCGATGCACTGATTCCGATGATGGCAATTCTGTCCATACATCCAGCATACCAAAAACCCGCTTATTTGCCCAACTTTTTTGAGTATGCGCATCTTCACCGTACGGACACCTAATGTATACTAACCCATTCAGCGAACCTTGAGTTTTTTGTATGCCCTGGCTTCAATTTTTTCAACTAACACTCTCTTTACTTTGCCAAATTTATCCCTGACGCCACCGGTCTGTTTCAAACTCCATAATTTATGTTGCCAGTATTCATCGCGATATTTTTTATTCCGTCTCAAAAAATCCCGGAAAACAAAATGTCTGCGCATTTCCCTTGTCCCCGCTTTAACCAGATGTAAATGCACGTCACCGCGCTTGGTCCGCTTCACCCGGCTCATGAAAATGCGATGTTTGTCATCGGGATGAATATGGCCAAACCCAATCTTTCTTAAAGCTTTCACGTATTGTTGCCTGTTATTCCAGTCCGGAATCGAAACCAGCATATCGATAATGCCTTTACCGCCAAGTCCGGGGACGGAAGTGCTGCCCACATGATCGATCCGAAATCTGGAAAATCCATCCAAGGCGGCCTTGATTTTATTTTTTTCGCGAATGAACCATTTGGGAAATTCCGCGCTGTATGGAAATAATTTTATAATTTGTTTTCCCATAGTTATTCAAATTGTAATTTAAGCGGCAGATGATCGGAGACATTCACGACCGGGACTTCAAAGTTTACAACTTTCATGTCCGACGAAACAAACGCGTAGTCGGCGAAATATTGGCGGTCATGAGCGGGGTATTTCGCATAATTCAATTCGCTGCGTGTGGTCATAATATGAAACTCTTTGATCAAATTCCGCATGCCGCCCTTTTCGATTAGGACGATGCTTTCCGCGTCTCGATCGAGGTTAAAATCCCCGCAAAGAATTTTGGGGGGATTTTCTTTCGCCAAAAACTCATTTACTCGCCGCGACTGGTCCAGCCGCTCGGGCGTATCCACTTTCGAGCCAGGATAAACAATTCCATGAATGTGCGCCAGGGTCAAATTTGCCAGCCGGACATATTGGATATAGACAGGCGGCTCCAATTCGTTACCGGCACTGTATATGGTATCGTGGATCGGCACTTTCCCTGACGATTGGACGCTGATCCCCTTGCGGACAAAAATCACCATACCTGCGGTAACACCAGGCTTGGGGAAACCGGCCTGGACCGGTTCGAAGTGGCTTTCAAAGCCCGGCAACCATGACTGCAGATCCGCCAAAATGTTGGTCCGGGCATCACCATCCATCTTTTCCGATAAATCCGATTGATAAACTTCCTGAAAACAAAAAAAGTCAGTTTGGAGAGCTTCCCTGTTTATAAAATCTTGGAGTGGCCCATAAAACGCTCCGCCCAAAATATTGAGTGAAATAACTTGCATAGGTTAATTTTACCAAAAAGCAACTAGTTTGGCGACTTAATTTAATTCTTCGTTGGTGGGAGGCTCAAACATTTTTGCCCACTGTTCTAATTCTTCTCTAGTTATATGCAAGGTTCCTTTGGATGATTCGGGTCGAGCCGAAATCCGCGACCACAACTCTTCAATGGCAGCGTCAAGAAAAATTATTTTAACCTGAGCGCCTAAGGTCTCTGCCTCTTTCCGGTATTTCGTTCGCTCCTCGCGTGCCCAAAATCCCCAATCCAAAACTACATTGCATCCAAGCGTTAAGGCTCGCTTAGCAACTTGCCACTGGAATAACTCAACGGGGTCGCGAACCGCATCTCTGTGCGGACGATCTACGTCATTTCCATATAGCGCGGTGATCCATTCGTCTGGCGTAAATCGCAACGCCTTTTGCTCGGATTCGATTTCTTTCGCCTGAGTAGTCTTTCCCGACCCCGGCAGTCCGACAATCATAAACAAAATTGGCTGTTTCATATCTCAATCATACCAAAAAGCCCCCGAATTGGCGACTTTATGTTTAGCTTTCCTTAATCTTTCCGTCTTTATCTAGACCGAAATGTTCTTTTAGATTGCTCCACTCTTTCTCCAACGCGGCCTTCATCCTGATTTTTTCCAAATCCGTCAATGGTCGTCCCAATTTTTCTGCATACACTTCATAAAAAAAATCCGGTTCCCGCCGCGGACCATCGGGGTTAAAAAACTCTTCTGCGCGCAGCCGAATCATCATATCGTCAATTTGAGCGTCAGTGAGCCCTTGTTGCTTTAAATCCGCGCGCAGTTGAACTTCTCGCTCTCCCGTCGCCGGATCAGACTCCTCTGGATTTTCACCTTCTGGTGATTTTTTCATAGATTAATGATACCAAAAAGCCTGCCCGCAACGCCAGCAAGCTGGCTTGCGTGGCGGGCGGGCCGCCACCTTGGCGACTTAAAAATTGCTAATATCTTCCACTAATCTTTGCCTGCAATACTCTACATTGCCGAAATTTTCTTCTTTGTCGAAATATCCAAGGCAACTTAATCCCAAATAAATTTTCCAAAGAATTTTTCTGATCTCAAAATCGCCTTCAAATAATTTTTTATCCGTATAACCTTCCATCAAAAATTTAATCGGGTGACGGTCCCGGTTCCAAAAATCCCACCAAGCAAAATCCATTGCTCTATCGCCCCCTTCCGAGTTTTAAAAATCCAGTATGCCAGTGATCTCGCCCTTATCAATCATAATATGTTTAATTCCGTAATCACGATGCATAAGTCGAGGTTCCGCGACTGGATGTTCCGGCCACTGCGTTTTGAGAATTTGCAAAGCACGAATAACTATTTGTTTATCAAAGTTATGACGCTTTGCAACTTCGATCATTTTATCCTCTGAAATCTCATCATCAGTCTCTACTCTTTCAATCACAGATTTATATTCGCCCACGCCATCTGAATTCAAATGTCCAAATCCCTTCACAGAAATAGAATGAATCCGCGACAGTATGCCACCTGCTTTTCGGACCAATTCCGACAATTCAGCTTTGTTGGCCGGATCTTTCCAGTCCTTATATTCATTCATGGGTACTCCGGGAAGCTTGTTCTCAATACAAATACACAACTTTTCACGTTCGACTTCAAAACTTTCAATAGACAAAATCTTAGGAACAGGGACGCCGACTTTAAGGCACTTTTCTAAGACCAATTTTTCTCGCCTGAATGACGTTTCTGCCCCATCGCCTCGTCCAATTCTGATTATCAATTCATCGCCGCCATTGGTTTTGATAGCGTAAACTTCATTGACCTCGCCTTTGATAATTTTATTTTGAATTTCGATCTTATTCCCACTAAAACTCAAAACCGCATCATCAATAATCTGTTGCGGGGTTTGGAATTTCGCGTGCTTTTCGTTTAGAAAAGTTTGACGATCAAATTTTTTCTTATCGTCTTCATTCATAGCTTAATCATACCAAAAAACCGCAAAATATGCGACTTGCTTCAACTATTCGCCTATTCGCGCGAATTAGAGAATACAAAAAGTCGCCAGCTTGTCCCGCCATGAGTGGTGCTTGGCGACTGTATATCGAATTGCTCGGCCGAGCAAAATGATATACAAAAATGTCGGCATATCGATTCTATACATTTTTGACCGGCCGAGCCTAAAATGTATAGAATTAAAGAGCCGCCACCTTGGCGACTTTCAATTTATAATCCTAATTTATCTTTGAACTTACTTCCGCCTAGTATAAATGCTCCCGCGGTTCCTACGACTTGGGTTGCCTCATTTGGGGCCTTGATAACCAAAAAGCAAAGAAGACCGAGCGAAAAACAAAACTTAGCTAGCTCGATAATTTTATCAATTCGATATTTTTGATAATCAAGGCGGGACATTATTATTTCTGAATTAAGTTATCAATTAATGATTTTACAATCTGCGCTTCTGCTTGAGTGATATCGCGAGGTACTATGATAGTGAACTTAACCCCTGGACGTAAAGATAAGTCCATCCTGTGCATGTCATTTAAGACAGGCGACGTTAAACTAGATTCCGTTGATGCAATTTGTTCCTCGGTAGAGGTGGAGATAGATTTTGGAGTCCCTTGCTTTTTTGAACGAATTATAAGTTTAGGTTTCCAGTTAACCATTTTAGTAGGATCAATTCCGTATAGCTCATAGTCTCCTAAAACCTTATTCACTCGAGACTTATATGTTGCCAGGGAACTAAAATTAAAATTTGGATTCTTGGCGACAACGCTTTGGTAAATTTGGTCCAAATTTTCTTTGAATTTATCTAAGGAATTAGCCTCATCTTCATTCAACTGCTCCTGAAAGATTTTAAGAGCAGCTTTCAATCCTTGCGCTGTGCTTTCGGGATATTTACGATTTTTAACAGCGGCATCTATAAAATCAAACAACTGTTGAAACTTTTTCATATGATTAATCCTTATTAATTGAGGTATTTACATTATATACCTAGACGCCAGACGCTGTCAAGATAGATAAGACGAGAATTAGCTAGAAAAGGCTTAAAATAACCAAATAATACGAATATCCACGAAATCCATCTGGAATATCTAGGGCAAATCAAAAACAGGCCTTTCGGCCCGTTTTTGATTAAACTAATGTCTTGGTTTGAAGCCGCCGCGGCCGCCGTGATCATCACGTCGGGGTGGTCTCGGTCGGTCATACGGCCGTTCATCGATGGTGCCGCCTTCAGGGCGCGGGATCAAAATTTTGTGCGACAGGTTGATGCGACCCATGTGGTCGATTTCAATTACCTTCACTTCCAGTTCATCGCCGAGTTTGACCACATCTTCGACTCTGCCGACGCGCTGCCATGCCAGTTCCGAAATATGGCACATGCCGTCTTTGCCGCCGGCCAGTTCGACAAAAGCGCCGAAGTCCATGATACGGACCACTTTACCTTTGAACACTTCGCCGATCTTAATGTCGCGGGTTAAGTTATGGATAATCTCCAAAGCCTTTTTCATACCTTCGGCATTGTTGGAAGTGACGAGGACCAAACCGGAGTCTTCGATATCGATCTTCACGCCCGTGTCGGCAATGATCTTGTTGATGATCTTACCGCCAGAACCGATGACATCGCGGATTTTTTCCGGATTGATCTGCATGGTTTCAATGCGCGGGGCGAGCGGTGACATTTCTGCTCGAGGAGCAGCAATGGTTTTCTTCATCACGTCCAGAATATGCATGCGGCCATCTTTGGCTTGCTTTAAGGCTTGATCCAAAATTTCCACCGTGAGGCCTTTGGTCTTCACATCCATCTGCATGGCAGTAATGCCCTTTTCCGAGCCCGTGACTTTGAAGTCCATGTCGCCGTTGGAATCTTCAATGCCCTGAATGTCGGTGAGCACTTTAAATTTGCCAGTTGGCACATCGAGCACCAAACCCATGGCCACGCCGCCAATCATGGTTTCAATCGGCACCCCCGCATCCATCAGGGCCAAGGTTGAACCGCAAGTGGAAGCCATGGAGGTCGAGCCATTGGAACCCAAGGCTTCGGAAACCAATCGTAATGTGTAAGGAAACTTTTCTTTCGGCGGCATCACGACTTCCACGGCGCGTTCAGCCAAAGCACCATGCCCGACTTCCCGCCGGCCTGGGCCGCGGATCGGCGCGACTTCGCCCACGGAGTAACCGGGAAAATTGTAGTGATGGATATAGCGCTTGACTGTCCCATCCACGGTAAAGTCTTCCATGCCATCCAGAATCTGGGCATCGCCAGATGATCCTAACGTCACTGTGGTTAGAATCTGAGTTTCACCGCGATTAAACAGGGCGGAGCCGTGAGTGCGAGGCAGGATCCCCACTTCGCAGGACACTGGCCGGGTCACGGTCAGTTTGCGTTCATCGACGCGCAGCTCTTTGTCCAAAATATTGGCGCGCACCACTTTCTTGGTCAGCTTATCGAGAGCCAAGTTCGTATGTTGTTTCAAATTCAGTTCAGTATTTTCCTTAAAGGCTTCGGCAATGTGCACTTGAGTTTCTTCGCGCACGGCATCAGCCTGCTTTTCTCGAACTTCTTTCGGGAACGTGCCATACAAAGCTGTCTGGAGTTTATCTTTGGCAAAGTTTTCCACGGCGTCCAAAATCTTCTCATCCGCCAAGACGCGCTTAACTTCCGCTTTGGGCTCCCCGACCTGCTTAATCAGATCTTCCTGCATTTTAATCAAAGCGGCCAGATGCGGCTGGGCAAACTTGATGGCGGCGATCATATCGTCTTCGGTGATCTGCTTCGCCCCGGCTTCCACCATCAAAATATGGTTGGTCGTGCCGGAAACAACCAAGTCGAGATCGCCAGCTTCGCGTTCTTTGTAAGAAGCGTTCAGGATAAACTTGCCGTCCACGCGGCCCACCCGCACCGCGGCAATGGGGCCGTCAAACGGAATGCGGGAGATGCACAAGGCGGCGGAGGAAGCGGTTACGGCCAAGACATCCGGATCATTGACTTCATCCACAGAAAAAATCGTGGCCACGACCTGCACGTCGTTGCGCATGCCGTCCGGAAACAAAGGACGAATGGTGCGGTCAATCAGCCGACCCGAAAGAATCGCTTCATCCGTGGCACGGCCTTCGCGCTTAATAAACCGCGAGCCTTTGATCTTGCCTGAGGCATAAAGCCGTTCCTCATAATCAACCAAGAGCGGGAAATAATCCATGCCCTCGCGCAAACCCTTACTCATGACGGCCGTGGCTAAGACCACGGTGTCGCCGAGCTTGGCCAAGACCGAACCATCGGCCTGCAAGGCCAAAACCCCGGTTTCGAAGGAAATCTTCGTGCCGGCTAAATCTTGTTCTACTTTCGCTTTCTTCATTTGGTAACCTTTTGTTTCCGCGATTGTGCTTTGAGCACAGAAGTTGTATGAAACTATAATTTATAATCTAAAATTATAATCTCGTACAGCCTCTTTGCTATCAGCACTCACGGAATTAATTGTTAAATTAGCGGACAGCGTGTAGTGTTGAGCGTACAGTTCTGAACGCTGTATGCTGCCCGCTGACCCCTACTTATTAAGTTTTAACTTGTCTGTCAATTTGTCCCAGCGCTTCTCGTCCTCGGCTTTGAGGTAACGCAGCAGCCGGCGGCGGTTGCCAACCATCTTGAGGAGCCCGCGGCGGGAATGGTTATCTTTCTTGTGCTCGTTGAGATGCTCGGAAACCTTTTCGATTTCACGGGTCAGAATCGCAACCTGCACTTCGGGAGATCCCGTATCGTCCTTGTGCACCTGGAACTTCTTAATAATTTGTTCTTTTTCCTTGGGCGTTAACATGTAGTGCCTCTCTTGCCACGCGATAGCTAGGAAATCGCCATCCGTGGATTTAATAACAAAATAATTCTAGCATAATTGCGTTTCTTTTGCAAGATTGACTAAGGAGGCTCAAAGCCTTATTATTATCAATCGAGTCGTAATAATCGATAGGTGAAAAAAACAGGAGGAGATATGACACTGTTCCGTGAGGCCTTACGACTGCTGGAGGTCGAGGCTGGATTTCTCGCTCGCGGCACCAGGGCCCTGGCCGAGATGCGCCAGGGTGGCGAATTGCTGGAACTGATCTTTGACGCTACCACGAGCCCGTTCAAATACGGACTGGAGTTGCTGGGCAGGCTTCTGACTGCTTCTGATGAACTGTCTTCGGATGAACAGCTCGAGACCGTGGCGCTGGCCCGCAAACTCCAGGCGGATTACCCGGACATCCCCAAGATCCTGGAAGTGACCAGCGGCATCATCGCCAAGCACGGTTAAGCCGGAGACGGTAACTAACACAGCTAGACCAGCTTTCGTGGGCAACCGCGAAGCTGGTTCTTTTTTTATTTCAATTTTGCTATAATTATTGTGCGACATAAAGCAAAATTCCAAATGACAAATAACAAATCCGATTGAACTTATTAACCCCCTCATCTGTCCGATCTAGGGATCGGACATCTTCTCCCGCGAGGGGAGAAGATGAAATGTAAAAAATGACAGAATCCAAAACTAAACTTCAGCGCTACTCTCTCCAATTCCTAGAGTATCTCGAGATCGAGCGCAATCGATCCAAGCTCACTTTGCGCAATTATGACCACTACCTCAAGAGGTTTGTGGATTTTTGCGCCAAACAGGGCGTGACGGATCCGGAAGATATCGATCTGGAATTGGTGCGATCCTATCGCCTCTTCCTCAATCGGCTGAGCCCAAAGGACAAAACGCTCAAAGTCATCACCCAAAATTATCATTTGATTTCCCTGCGCAGTTTCCTGAAATATCTGGCCAAGCGCGATATCAGCTCGCTCGCCCCGGAAAAAATCGAACTACCCAAAACCCCGGCACGGCATCCGGAATTCCTAAACACCGAAGAAGTCGAACGGCTGATCGAGGCCACCCAGTCCGAAAAAAACAAACTGACCCGGCTGCGCGACGAGGCTATTTTCAAAACCCTGTTTTCCACCGGCCTGCGCATTTCGGAACTGACCAACCTCAAGCAGGACCAGGTCAACTTAAAGCGCGGCGAATTCAGCGTGCGCGGCAAGGGCGACAAGTTGCGCGTCGTTTTCCTCTCGGATGAATCAGCGCAAGCCTTGGCCAAATACCTGGAGGCGCGCGAGGATAATTCCAAATATTTATTCATCCGCCACAAAGCCAAAGAGTCGGTGGAGAAACAAATCGAATCCATGGGCGAGGTCAAAAACGGGTTAACGCCCCGCTCCATCCAGCGCCTGATCAAAAAATATGTAAAAATTGCGGACATGTCCGCCGGAGGCGGATCCGCCCTTGGCGGAAAAAAAATCACCCCGCACACTTTGCGGCATAGTTTTGCCACTGATTTGCTGGCCAATGGCGCAGACATCCGGGCGGTGCAAGAAATGCTCGGCCATGCTTCAATTTCTACCACGCAAATCTATACTCATTTAACCAATAAACGCCTCCACGACATCCACGAACAATTTCACAATAAGGGGAAGTAACTCCCCCGCTGACCCTAGACTAACGCACCCCCTCTTATTTTAAGAGGGGGTGATTTTAAAAACCTCCCCTTAATATAAGGGGAGGTGGCCCGAAGGGCCGGAGGGGTTATACTACCGCAAATTCTTTTTCCTTCGAGGCGATCTGCTGGCGCCAGAGGGCGGCGTATAAACCATGTTGGTTCAACAAACCATCGTGGCTGCCCTGCTCCACCAGTTTGCCTTTTTCCAAAACATAAATCATATCCGCGTGCATGATGGTGCTTAAACGATGCGCCACCAGGACATTGATATGGCTAGCGCGCTGTTTTTCGATTTCCTTAATCGTCTGGGTGATTTGCTCTTCCGTAATCGAGTCCAGGCTCGAAGTGGCTTCGTCGAAAATCAGCAAATCCGGGTCGCGCAGCAGGGCTCGCGCAATCGCCAGGCGCTGCTTTTCCCCGCCGGAAAGCTTAAGTCCGCCCTCGCCGATTTTGGTTTCTAAGCCTTGGCCGCCCGCCTGCAACGCCCTGCTTGCAGTGGCGGGCAGGCCGCGATCCAATAGACTGTCGGCCGCCGCCGCCCGCAGGGCTGCCAAACATTGCTCATCCGTAGCATTCGGGCTGGCAAACAACAAATTCTCTCGGATCGTACCGGCGAATAACTGGGTGTCCTGGGCGACCAGGCCGATGCGGTTACGGAATTTTTCCATATCGATTTGCCGCACGTCAGTGCCGGCGAATTCGATCCGGCCGCCGGTCGGCTTATACAATCCCACAATCAATTTGACCAGGGTGGTCTTCCCGCTCCCTGACGGGCCGACAAAGGCCACGGTCTGCCCGGATTTGATTTCCACATTAATGTTTTCCAAAGCCGGCTTGTCCGCCGTCTCGTATTTAAAACTGACCTCCTGGAAGCTGATTGCTTCCAGTTTTTTGATCACCACGGGCTTCTCCGGCTTGGCCTCGGGTTGGATTCTAAGAATCTCGTCGAGCCGGTCCAGGCTGGCTTTGGCTTCCTGATACTGCTGAGCGACTTCGCCCAAGCTGGCCAGCGGGTTGAAGATAAAAAAAGAATAAAACAGCAAACTGAAAAATTGACCGAATGTCACGGCCCCGGTATAAATCAGCCAGAGCATCAAAAACATCAACGCGGACCGAAGCGCGTTGATCATCGTCCCCTGAATAAAGCTGAACTTGCGGATAATCTTAATTTTTTCCAGCTCCAAAGTCAGAATTTGGCTGTTGGTATCGTTGAGTCGCTTAATTTCCTGATTCTCCAGCCCCAAGCTTTTGACCAATTCAACATTGCGGAGCGTTTCGGTGGTCGAGCCGGCCAGAGCCGCGGTTTCTGTGATAATCCGAACCTGGGCCGCTTTGATTTTTCGGCTGATCAAATAAGTCGTGCCGCCGAGAACCGGAATAATCAAAAAATAAACGAGGCCAACCATCCAATTGACATACAGGGCATAAGCCACAACGAAAACGATGCCGACCAGCGACAGGAACAAAATATTGACGCTGCTGGTGATAAACAACTGCGCATCAGTCCGGGCTTTTTGCAGTTTCTGCAAAAACTCGCCCGACCGCTGGTCTTCAAACACGGCATAGGGCAGCGAAAACGAATGTTGAACGCTGTGCGAATACATCTGGGTGCCAACTTTCTGCACCACGACATTCAAATAGTAATCCTGAAAATTTTTGGCAATGCGCGAAACAAGCGCCACCCCCACGGTGCCGAGGAGCAACAAGAGCACACCATGGAGAAAATCGCCGCGGGACAATTCCCTGGCCCGGCTGATGTAATTATCCACCAACAGCCGGAAAATCTGCGGATCCAACAGCGAAAAGACCTGGTTGACCACGGCCAGAGCCAGGGTGCCAAACAAGATTTTTTTATAGCGTTTAAGGTAGGACCAGAGGAGTTTCATAATTTTTCTCCGCACTCAATCAGCTTACTCATCAATCACGTTGACCTTGATCGTATAATTTTTTCTGAGATCGCCGGAGCCAAAGACCGCGAACTCCATCGATTGATCGGCTTTGAACGAAACGGTCTTGCTTGTTCCGGCCGGGATCAGCCCGGTATCGATATCCTGGCTTTTGAACGCCAGGCCGCCGGAGAGGACGTTGGCATTGGAAACGATAAATGTCAGTTCCGCGATGTCGCCAGATACAACTTCAATCGGATTGGGACTGGCACCGGTATCGTCCGCAGCTATGTTCCAGTTGACGATCGCCGTAGAAGTTGAGCTGGCGGGATTGAGTTCAAGGCTTCTCAAAACCCGCAGTATCAGTTCTCGGTTTTCGACCACCAGTGGCTCCTGATCAAGACTGCAGCTGGCAAAAACCATGGCGGCGGTCTGGTTGCCCAGAGGCGCCTGCACGACTTTTTTGGTGCAATCCGCGCCAATTTCCTGATACTGATAACCAATTCGGCCGGAAACATTGAGAGCTGAAGCGTTATTCACTTTCCGCAAGGATTCGTTGACGATATTTTTGGGATCAAACTGCTGGTCAAAAACTTCCGCGGTAATCGTGCCGCCGGCGCTGCTGGCCAAAAACAATCTGGTGATCTTACCGACTTTGACTGGGTTGGTGTTGGATTCAAAAATATTTTTGGGATAGGAAAATTTCAAGCCATAGGTTTTATTTTCAAGATCTCCCCATTCATAATCAATCTGGGGTTCCGCCACGGCGCTGCCTTTAATCGGCTGCGGGATATTTGTGCGGCGGTGGATCAGCCAGAAACTGAAAGCAAACAAAACCATGGCCACTGAAATCATAATGACCAAAACCGTGTATCGAGACTGTCGTAGAGTCTTTGGCATGCTTTCACTATAACAAAAAACGGGCGGATTGCCCATTTTTTGAATCAATTTGATTATTTATTGCCCATGTCATTCGTGCACGCTCTGCAGTTCGATTTGTGGGTAAAAACTTCATAAACCGCCGCGAGCCCAACCAGCACATAAATCACGTTCAGCACAGTCATACTCAGGCCCCAGGTGGCGATATCCCAATTCCAGACCTTGAGCAGCCAGTTAAGGCCGCCAATCACGAGCAGAACGAAAGAAACTGAGTGTAGACCTTTGTGATGTCCCATCATTTGTTGTTCACCCCCTTTACGATAAAGGATTGCTTGTGTTCAGTATAACACGATAACAAGGTTATTTAAGCTTCTCGTCGATTTTTAATTTCAGAGTTTCAAACACCGGAACCCCGACCATTTTTTCATCGTTGAGGAAAAATGAGGGCGTGGAATTGATTTTCAGCGCTTCACCATCGGCTCGGTCGGTTTTAATCACGTTGGCAAATTTTTGCTGATCCAACGCTTGGCGGAATTTGGTGACATCCAATCCCAAACTTTCCGCATAACCAATCAGGAAACCTTCCGCCTGTGAACCTGCCCATTCGCTTTGCTTTTCATACAGCAAATCGTGCATTTCCCAAAACTTGCCCTGCTCGGCTGCGGCCTCGGCCGCCTCGGATGAAATTTCGGCGGCATTGTGGATCTCAGTCAGCGGAAAATTCCGAAAAACGAAAGTAAAATCCGGATTGTCTTTGTAGGCTTCAACGATCTGTTTGAGCACCGGGTGCGCCGCGGCGCAGGCCGGACATTGATAATCGCCGAATTCCACCAGCGTGACTTTGGCCCTGGCTCCGTGAGTGCCGTGGCTGTCATCGCGAACCAGTTTGCCCAAATCCGCCGGTGGCACGAATTTTTCCGTTTTCGGGCCGAACTTGGCCAGCGCCCAGCCGCCGAGGATTATTACCAGGCCGACGCCGATTAAAATCTTGGCTTCTTTATTCATCCCGTTTAGAAATTTCCATAGTTAATAATTAAATTATTCATAATCCTTAGGGTTAAATATTCTATCACAAATATACTTCGGGTCAAATTTCTAACGGGATTCATGTTTTTTAAGATTAATGATCATGATAACGTTAATGGTCAAAAAAGAAAGCAGGGACAGCAACGGAATAGTAACGAAACTCAGCCATTCAATCTGCCGGGTCGTGCAAGAGATGCCGATCGTGCAAGGCGCCAAAGATTCCGGGATAAGATTGTAATAAAGCAGGTTGTGATAAATTGAAATCGCCAGGCCAATCAAGGAAAGCGGCAAGACATACAGCGGTAGATTGCTATCTTTTTTTAAAATCCCGACGGCAATTATGGCCACCAGCGGATACATGAAAATGCGCTGATACCAGCACAAAACACAGGGCGGCAGGCTCATAATATATTGAAAATACAAACTGCCGGTCGTCGCCAGCGCTGCAATGATCCAGGCCGCATACGAACCATATTTATGGAATAAATTTGTCATATTTTGGCTAATTTTTTAAATTCTCAGTTTGATTATATTACTTTCATAGAACGAATACAAATGGTAAATGCTGCCGGCCGTCAACAGATGAAACGCGCCACGGCCATTAAAAATCTGCCGCGGATCGCAATAAATTTTATTGACATCCAGGAGCCAAAAAATCGTGCCGACAGTAAGCAGCGCCATGGCCGGATTGCGGATCAGTTCGGGCTGGCTGGCCAAGACCGCCAGGACGAAGCCGCCAATAATCAGCGTCCCGGTATACCCGCGGAATAAAACGATTGCTGCCATGGCGCCCACTATCACAAGAATTTGAAAAATTATCAGCTTCCTGGCGGCAATCTTGTTTTTCAGATTCAAAAATATCAAGGTGTGCAAAAAAATATAAATGGCGAACAGATCCAGCAACTGTGTCACGAAATTATCCTTGGTATCATAAGCAAAGGACATGCTGGCAATGAACAACAACAATCCGGCGAAAATTTGCGATAATCGGCTGCCCCGGCCTTTGACCAGTATCGCAACCGCAGCGAAACCATAGGCAAAATTGCTAACCGCATAAAACGGCCGGGCAATCAGCCAGTTGCCGGCCTTCTCGCAGTATTCGATTGTTGCCGGTAAATTTAAAAACTCCATTTTTAATTTTTATTCGGAAGCCCGGCCTTCAAACTGTTCACTGTCTGTTTCCGCTTGTTGTTTGGTGACGTGCACCACGCCATCACGATGATGGGGCGGAGAATACAAGGTATATAATTTCAAAAAATCGGTTGTGGAAACATTGATGATGTTATGTTTGCATCCCGCCGGCACAATTAAAACGTCTCCCTCGGCCAGATCATAGCTGGCGCCGGCCACAGCGGCCCGGCCCTGCCCTTTTTCGAGCCGAAAAAATTGGTCCCCCTCATGAATTTCCTCCCCAATCTCCTCACCCGGTTTAAGGCTCATTAGGACCAGCTGGCTGAATTTGGCCGTATACAAAACCTGGCGGAAGTTCTCATTGGCCAGAGTCAGCCGTTCAATATTGTCCTTATATCCTTTCATAAATTTGATTAACAAAGCTTAATTACCACTCGTTCGTCATCTCGCGTGCTTGTTACTTCTCAATTAGCTTGCCTGGCTGCCAGGGGGTCCCGAAAGCCGGCAGAATCCAGCGATCCAAACCCATCCAGCCCGCCACCCGCCAAGCCAGAATCAGGAACAATTGCAGCAACAGTAAAATCGGATTGGTACTGACCGTCCCGGCCAACAAAAAATTCAAATTCATAAACGTGCCGAAAAAAGCGGCAATGCCGGTAAAAATCCCGAGAATCAAGGCGACGCCCACCGCAATTTCTCCGTAAGTAATCAAATGCGAAAGCAATGCGGTATTCGGCAACGCTGCGTTTTGAATAAACGAAGCATACCAGCCTTGCACATCCGGATGCGCACCGGAAGTTTTATTAAGCGCGCCCATCAAAAAACCTTTCACGGCAGTGCCGGCATTGCTGCCGACCCAGGCCGGATTGTGAAATTTTTCCCAACCGGCCATAAACCATTCATAACCGACATAGAGCCGGACGATTAGCCAAAACCAAGACGAGCTGGTGTTGGCAAACAATAAACGGGAAATTTTTGGTTCCGGGATATGACTTATCATAAAATTTTAATTAATTATTTTTTGTTTATCTGATAGAAGTAATACAACGCCAATGGCGCGCCCCAGTTGGCGAAGCGTTCGATAAAATCCAGCCAACCAACGCCGACCAGCGGCCGCACCAGCGCGGTCCAGAATCCCCAAAACACCGCCCACAATAAAACCCAATTAATGGGCTTGATAAGAACTATTAACGCGACCAGTATATCGGCCGCGCCCACAATCAGCAATAAAGTGTGCGCGGTCGGATTGCTGACATGGGTTAGCTGCATGATCCATTTGATCCAGTCAGCCTTGCCTTGCAGCCCCAACAGCCCATGACCCAAAAACTCACCCGCCACTCCGATCCGGAGCGCCCACTCCATTTTCTGCGTATTTGACATGTGTTTGTTTCTTAATGATTTTTATCCTTATTTATTATACTCCTATGCAAATCCGAAGCAAACCGGCTCAAACCTATTGACCATTCAGGTTTTTTGGGCTAAAATATTCAAGCATTCCCGCAGGCGCGGGGTATTTTTTTGAAAACCATGAGAAAAGACAGCGTCATTTTAAGCTTCGCCAACGTCAGCTTCGAATACGGGCACGACAAGATCGTGCTCGACGAAGTTTCATTTGGCGTGCGCACCGGCAGCCGGATCACGCTCATGGGCCAAAACGGGGCCGGCAAAAGCACCTTGTTTAAAATGATCACCGGCGAAATCAGGCCCCAAAACGGCCGGATCAACTTAACGCCGACCGAGGCCACAATCGCCATCGCCCACCAGGTTATGCCTAAAGATTGCCTCCACCTGAATGTGCGCGAATACTTTGCCACCGCCTTTGAGGACAAAAAATACGATCTGGACCGGCTGATTGCCAATGTGTTTGAAGTGGTCAATGTCCAGCTGTCCTTGGATAAAAAAATTAATGAGCTTTCGGGCGGCCAGCAGGCGCGCCTGCTCCTGGCCCACGCCTTAATTCAGGACCCGGATATTTTACTGCTCGATGAACCGACCAATAATCTCGACCGGCTGGGGATCGAGCATCTGACCGGATTTTTGATGATGTATGAAAAAACCTGCATTGTCATTTCCCATGATGCGGATTTTTTGAACGCATTTTCCGACGGGGTCTTGTATCTGGATGTCTTCACCCACAAGGTTGAACAATATACCGGCAACTACTATGACGTGGTCGGGGAAATCGAAGAACGGATTCAGCGCGAGCAGCAGCAGAACGCCCGGATGCAGGCCCAAATCCAGGAAAAACGTTCCCAGGCCGAAGTCTTCGCCCACAAGGGCGGAAAATTAAGAGCCGTGGCCAAGCGCATGCGCGAAGCCGCGGAAGAAGCGGAAGAGAATCTGGTTGACGTGCGCCAAGAAGATGAAACCATCCGGAACTTCACCATCCCGGCCCAGGAATTTGACATTCACTTCCACGGCAAAGTTATCGAATTCACTTCGGTTGGCGCCATCAAAAATCACCAACCTGTGACAAAACAACTTGAGCTTATAATCAAAAAAGGCAAGCACCTGCTGATTGCCGGGCGCAACGGGAGTGGCAAAAGCACCTTGCTCGAAAAAATCGCTACCGGCTCAGGCAGCGGTTTTACCATCGCCCCGGGAGTTAAAATCGGATATTACAAACAGGATTTCAGCAACTTTTCCGCCAGAGGCGGAGATTTCGACCAAACGGCCTATGACTCGCTCCTGGAAGTTATGAAAGCCAAGGATGAACACAAATTGCGCGCTGCCAGCGCCGGCTTCCTGCTTAACGGCAAATTGCTCAACAACCCGATCCGCGCGCTCTCCGAAGGGCAAAAGGGCCTTCTGTCTTTTTGCCGCCTGTCGCTGCTCAATCCGGGGCTCCTGATATTGGACGAGCCGACCAACCATATCAATTTCCGGCATTTACCCGTGATTGCCAAAGCTCTCGATGAGTATCAGGGCGCTATGATTATGGTTTCCCATATCCCCGACTTCATCGCCCAGATCCGAATTGACGAAACGATCGACCTGGATCAAATTTAAAAAACTACCTTCTTTATAAATCCAATTTTCTCAGCAACTGCGCGTTCAGGGCAACCACCACGGTGCTGACTGACATCAGAATTGCCCCTATTGCCGCGGGCAAAATTATACCCAACAACCCGGCCGCCAGTGGGATGGCAATCACGTTGTAGCCGGTGGCCCAAACCAGATTCTGGCTCATTTTGGCATACGTAGCTTTGGATAATTTGACAATTTTGACGATGTCGCGCGGATCACTTTTGACCAGGATTATCCCGGCGCTCTCAATGGCCACATCGGTGCCGGCACCAATCGCGATGCCAATATCCGCGGCAGCCAGAGCCGGCGCATCATTGACCCCGTCCCCGACCATCGCCACGCGGCTTCCGTCTTTTTGCAACTCTTTGACTTTATCGACTTTGTGTTCCGGCAGAACCTGCGCAAAATATCGGGTGATCCCCAATTTTTTGGCCACATATTTCGCCACCGCCTCGCTGTCCCCGGTCAGCATGGCCACCCGCTTGCCCATGGCCTTAAGCTCGGCAATCGCTTGCGCTGATTCTTCCCGGATTAAATCAGCGGTCGCCAGCGCACCCAACAACTTGTTTTCTTCCCGGATAAAAACCACGGTTTTTCCCTCTTCACCGGCCAGGGCCGCTTTGCTTTCCAATTCGCCCGCTGCTTGGGTCCGGCCGACAAAATATTCCTTACCGTTAAGCACCGCCTGGGCGCCTTTGCCGGGAACGGCCGAAAAATCCTTTGCTGCAAATAACTCCAGTTTAAACTCGCGCGCTTTGGCCATGATTGCTTTCGCAATCGGATGCTCGGAACCGGCCTCGACCGAGGCCGCCAGCCGAATCAAATCTTGCTGCGAGCCGACCAGCGGCCAAATATCCACCACGCCATGCTCGCCGCGGGTCAGCGTCCCGGTTTTATCAAACAGCACCACATCAATGTTGCGGGCGCTTTCCAAGGCAATTCGTTTTTTAATAAGCAGTCCGTTTTTCGCCGCCAAACTGGTCGAGATCGAGGTTACCAATGGAATGGCCAAACCCAAAGCGTGCGGGCAGGCAATGACCAAAACCGTGACCGTCCGTTCCAGGGCAAACGCCCCGCCCCGGCCCAACAGCAGCCAGGCGGCCAGCGTGGCCGCGCCAGAAATGGTCGCAATGATTGTCAGATAAAAAGCCGCCCGATCCGCGAGAATTTGGGCTTTGGATTGGGATTTCTGAGCTTCGGCCACCAGCCGCATAATTCCCGCTAAGGCGGTATTGTCCCCAATCTTGGTGACTTGAACTTTCAAGGAACCGTTACCGTTGACCGTGCCGGCAATGACCGTCTGATTTTTTATTTTTTTGATCAACTCGCTCTCCCCGGTGATCATGGATTCGTTGACCGAGGAACTGCCATCCACAACTATGCCGTCGGCGGGAACTTTCGCGCCGGGCCGCACCAACATCACGTCGCCGATTTTTATTTCAGACAATGCAATCTGGCGGCCGTCAACCAATTCTGCCATATCAGGCAACAGTTTGGCCAGTTCCTTGAGCGCTCCCTGGGCGTTCATGACCGATCGCATTTCCATCCAGTGCCCAAAAATCATAATCGTAATCAAAGTGGAGAGTTCCCAGAAAAATTCGGTGTCCCGCCCGCGCAAGGAGGAAAATACGCTATAAGCAAACGCCACAATGATCGCCTGACTGATTAAAACCATCATCCCGGGGCGAGCGGCGCGCAACTCCGCGCCAGCAGATTTGATAAACACCGTGCCCGAGTAAAAAAACAAGATTGTGCCGAAAATCAAAGGAATATTTTGGGATCCCGGGAACTCCGGCATCCCAAAATTAAACCAGTCTTGGATCATGCCGGAATACAACAGCGTGGGCACGGTTAAAATCAAACTCCACCAGAACTTGTCACGGAACATTTCCGGCGAATGGCCGGCATGCTTATCGTGATTATGCGGTTCGGCATGCATTTCGTGGCCGTGGTGACTGTGATCCATTCTATTTTTTAATGCTGTTAAATAGCGTGACAAACAGCCAAACGGCCAGCAGAGCAATGACGTTCCAGATAATGAGACCCGAAATAAATGTCCCGAAAGTGAGAATGTTGCGGCCCATATCAATTCCCATGTGCAAACCGTATCTCATGAATCCCGGCCGAAGAAGCGGAAACATGGCAACTCCGGCAAAACAAACCGCATACACAATGCTAACCCAGGCAGCGCTGACTTTCAGCAAATGTTTTAGATTGATCATATTTAATCTTTTAGTTACTTATTTAGACCAGGCTTGTTGCCAAACTTTCATCTGGCCGATCTCCTTGGTTTGAGCATTGATAATGCCCTCGGCCAAATCTTTCAGTTCTTGATGTTGGGCATTGGACAGAGCCGAGGTAGCCATGTCCACTGCTCCTTCGTGATGAAGAATCATTTCTGACAGAAACGCTTGGTCAAAATCATTCCCGGTTTTGTTGTTAAGGCCGCTCATCATAGCCCGCATTGCGGAAGAATTGCCGTAAGTATTGCCGACCATGTAAGAACCATCGATCATCATGTGATCTCCGTAACGGATCCCCATCATTCGCATCATGCCGCCACGATTCCCGTTCACGGCGTAGGAAGCGAAAAATCCGGCAATCAGAAGCCCCAAGACCAAACCACCCAAAGCGAACCAGAGTTTGTCATTGTTATTCATATCTTCACCCCCTTTCGATATTATTTATTATTCAAAAAATAAATGTCCGACAGCTCTTTGATGGCCTGTTTGTCTTTGCCGGATGTGAACTGGTGCGAGACATGCTCCTTCAGATGATTTTCCAGCATGTGTTTGTTGAAGCTCTGCAGGGATTTTTGAATGGCCAAAGACAGACGGATCACGTCGATGCAATATTTGTTATCGTGCACCATTTTTTCCAGGCCCTTGAGCTGCCCCTGGATGATATGTAGGCGACTGACGGCTTTTTTCCGGTTGGGTTTAAGCATCATAGTGATTAGCAACAGTCTTTAAATTTATCGTCCTGCCGCTCTCCTCTCTTATTAAGTTTAGAATTAAAATAGATGGTTGGCAAAATTACCAGGCCCAAAAAAACCAAAGCCGTGCCCGGTTGATCCTTGACCGCAAACCAGACTGCGGGAACGGCCAAAATCACCATGAGAGATTTCCAAACAACATTGTGGCCATATTTGGTCGCAATGGCCCCCGCGCTCATTCCCATTAGAATGGCCAGCAAAATCTTATCTACCGCATGCCCGCTCCACATCCAAACCAGCATGGCCACCCAGCCAATCACAACCGCAGCGCAAATTGGGCAGATCTTTTTCCAGTTGATCATAAAGTCATGATTAATATGGCCAGTAAAATCATGGCCAGACCGGCGGTTAGTTTGACCGCCTTTTTGTTTTGCTGCTGCAGAGTCTTAACTTTAGCGACCAATCGCTCGTTGCCGGCGGTCAACAAAATCAGCACCAGGGGCAGGACAAAAATCAGATTATAAAGAATCAAATATCCCGCGCCCTGCCAATAGGTCCGCGAGTCGTGCAGGAGGCCGATAACCATGAGGTATGGCCCGCCGGTGCACGGAAATTCGCACAGTCCCACCAAGCCGCCCAGCAAAAACATGGCTGGCAGGCTCATTTTTTCCAACAATTGGTTCATTTTTTGGTGCGCGCCCTGCGGCACCCCCAGTTTGATCGGAAACGAAGGAATCAAGACTTCCAAAATGCTGACTGTGCCAAAAATCACCAGCATCACGGCACCGACCTTGGACATAAAATGCGGGGTGTTGAAAATATGCAGCGCCTGGAGGAGCCCAAGCCCGATCAAAAAGTATGCTACAAAAATGCCAAAAATATAAACCAAGCCATATCGGATGACTTTCGAAGTCGTTGACCCCACGCTAAAGAGGAAAATTAAACTGACGATCAGGATCGAAAATGCGCAGGGATTGATGCTGTCAACGATGGCCGACACAGTCAGCAACGGAAAAAACCACTGGCCCTGCTGGGAAACCTGCCAGACCCAGGCGCTAGAACCGGAATAATTCCCCAGGGTCAAAGCTAGGCCGAAAAACAACAACAGTAAACCCACGATGGTCATTAAATATTTATTCATCCCGTTTAGAAATAATGATCGGTTTAATAAAACTTTTATTTATAAACAATGCATCAGGCATTATTTTGCTGTAAATTAAGCTATGTAAATTTCTAACGGGATTCATGGGGTGACATTGGCTTTAATTCCGACACTCGCAATTTCGCCTTGCTTAGATTGCAGGCTAACGCTGCGCTCAATCACCCCGATGCCGGACGGGCCATGGGCATTGGGATCAAACGTCACTAACAGTTGGGCCTTTTGGCTGGCGCGCAATTTTTGATTGAGCATCTTCATGGCGCCGTGCCCCTGCATGCTGAAGGGCCCGTATTCCTGGCCGTCCAATACCAACTTCACCGTCGTGCACATGCAAGAAGTGTAAAGCGTAGCCAAGTCGAGATCCTGATCCTGGGGATTCGTAACCTGGAATGATTTGGTCACCAAGCCGTCCTTCATTGAAATTGTCCCAAAATCATAATTGGCCGGCTCCAGCTGCACCGCCAACGTCTCACCGGTCGGAGTTTGGTTCATAGTTTCATGGCCAGCCGGCTGGGCAAAGAGCAGCACGCCGCCCAGGGCCGCCACGCCTACCCCCGCTGAAATTAGCCACCATAATTGCTTGGGCATAGTAAAGTCTCCTTAATTCAGGATATACCCCCTAGGGGTATCTGTCAAGTCAAGTAAAAAGGGGAACCAGTTTTTCAACTCGTTCCCCCGCGGCCCCAGAGCCGCTCTTCGACCAGGTCGCGATCACGACAGAGCTCGATGCCTTCCGCTTCCAGCTCGGCCGTCGTGTGTTCGTCCAGCGCCGCGCTGCTCTCAAGCAACGCTGCGATGGATGCCGCGTTATCGTCACCGGCAACGCGATTTTTGCCGATTTTGCGGCAGCCAGTGCATCGATGCACAATCATCAATTCGCCCCCGTCCCGCTTGATGGTCAGCCCCAGGGGCTCCATCGAAACCAGACAGGTCGACTTGCGATCGCCGATTGATCCATCCACGTGCCGCGACCAAAGGCAAATCGGACAATGATTCCGATGCCTGGTGTGGCTCGCTTCGGTCGGCACCTCGCTTCCACAACGCAGACAGTGGAAGGAAGGACGCCGGGCTTGCTTCAGCAGCGACCGAGCTTGCCGGCTCAGCCGCTTGCCGTCACGCTGTACGCGTTCCGGCCCGTCATCTTCGTTCCATTTCCGCGACATCTGCCCTTTCCTCCTTACTTTCCGACTTGTCCAGAATTTAGGACTTTCCAGTTTATCAGATGCTAGCAATATTGTCCAGAGTGGCCTATAATACGGGTAATTAGCGGGCTTTGATTTAAATTTATGCAAAAAATATTGGCGGTTGTGGCCCATCCGGACGATGAAATCATTGGCGTCGGCGGGGCGTTGTGCAAACACGCTGCGGCCGGTGACGAGGTTTATGTTTTGATTTTGGGAGATGGCAAAAGCTCGCGCAACCATGCATACAAAAAATTAACTAAGACAATCAATCACAAATCGCTTCAAGAAACCAAGAATGCACTGGCTTGCTTGGGTATAAAATTTTTTTACCGAGAAAGCTTGCCTGATAACCGTTTCGACAGAATTGATATGCTGGATATCGCAAAAAAAGTTTCCGTTTATGTCCGCAAAATCCAACCCGCAATAGTTTATACCCATCATCCCGGCGATCTGAATGTTGATCACCAGCGAACCTCCGAGGCCGTAACGATCGCCTGCCGGCCGATAGAAAACAATTCCGTCCGGACGATTTATCATTTTGAAACGCTTTCTTCCACGGAAATGGCCGGCTACACAACCAGCCGGGCATTTCTTCCCAATATCTTCGTAAACATTGAGGCGGAAATACAGAAAAAACTGAAGGCCATGAGTTGCTATAAAAGCGAACTGCATAAATTCCCTCACCCCCGATCCTTGGAAGCAATTGAAGCCAATGCCAAGGTCTGGGGCGCGAAAGTCAATTTAAAATATGCGGAAGCATTCTTCTGCCTAAGACAGATCAAATCTTAATCATGATCAAGCTCTGCGTCCCGTTTCTCCTAACCGACAGCAGCCAAATCCCCCGTAGCCTGATCAAACAGCGCAAATTATCGCTGGAGGCGAATATTTTTGACGGCAAACAACTATCAGGGCTGGTCGAACAAAATAAATTTTCCAAGTTACTCAATGTTGCCACCCGAACAGGAACGGTTCGGGCTTTCCATTTCCCGGCAGAAAATGCGGATTATCTGGAATCCAAAAAACTTACCAAATTACTTTACACTGCCGTGGCGGCACTTGGTGAACGCAAAATTCCATACCTAGTCCTACATTCAAATCATATACGGCTACTGGAAAAGTTTGACCACAAAAAATTACCGCAAATCAGGCAAAGATATCTTGGCTTTTATCAAGCTTTGGGGGAATTCGCGCAAAACCAAAACGTGGCTGTCTGCATTGAAAATCTGCCCATTGTTGGCAACCAAGGAAATGATTTTGATTCCGTCTTTGTTTTTCCGGATGACTTTAAAAATTTGACCCAAGCCGGAATAAAAATTGCGTGGGATCTGGGCCATTGGGCTTATAGCTGCGGCGCATTCGGGTCCGTATCCAAACAAATTGAAGCTTTGTCGAAGAATCATCCGGCTTTTTTTGATTTTCTTCAACTCAAAAAAAATATCGCCCACTTTCATTTCTCTTCATTTAAAAAACTGACTTCCCTAAAATGCGCCGAAGGAATTATCCCGCAAGTCGGAGATTTCAGCGAAAATATGTTAGCCAAGGCCTGCCGAATCATTCATGAGTGGCCCGGTGGAATCGGAATGACCCTTGAAATACAAGAAAAAAACTATCGTGAAAGAATCAATTTGGCCAAAACCCTGGAATGGTTTGACTCCAAAGTTTTCTAACCGTTCTGGTAAAGCAGGAAAGGTTTGAGTTCAGCACCGAATCGGGCCTTAAAGCTACCAACACCCTGATTGTTGGAACTCGCCATATCCAATGCCTTAACTCCCGTTGCTTGGAGTTTTTTTGTTGCCGAAAAAAGAATCAAGTAATTCGCGCTGCATTTCCGGGCTGCCAGAGTCGAAGCGCCCCACCAGTAAAAAGATCTTTTCCCTTGATTTAAAAAGACGCAGGCCGCCTCCAGCTTGCCATTCAGATAAGCTCCCATAAAACCAACATTTGGAAACTCGAACAGCCGCCGGAATAAAGATTCCGGGGTTTTATAAGAGCTTTTTACCCGATTCATGGTTTCGGCGTATATTTCATAAAAACGCCCCAGGTCATTCTTATTGATTAATTTGACCTCCACGCCGTTTTTTATTGCCTGCTTTATTGAATACCGCGTCTGTTTCGGTAGTTGCGTTTCCCATTCAGCATCAATCGTCAAGATCGAGGTCTGTTCTGCCTTCCAATTGGCAGGCAACGAACCAACGATACTGTCGGGAAACAATTTCATGCGCGCGATTGTGATTTTGTATCGGCTTTCAATCTCAGTTATTAAATTAGCCAATAACTCCAGACTGAGCGGCTGCGGGCCAATTGGTCCGCCGTAGCCGATAAAATTTGAATAGCTTTTATTATCTTTTATCTGGAGGCTGAGAAATACAACTGAATCATTAATTTCCGCTTGGAAATAACGATTATTCAGTCCGAATTCATCCGAAACTAAATTTAGCCAAGCAGTTTGTTGAAAAAAATTATCCTTAGCATGAAAATTGACGGCCTTCTGCCAAATTTGCGGATCAATCTCTTGAATTTGCATGGTCGGCATAGTCATTAACAATTTCACAAATCTGGTTTAATCTTTTGGTTGTCATTGGATAACGGAATGGGATGGATAAAACTTCCTGCCACAGCTTTTCGGTCGCCGGCAACTCCGCCGGCCCAAAACTGCCGGCTTTATACAAAGGGTAGTAATTCCAAACTGTTTGTATGCCTCGCTTGGCTAAATATTCAGCCAGATCAAATCGCAATCTGGGATTTACACGCAATGTCGCGTATAAAGGCAGGGCTGAATCTGAAGAAATCAGACGGATATTTAGATTATTTCGAAGGTGATTAAAATTTTCAATCGTTTTGGTTAAATCTGCATCATAGGATCTCAGTTTTTTTGCCAATACGGATTTCTGCCCGGGATGCATCAGTCTCGGTTTGATTGATTGATCGCCCAATTGAATGGTTTTAAGCGGCGAAAAAGTATAAATCGCTCCCAGCCGTTTTAAGATCGGCGCCACAAAGCTTAAACGTTTTAAAGCAAAAAAAGTAAAATAATATTTCCACCTTTCTGCCAACACCAGGAACAACGAACCGTCAGAAACTGTTTCTACCGGCAAATTCTTTTCAATCGGGGCGGTTAAATCCTGCCGGTGGGTTACCAGCGCTCCCCCGCCCAGGGCAAAGAGATGTTTTTCCGGGCCAAAGCTGTATAAGGCCACGTCGCCATAGGTGTTAAGCTTTGGGCCGGCCAGGTGTTCAAGCGTTTGGGCCAGATCGTTAATCAAGAATATGTTTTGGCTTTTGCAGAAGTTGTGTAATTCTTCCAAATTATCAACCAAGCCGTATATGTGAGTTACTATCAAGCCCTTGGTCCTGGGTCCAATAGCCTTTGTCAAAGAATCAAAATTAAGGCCGGCTTCCGAGTTTATATCGACAAACCTGATAATCCCTCCGGCCTGCTTAATTGCCTCGGCCACGGCGGTGCAATTAAATGCCGACAGCAAAATTTCATCACCGGGCTTTAAACCCAAGGCCTTGAGGGCGATTAAAATCGCCGAACGGCCGCTGTCCAGCAAATAGACATTCGGGCAAACAAAAAAGTCCTTGATTGTTCGATCAACGGTTTGGTTTTCTGAATTTATTTTCAGGGACTTTCTCAGACAAGATATCAAATAAATCAGATGGTCAGCGCCAAAACCGATCCAGGGATAAATCTCCGATATTTTACCCTTAATGACCGGCGGAAATCGATTGTCCGGATAAAACTGGGGCATAAGCTTGAAGAATAAGGGACATGCCGTCGCTCAGGTTTGTTTTCGCCTCAAAACCCAAAAGGTCTCTGGCTTTCTCAATAGACGGGACGCGCCGATCAATCTCCAAAGAAACGTCCCGAACTTCGCCGGCGCCATAAGTTTTGTAATTTATTACCGATTTAGATTGGGAAATTTTTTTCAATACCAATTCGGCCACGTCTTTTATCGATAGTTCATTTGGGTTGCCGATATTTACTATCTCATAAGGCGTTTGGTCATACTCAACCAACCGGGCAACGCCCGAAGCAGCATCCCCGACATAGGTAAAACAGCGGGTTTGGTTACCGGCCCCGAAAATGTTAATCGGCTCATGATTTAGAGCGGCTTTGAGAAAAATACTGACCACAAAACTGTCTTTTTGGCCGGGGCCGTAAACGTTAAAAAATCGGACGATGCCGACGCTCATATTTTCTGCCTTGGTCTTCAGATAATTTTCGATTTGCAGTTTGCACTGAGCATAAACTGAAATCGGCTGCGGAATGCCGTCTTCTCGGTAGGGAATTTCCGTAGAATTGCCATAGATTTCCGAAGAGGATGAAAAAATAAACCTTTTGACATTGTTCGCCGCGCAAAAATCAATTAGATTTTTAGTGTCTTCGTAATTGACCTGCCGCACTTTTTCCGGATTATTCCGGCAATTATCGACTCCGATCATTGCCGCCAGATGAATCACCACGTCCGAATCGGATAAATAAGGCTTAATTTTTTCCAAATCGGCAATCTCAGCATGGACAAACTGAACTCCGTCAACTTTTGGCGGAACCAGGTCGATAATCACTATATCGTATGTTCCGATTTCTAAAAGCTTCCGGGTTAAGTGAGTTCCGATAAAACCAGACCCGCCCGTAATGACCGCTCGTTTCTTATTTTCCATAAGTTAATTGATTTAATGTTAAGCAGACCCGCCTGACTTCTTTTTCACTCAAGTTTTCATAAAACGGCAATGACAAAATTTGCCGGAAAATCTTCTCGGTAACAGGCAGCTGGCGGTTGAGGGCTAATTTTTTATAAAGAGTCTGCTGATGATTGGGGATAAAATGGACGCTGGTGCCGATGCCGGCTGATTTTAATTTCTCTATCAGGCCGTCCCGGCCGATCCTAGATGAAGGTTGAACTCTTACTACAAACAGATGCCAGGCGTGTTCGCTTGTCGGATGAACCGGCTCAGCGGGCAATATTAAATTAGGATTATGCGATAACAATTGCTTATACAATTTAGCCAATCTTACCCTGGTGACGTGAGCTTTACCGGCCAGAGGAACCTGCGCCAATCCAATCGCGGCGTGGATATCGCTTAAATTATATTTTAAACCCGGGAACAACACGTCGTATTTCCAAGATCCCGTTTTTTGATACCGTTTCCAGGCATTTTTTGAAATTCCGTGCAGGGACATCATCCGGACATAGTTTGCGGTCTCGAGATTTGGGCAAACAACCAGTCCACCTTCGGCCGTGGTTAAATTTTTGGTAGCATAAAAACTAAAGCAGGTTAAATTTTTTCCGCTGCCCACATACTTTCCTTTGTATTTGGTCAAGAAAGCATGGGCGGCATCCTCGACGATCACCAGATTGTGCTGGCGGGCCAGGTTGTTTATTTCATCGAGGTTGGCCGGCAGGCCGGCAAAATGAACGACCACGATAGCTTTGGTCTTGCGCGTAATTCTCTTCTCGACATCCTTTGGATCCAAACATAAGGTATCCTCTTGGATATCGCAAAAAACCGGCCTAGCCCCGGTATGCAGTATGGCGTTTATGGTGGAACAAAATGTATAGCTAGGAACAATCACCTCGTCCCCTCGTCCGATCCCGGCAGCCAGATAGGCCAAATGCAAAGCAGCGGTGCCCGAGGACACGGCCACCGTATATTTTGCTCCAATGATTTTGGCAATTGAACTTTCCAATCGCTGAACTTTTTTGCCGGTCGTTATCCAGCCCGAATCAATCACCTGTTTGAGGCCTTCAATGGCCGAAGCCGGAATGCTTGGTTTATGAAACGGAATGTATTTCATAGCTTCAGAGTTTTGAATAAGGAATCAAGCTTAATGGCTTTTTTGAGTGATTTGAGGTCAGGCCCCTTTGGAAGATTAATGAACAGCAGAGCAGCCAGGGTCGCGTTTCGCAGGCGGATAAACAAGGGCAATAATTGACTTTCCATTGTACTCCAATGGCGGCGTTTTGTATAGCCTTGGCGATACCGACGCAAAATTTGAGTATGGGTCAAAATTGGATTGAAAAATAGCCACCACCATAGCGAAAAGGCGCTATCGAGCGCCAACGGCTGATATGACAGATCATCAAAATCCAAAATACCGCGGATGTGGCGATCTGAAACAATGATATTGTTGCTGTCGTAATCCAGATGAACGTAACCGGCCGGCAAGGTCCAGATTTCTTTTTCGCGCTCTTTAATTTCGAGCAATATATCCTGGACAATCCCTTCATATTTTTGCTTAAGGCCGCTGTCAGGGAGCTTCTTAAGCAGGGCTTTGGTTCTTTCCTCCTTTAGCCAAACCGCCATTTTATTAAAAGATGATTTAAGATTTGGCCGAGGCAAAATCTGTTGTCCCAGTTCATGCATCTGGGCCTGGAAGCCGGCGAATTCCGAAATCAACGAATGCTCATTGGATTTCAAATGGTGGCCGGTAATAAATTCCATCACGATGGCGCGCCACTGATTATACTTAGAGTCCCTAAATTTTGTTAAAATTTGGCCTTTGACATTTTTCAACGTTTGAGGGATCGGAACTCCCGCCTGTCGAAACTTGGCGGTTATCCGTAGCTCATTCAAAATGTCCCGATCGGCCCGAGTGCCGCGTTGATAAACTCGCAACACATATTCTTCATTTTCCGAATCCAAAACAAAAAACGAAGAATTTATAATTCCGTCTTTTATCGGGACGATGCTTTTGGATTTCAACCCGTATAAAGCCAAAAGTTTTTTGATCTCGGATTTGGAACCCTGAAATTTATTATTCATGCAATTGAATAAACTATAGCAAAAATAGCCTCGGCTATCCAGTTGCCGGAATTGAACAATAATCCTTTTTCAGCTATTATATAGTGTTCCAAGGAGGAACACATGAAGGTCGAAATCCTGGGTTCTGGCGGATCGTTCACCATTCCGAGACCTGGCTGCGGGTGCCGGATCTGCCGGGAAGCGCGCCAGAAAGGGCTTCCCTACAGCCGCACCGGGCCTAGCTTGTTCGTGCATGGGCCTAACGTTCTGATCGACACGCCAGAGGAGGCCAAAGAGCAGCTCGATCGAAGCCGGGTGAAAAAACTGGCAGGCTGCTTCTACTCTCACTGGCACGGAGACCATGTGATGGGGCGCCGGGTGTGGTGGAGTCTGAACTATGATTTCCAACACACGATCCCCCAACACCGCACGACAACCATCTACTTGCCGGAGCAGGTGGCGGCTGACTTCCGGACGAATCTCGGAAGCTGGCAACATCTCTCGGCCCTCGAAGAACAGGGCTTGGTCAAGCTGGTTGTCCTGAAGGAAGGCGCCCGCATTGAGTTGTCCGGCGTGCGCATCACGCCCTTCCCGCTGGCCGAAGGCTATGTCTACGGTTTCTTGTTCGAACAGAGAGACCGGAAGCTGGTGATCGTTCCAGACGACATGTTCCGGTGGCGCCCCGATGAAAGCCTGCGCGGCGCCGATCTGGCCATCTTGCCGATGGGAGTGGCCGAGTTCAACCCGCTGACGGGCCGCCGGCGAATGGGCAAACGCCATCCGGTGCTGGCCGACGAGGCGACGTTCGAGGACACGATCGAAATCGTCCGCCAATTGCGAGCCAAGTCGGTCGTGCTGACGCACATCGAAGAGCACGACGGGCTGAGCTACAGCGATCTGGAGCGGGTCGCCGAGAAACTTCAGAAGCGGGGTCTCAATGTCCGCTTCGCATTCGACACCATGAAGGTGAAGGTATGACTCCCGGGCGCAGCTTGGGAGTCAGTTTTTTTATTTTAACAAATCTACATATAACTCTACAGGGTAGTTTTCAAAAAACCTTGATTCTGGGGTCCGGTCTGCGACTCGCACTCCTGTTAAATTGTTCTATAAATATTCAAGATTTGAATTCATAATAGGTTCGATTCCCTTAAGGGTGTGTCATGTCTTGAAAAAATAAATCTCCTTAGAAAGGAGGTGTTTGACGAGGGCTTACGAATCAATAAACTATTAACAATAAAAATATTACCGTTGGTAGTATAACTCTTTATGAGAATTAAATCAAATTTAATAAATAGAATATGGCTCGAGAAATGATCCGCTACTCCTTCCGCGCGAGCCGTTCTTTTATTTTTTCCACTACATCACTTAAATTCCAATCAGATTTTATCAGGTAATACGCCGGCTCGTTTTTCGCAACTCCTTGCATGATTTTTTCTTCGCTGGCCGAAAGATTAGTCAAAAGTATGATAGAAACAGTTTTTCCATATTGTCCTCCTTCTGCTCGTAGCTTGTCCATCATTTCCAGCCCACTCATCACGGGCATGAGGATATCCAGGAGGATCAGATCGGGTTTTTCTCGGAGCGCTATTTCCAAACCTTCCTTGCCATTGGTTGCCGCAAGCATAAAAAAACCCTGATCGCGCAATTCTTCGACATATAGCTTGCGGATAATCTCCTCATCTTCGACAATTAGAATTTTTATCTTACCCTGTACCGAGCTTTGCTCTGGTACCGGGGGATTTTTATTTTCTTCCATATTTTTGGCTAATAAGCTGCTTTGTTCCTACCTTCGCCCTCATTCCGGTCAGGGGAATAGCCAAATAAAACGTGGAGCCTTTATTTTCTTCCGAGGTAAACCAAATCAATCCGCCACAATTATCCAATATGGATTTCACAATATATAGTCCAAGGCCATTTCCGTCTGCTTGTTTTTCTCTGGCGTTGTCTGCCCGAAAGAACTTGGTAAAAATCTTGCTCTGCTCATTTTTAGGTATCCCGTAGCCGGTGTCAGCAATGACGATCAGAAAGCAATTCTCTGTCAACAGTTTTCCCCCGAGTGTTTGGCCTTTATCTATCTGTCGAGACTCAATGCGAATCGTGCCGCCCTCCGGAGTATAATTGATGGCATTCATAACAAGATTATTGATGACCATGTGGAATAAGGGCTCATCTAGCGCGACCATTGAACCTTCTTTGGAACAGGCATCCGTAAGCTGCAGATGTTTATTTTCAATCGCAGGCGTCAATTCATAAACAATGTTCGAAAGGACGGTACAGATGTCTTTCACGATTGGTTGAATAGTGAATGTCCCAAGTTCGATGCGTGATACGCTTAAAAGTGTGTTGACGAGGTCAATCATCCGTTGGTTACTGGAGCGTATGTCATTGAAATACTCTGTCTGTTTCTCCGTAAATTGACCAACTCTGCCGTTTAAAATTCTTTCCATAAGCAGTTTAATCGCAGTCGGCGGAGTTTTGAGCTGATGGGAGGCCAAGGAGACAAATTCGCTTTTGGCGCGGTCAACACTCCTCTCCTTAGTAATGTCGCGGAACACCTCTATGCTGCCTATAATTGTTCTGTTAAGAAAAATGGGAGCTACGGTGATGGCCGCGGGGAATTTTGTTTTATCCTTGCGAACATAGTGGTAACTAAGACCCGTAGTAGTAGTAGTAGTAGTAGTAGTAGTAGTAGTAGTCTCCCCAAATAAAACTTTATTAATTGGTCTGTCCTCATCAGAAATCCGCTCCCCTTTTTCGTTTTCCATGAAAAGAACTTCGTTAAATTTTATCCCTATAACATCTTTTTCCTTAATGCCGAGCATTGATTCCGCTGCCTTATTAAAAAGTTGAATGATGCCATTTTTGTCGGTTGATATTACGCCATCGCCAATACTGGCCAGCATGGCTTCATCTTTTGCTCTGACGTGAGCGAGCTCTTCTTTATCAACCTGAAGGTCTTCCAGGACGTTTCGGGCGGCTATTTTCGCATCTGCCAAATCTTTCTCTATCCGTTTCCTATCGGTGATATTTTGAAATACGGCCACAAAGAACCCTTTTTGGGGGCTATAAACCGAAATTAAAAACCATCTTGAGAGAGGCTCAACGTATGTTTCAAACCTTTGCGATTTTCCGGTTAAAGAGACTCGGCCGTAAATCTCAAACAATTCCGGGTTAGAGATGGTAATGCCCGGAATGAGCTCTCTGACTTTCTTCCCTTCGGCGTTTTTCAGTCCCGTCAACTTTTCAAAATTTTTGTTGACTCTTATATACATCCAATCAACCGGATTTGCACGAGCATCAAAAATCATTTGGCAGTAAGCCAACCCGTCAATCGTATTATCAAAAAGCGACTTATAAAGAGCTTCGGAGTCTTTGAGCTTTATTTTATCAGCCATTTTTATGATTGCCATTGCCGCTATTAACTCGCTTCTTCAAATTCGCGATTTCGTTCTTGAGTTCCACCATTTTTAATTCTCTGTCCACCATGATTTTATTAGATTTTTCCAATTCTTTTACTTTATCGCTAAGCTCTTTTGTCCGTTCTTCTACTTTAACCGCAAGCTCTTCGGCATGTTTGGCTAATTTTTCCTCAAGTTCCTGTTTGACAGTAATGTCTTCAATGGCCAGAATAATCAATTGCACCGAATCTATTTGTCTAGCATTGAGCACCATAGTTTTCCTCCCGATTGTTTCGAAATTATACACAACCTTATAATCTTTCACCGTTTTTTTACTGGGTAAAATATCTTCCATCAATTTTTTCAGTTCGGGGATATCCCACTGACCATTTCCTAATTTATAAAGAGATGTGTTCTCCGTTTGCTTTGGCGAGGCCTGAAAAGTTTGGTAAAAAACCGAGTTTCCTGAAATCACTTCAAGATCGGAATCAAGAATTAAAAACGACTCTCTGGCAACGTCTACCAGCGTTTTCATATAATGCATGGCCAGGTCTTTGGATTCTTTTAACCCATTTTGTTTGTGTTCGATTTTTTTCATTTTTTCACCCCCTTTTTATCTCTATTGATTTTTCTTTCTAGATTATGTATGGTGATAAGCTAGGCGGTAATTCTAAAATTCAATAAATAAACTATAGTAAACTTTTACCATAATGTCAATTTACGAAGGGAGTCATGATGCATATTGCCAGAAACATTAAAAAATACCGTCAAAAAGCCGGGATGTCCCAGGACAAACTCTCCAAGCTGGCTGGCATAAATTTGCATACAATTGCCAAGATTGAATCCGGAGCCACGCCAGATCCGAGAGTTCTAACTGTTAAAAAAATTGCTGACGAGCTGGGCTGCACCATAGATGAATTATTGATGGCTTAAAAATCTTCATTCGATCAAATGAGGATTTTTTTTATTTGCTCCAGTACGTCTTTAATACTCCAATCGCTCTTCACTAGAAAATACAAAGGCTCATCTGTAATCACTCCTTTTATAATATTTTCATTGGCGCTTAAGTTGGTAAGCAGTATAATAGGCACCTTCCTCCCCCAGTCATCTGCCCTCAGTTTCTTCATCATGTCCATGCCGTTCATGACCGGCATGACAATATCAAGCAGGATCAGATCGGGTTTTTCCCGGAGCGCGGTTTCCAGGCCTTCCTGGCCATTTGTGGCTGTTGCAACAGAAAACCCTTTATCCCGTAACTCATCGGCATATGGTTTACGGATCATTTCCTCATCTTCCACTATTAGAATTTTTTTTGGCTGTTCTGACATACCTAGTATATATGTTTAATTATTTATTTTGTGCTTCCTGACAACCACAAGATTTTTATCCTCAATAAGCTTTCGACCTTTGATTGCCTGATCATGCCTTCCAAACGCAAAGCTAATTTTCTGGTTCAACGATTTCTCATAATTAGAAATCAGGAGGGCAATGATTTGAGCCGGCGCTTTTTTTATTTCAAGCACCCTGCCGCTGTCTTGTTCAATTATCAGACCCTCAACATTATTAGCTATATCCACGGCTTTGTCTCCAACGCGGTAGCGCATTTGCATGATAATATCGCTGATCATTTCGTAAAACATTCGGTCCCTTGCCGGTATCTTTGGATATTCATGCGGGGTGAAACGTCCGATCCGGCGTTTTTTCATTATTAGGCGACTGATGACTGCAAATATGATGCCGACAAGCAGCAAGATAATCCCGTAAAAAGTCAGGTCGCTTAAAAAAATTCCCGCAAACTTTCGTTCTACGCTAAATTGATAGCTTGAAGTGGCCGGAACTTTCTGGCCGGGATAAGCGATGCTGGTTTCGACAGTATATTGGCCAGACGAAAAATCATGGGGGATTTGCATAAGTTTAATAAAACTAGCCGTGGTTTCAACCGCCACTGTTTCAGAGCCTGTCAGCACTGCTTTGTTGTTTGCATCAAGAACACGGTAATTAATTGTGACATCCACTCTTTGTTGGCTGCCAAAATTAGTCAGTTTAACAGCAATGGGCAATTGCTCCCCGGGTGCGATACGCGTGACTAAATTCGTACTACTGGTGCCTAGCTGGACATCAAATAAGTTGGGTTGTTCAGATACTGGTAGGTCCGGCAACGGCTTGATTGGCGGTAAAATTTGGGGCTGGGCATTATCTGTTACGTTTACGACTATCTGCGGCCGGGATTCCAAGGTGCTCTGGCTTTTGGCATTGAGAATAAATGATTTAATGCCAACAGTCATCACATCTTCACCAGCTTGTTTGGCCCGGAATGTAATTGTGCCAAACGGCACGCTTTGCGAAAAGCCGGCAGGAAAACCTGCGGTTTTTATAAGTTCCCCGGCTTGATTGTCGATCAAATCATAACCTGACTGTGACAGGGCAATCCAATTTTTATCAAAAGTAAAAGAGACAACTTCAAGAACCTCTGCAGAAAACGTAAGGGTCAACCGGACAGTGTAGTTTTTCTCGCCCGTTGGATCAATGCTCGCCGGCATGGTAAATGTTTCTCCAAGTTTTACCTGAATGACTTGATCTTGAAAAACCATAAGGCTTGCATTCGCTCTCAACGGTAACACCGCAAGCAGCATAAAAGTACTTACGGCAATGAAAAGTAAATTAGGCTTTAAAATTTTCACAATTGATAAATAGTTCCCCATAAGACCATGATTTGATTAAAATCAAAAATATCTACGATACCATCTCTATTCATATCAGCAGGATTACCCTGCTCTTGTATGCCCCAGTTGATCATCATGGCATTAAAATCAAGAATGTTGAAAGCTCCATCTTTGACCAAATCGAGTTCTATTGGTGTCAAAATAGTCTCTGTTGCCGCTCCTCCACCCCCACCTCCGCCAGAAAAAACAGGAGTTGTGCTTCGGGCCGAGACTGGCCGCCAATCAGTGCGCACATCGCAGTTATCGCAATCAAAGGTCAGCGTTCCGACCAAACTGCCGGTAGCGCTGCCTTGGAATTGGCCTGCTGAATCAATGGTCACGCCGGAGAAATCGATCCAGCCAAGACCCTCGCCCCAGGCATTGCCGCCGAGCGTTCCTTCGCCGTTATTCGTAATCCCGCCATTAGAAGGAGTAAGATTGATCCAAGCCGTATTGCCGTTCCAGGCATCACCTGTAAGACCTGCGTCAGTCACGTGGATGTTTCCTTCTGTAAGACCGAAATTTACCCAGCCGGCGTTATTCGACCAGGCATAGCCTGCATTACCGCCGGTAACGATCGTTCCATCAGTTTCAGAAGCTAAAGCAAGGCTTGGAGCGACAAAGCAAAGGAGTACCACAGATGCTATCAAAAATATGGTGAAACGGGTATGCATACTAGTAATTATTGTGAAGTTTCGGCCGGACTAGTCGGTTGTTCAACAACTACTTCTACAGGCACTGGTGTTGGCTCAGCTGCAACCGGGTCTGTATCCTCTGGCGACGCTGTCGGTGTTGGTGTGCCCTCCATAGCATCTGGCGGCGTGTCCGCCGCCGAAGCTGCCTCCTCCGCACCCGGAACTTCAGCAGAAGCGGAGGCATCTGACGAAACCTCGGGAGTCGATGCTTCTTCATCGGCTAGAGGTGCTGTAATTATAGCAGGAGTAATATTGGCATTTTCTAAAAGCGAATTCAACTGGTCGCCATTAATACAAACTTCACTGCCGTCAGATTTCTTAACGCAGATTTGCTCAGTGTGAATTTTTTCGGCAAACAGTTCATAAAAGTATCCGCGGATGGCGGTCACGCGCGCGGCCACAAAATCAGTGAAAAATTGCATGCCATCCATAATTTTTTTAGCAATAAAAGCGATTGGATCATGAGCGGGTTCAGACTGAACACTGCTGACGAGCGTAGAAAGACCATTATCCGATTCATCAGCATTGGCTTTTGGTGTTAGGTCCCCCAAAAGTATTGCTTCTTCGCCCAAGTCAAAGTTCTTCACGAAGGCCACAACAATGCCTATACCATCGCCATCATATGCAGACATTGCTTGACCAATTACTGAACCCGTATTTTTTGCCTTCATAGCAACACCGGGTATCGAAGAAGACGTAAGATAATCGCCCGGCGCAATAGCGCCATTTTCGGTAATTATTTTCACTGGCAGGCGTCCGGCAAGAGCAACAATCACTGGTACTCCTTCATGAGCCCCGACAGTATCGCCGATGACAATGCCCGGCTTCGTTGAGACAATACCAATAACTTCATCATGCAACATAGCTCGGCGCACGCCGCTTGGCAAACTTGAATCCAGAGCAACGACTGTTCCCGGCACAAGCGATAAGTCTTTCGCGTAGTAAACCTCGCCAACATCAGCACCACCGCTGATGCGAAATGCCGAGAGACTGCTTCCACGATGAACGGTTGTCGCATTGCTGTTTGAGGTGTTTTGAGCCCACTGCAATCGTACCGTCCCCGCAGTAGACCCATTTGCTATCGTCCCAGACAAATAGAGTGGGTCGTTTGCAGTGGCGGATCCAGCGGTTACAGTGATTGCTCCGCCACATGCGGTACTGCCGGCGCCGCTTGCAACGTCAACGCCCCCGCCGGCGTAATCACAGGTTGCGCCGGTTGGAGCAGTAACGGCAAGTTGGATGTCCGGCGTGGCAAGCGTGGTATAGAGTAAATTGAATTGAAAAACCCATATCTCATTCGCGCCAATGGCAAATAATAATTCATCATCGTCCTGCAAAACGGCATTGCTCGTAAGGCTTTCGTCCGCAGACTTTCTAACATCTACCGCGTACTGGCCAAGTTCACATACTATATTACCGGCACTATCGGTTCCGAGATTACGACAACTGGTCAAGTTCCCAAGTGTAAGACCGGCGAATGTTGGCGATGCACTCGTGGTCAACGTTTGTCCAGTATCAAAAGCAAGCTGGCTGTTGCCGATGGAATCAGCAGTAATAGAAAGAGAAGCGGCAGAATTTTCACTGCCTGATCCGGAAACAGTAATTTGTGATGAGCCACCAATGGTCGCGATATAATTGCCAGTCGTATGCGTACCGAGCGTAATGAGATCACTCAAAGATGTTGCCCCCGTTCCACCATTACCAATAGCCAGTGCCGTACCTGACCAATTGCTGTTGTTAATGCTAGAGAGTACTGCTAATGAACCAAGTCCTAAATTAGTTCTGGCGGTCGAAGCACTAGCTAAATCAGAAAGATTGTTGGATGGATTGAGTGGAGTGTAGCCAAGCGCCGATTGTTTGTTGTTAAAAGTATCCCAGTCGGTAGAGGTCAAAAGACCCCGCGAAGTTGCGGCAGCGCTTGGAATATTAAATGTGTGAGTACTGCCGGTGGAATCAATGTTAAAATCAGTGCCTGATATTCCGGTGGCAAATGTTTGAGTGGTCAGAGTCAGGCCATTCAAACTAAATACACTAACTCCGCAATTAGTATCAGTCGGAAGACACGCCGGATTCAAAGTTTCGCCCGGCTGGTAGAGGATTGCCAATGCTGGCCGTGATATGGACAAGATAAAAAGCACGACCAAAAGAAAAACCGGCAAAAATGTTTGATATTTTAGTTTCAGAATATTCAATCTCATACGTATCGAAAAAAGAAAGACCCAAACGAAAAATCGTTTGGGTCTCAAGGACCTCTAAGGTTTTAACTTTTAAATTGTTATTTAATCTTTGTTTCTTGGAACTATTGTTGTTATATTAAATATAGTATAGCATAATATTAAGTTTATGTCAATGAAATTGATACCAAAAAATAAAAACAGTATCGCTTCCTTTGTCCTTATCGAACACCGCTGTAGTTGCGGCAAACTCCTTTTTAAGGGCATGCTTTTGTCGAGCGCCCTTGAGATTAAGTGCAAAGGCTGCGGAAAAATAAAAATCGTGGGCAATCAAAGTATCGACACAGAAAATGAAAATCAATACTCAATGCTCTTTGACGAGGCAAATAATATAATCGATGTCAGTCCGTCAGCTATAAAAATTTTAGGCTTCAGCAAACAAGAACTGCTCGCAATGAAAGCACGACGTATAAAATTTTTGTTTAAAATGCATGATAGTGACCGACTTTGGAAGACAGCCAGAAACTTGGGCTTTGAAACTTTTACTTTCGAAACAGTTCATCTGAAAAAAAACGGCGAGGTTTCGCCAGTACAAGCCCAGGTCAAATTTATAACAAGTAGCAATCAAGCTTTGGCGCTCGTGGTATTCAACGGTTTACAATCACCAAGTCCGCAAGTAACAGATTCGACCTGCGAATTCGTAGCTGATGTAAATCTTGAAGGAATTTATACCTATGTGAATCGGGCGTTGGCAACACTACTTGAATACTCTGCGGAAGAAATGCTGGGCAAATCTATGTTTGAATTTTATCCAATAGATGAGCGCAAAAAAATAGAAAAGATATTTTTCAGCCACCTCAAATCAAAGCAGTCATTTAAACTAAAGGATTCCCAATTTGAAAGCTACTTCGTGACAAATGTTAATGATTGGGGCGGAGTTAGGGGTTATCATATACTGCGGTGGGCTAAGTGAATTTTTCTAGGAGACGATTTTTGTTCTTACAAAATACTTAGAAACCCTATATTTATAAGACAATCTCCACAAACAAAAAATCGTCCAGCAGGCGATTTTTTAAGTTTCTATAAATTATCAAAAACCTTGGAAATCGCTATATCGGTTCTATGTCCTGTAAGGGGGTATGCTTTTTAAAAATTAGAACCGCTATCGAATTTGCTGGGAAATACTGACGCACCTCGGTCTCACTAACTGGGGTGGGCTACGGGGAACGATCCCGATACCTTCTGCGCCACAATTTTCTTTTGTTCGGGAAATGGTACGAATTACATATTTAATTACGTAATTAACATAGTCTTAGATTTTTTTAAATTCTTCTTGATTAATCTCCTCCAGTAATTCTAAAGTTGCCTTTACAGAAGGATTAGCGGTGTTTATGAGAATTAACCTTCGGTCAAAACTCTTCAACAATGGACTCAAAAACTCATCTCCCCAGGAAGGTGAGAATGTAATAACTCCCTCGAAATCTAATTCTAGGTTCTCATTTACATCTAAGGTTGTTATCTGGGATTGTAGCGCAGCAAAAGCTTCGCGGCCATTTTGCCGGGAGGTCAGTGTTGTCCCAAATTTTTTCAAATCTATTTTCATAATATTTCTAAAATGTGATTAATGCTAAACACCCGCGAAATGATTCTATGCTCGGTTTTAAATCCAAGACATCGCTATCTTTAGTTAATACAAGCTCTGCGTTACCTGTCTGAAACAAAAGTCCAATAGGATTTTCTGCGACTATTTTCCGCACGAATTTCAGACCATTACCCCGACTCTCAGGCGCCCGGCCCGACAATATTTCAGTAAAGGCCACTCTCAATGCTTCTTCGTCTGTATTCAACTCTGGTTTTACTCTTTTCAAAGTAGTAAAAACACCCAAACCCCTATCCGCCAAAACAATATTTCTCTTGTGGATGTCATAGGCAAAAAATATTCCCGGAGTATCTGGCCAATTTCCTAAGTTATGATCAAAGGAATTGTTTCCGATTTCTCCGGCCACTGCCACAAGCAACGGGAATATAGGCGATAATTCTTTTACTCCGCCAAGGAAATCTTGCATCTGTATCAGCTTGGTCTGAAACACCGCGCTATTGGAACAATAAAATTTTGAAGGTATCTCGAAACTTTTTAATACCCAATCTTTGGCCAAACCAAAAAGATCATTCAAAAAAAGTTCTATCTGTGATCTGTTATACAAACGATAACCGGCATCTGACGTCTTCACAGGACTCAATTTACCTTTTTTATCCCAACGTCGGAGAGTATCGATCGAAACCCCCAATATTTCTGCGGCTTCGCTTATTGTAATAAGGTCTTGTTCTGCCATAATTATTCAACTATAACATACTCTTAAACCCTATGCAAACTTTTTAAAACCCTATGCAACCCCCTATAAATAAGAGAGTTAGGGACCCACTTGGGTAGCCCTAACTGGGGTCGCATCGCATAGTGAAGGATGCGAGAACTAAATTTCACTAAGTTTAACTGAAGCACCATCATCAAAATCATAATAATTAACCGTTAGTTCTTCACCGGTCGCATCCGCCTTCGCGTGAAGCTTCGGCGGAACGGGTCCGTCCAGCCTGCCTGCCGGCAGGCAGGCATTCGCTAGCGTTCTTTGTATGGGGTTACATCATGCAGGATGTTCGAAGCCTGACTATGCAACTAAAGGTATTGACAAGGGCATCAAAAAAGCCTATAATTATATGTTTTATAGATCAACCGAAACTTGGAGGAGTAAAAATGAAAACGAGAACGGAAGTGGTCGACACGAATCGGAGTTACGCCGAGCTCTACTCGGCGTACTTCGAAAACAGGGCAGCCGTCACCGTCGCTGAGCTCTACGATACGCGGGGGCACTTTGAAGGCCCCACCGCTTATCTGGAGAGGCATGAGGACAGGTATTTCGTGCTCTCTCACCAGTGGATGCCCACCAACGAGCCCGGTGGCCAACAGTGGGTATTCCGCTGGAACAAAGTGGACGGTCGCGAGAAACCCTTGCAGCTCATCCGACTCGTCGTTCCCACAGCGTGACACATACGATTCTTGGGGTTTAGCAAACTTAGCAATTTAAGTTTGGTAGACCTCAAGATTTTTCTTTTTGTCTAAATTTTATCCTACATAAACACTAGCTTATATTAATGTCCATTCATGGGGTCGCATTGTGGAGGATGTTAGAACTGCTACCTTACACATTACGTTTAATGTTTAGTGTCTATTCTTTTTAAAAACTTTCTCAGTTGTGGTGGAACACTTTTGGAAGTATCTATTGTAAAATGAGGAAAATTAACAGGCTCATATATTTTTTTTATTTTCAAATGAGCTATCCAACCAACTCCCTTACCTTGTAAAAATCTTTTAGAAACTCGTGCTCGTAATATTTTGTCAGGACAATAAATATATAGTACATGATAAGGAACTCCGTGCTTTTTAGCTATTTGTATAATCAAATCCCGCTGTTTCTGCTTAGAAAAAGCACCATCAATAATAATGCTACCACCTGCTACTAAAGTATAATCAGTTAATAATGCAAAGGCATTGTAGCAGATTGCCAATTCATCCATCGTGGGTGGTTTATCCTTATTGACGAAAGATGGATTGGGAAGGAGTTTTTTTAAGGTAGAATCTACAGAAACGACAGGGGCACCTACTATCTTACTAAGTAGTTTGGCCGTGGTTGTTTTACCAGCTCCGACTTGGCCACAGATAATAAATAGCTCCGGTTTTAAAATAGTCTTTCTCATTTTAAAATCCTTTTTGGGGTCACATCGTGCAAAATATTGCCATCATACCTCAGAATACAAACAATTATAACACGAGAGGTGGTAATTGCGTTCAATCCGGCAACTAATTCGATCGTGGAAATAATTCATCCGAAGGCATAAAGAGTCCTCCCTTAACCACATGATAGGGTCTGTTAGTCTTAATTCGACCTTTTGAAGTTTTCACAAGCACTATTTGTTGGGTCAGTGGATCGATGGCAAAATAATCTGATTGGCCGCCTTCATTCTCTAACCCATAGACGACGCGATCTGGCATATCTTCGATGGGTTGATCAAAACGTATGTTGGTCGGATCATCGATTCGCACAATACTCGGTCTTCTTTCAGGAGGCAAATCGTTGAATCGTCCGTCGTCGCCTCGGAGCCTCTCTTCTAAAACATATAGCAAGGGTTGATGCGGTTGCCAATCATGTAATGGTTGAATGTTGCGCTCCTGTAGAAAAGCCCGAGTTTCCGCTTCAGTCATACTTCTTCCAATATTCATTTCTGGACTTGGATCACCAGTATTCATAAAACCATTATACCTAAAACCCGCCTTATCGACGAATTCTATCTTCATATCCTTGGGGTGCACGATGGGAATTCCGACGCTCCGGTCGGAACCATTGGTCAAAGCCACAAGTTTGTTTATTAATGAAACTCTAGTCTTGGGGTGCCTGATGGGAATCGAACCCACGTGACCACTGCCACAGAGTGGCGTTCTACCATTGAACTACAGGCACCACAGGATCAAGGTTCCATTTTTTTAATGTTTGAATATCTGGCCAATTAGGGCGCCGACCGCGATGGCCACCGCGCCAATCAGGGTCATCCGCAAGGCGCTGCCCAAAAGCGGAATCCGCAGCACGCGGGCGCTGACGACTCCCAGCAGCGATAATCCGACCACAGAGGAAGCAATGGAAACCCAAAACGCCGGATTGATATCAAAGACTACATACGGCCACAGGGGTATCAGTCCCGTGAACAGATAGGAGAAGAACATAACCACGCCGCCGGCGAACGGATTCGAAATGCTGACCTTGGCGCGATTGACGTATTCTTCGGCCGAATATTCGGTCAGAAAACTGCCGACAGCCATGGAAAACGCTTCCACAAAAATCAAGACCATCCCGGTCAGTAAAATATCAACCTTGGCCACGCCGCCGATGGCCACCCCCGAAAGCAGGCCGACGGTGGAAACCAGGCTGTCCTCGGCGCCAAAAATAAAATTGCGGACATACAAAACGAAATTTTTGCCGGGCATAGAAGATAATTTTTACTTCAAATTAAGCACGAGCAGAATTGCCATGGCCACCGCCAACCAGCCGAGTGTCAGCCCAAAAAAATTCAGCGCTTCTTTCTTTTGGCCGTCCAGATACATCATGACCGGCCAGCCCAGGACCAAGGATCCCGCCACGGCCGCGGAAAAAACAAACAGCAGGAGGATTGCGATTGGACCCAGAATTGTCTGTTCCTGCTTGAACCAGTGCTCGCCGTTATTCATAATCCACACAACCAATGAAACATAAGCGACGACCAAAGCCGCATGACCCAAACTATGCACCGCTGGATTATTCTTCATGATTTTCTTTTTAATTATTTCTTGGTGGTCCCGGTTGGAATCGAACCAACATTAGTGGCTTAGAAGTCCACAGTTCTATCCATTGAACTACGGGACCTTGGGCAAAAAAATAATCTCCACAGTATGGAGACCTCGAAGGCGTAACTGCTGTGTCAGATACGCGGCTTGCTATTTATAATTATACTCCTTTTGGGCCAAAAAGTCAATAATGCTATACTTAATCAATGAAACAGGTCCTTGTCAGAAAGTTCGGCCACCTGGCGGCGAGCGCCGCATTTTTTGCCTTCCCCTATTTTTTTTCGCCCAAAACCATGATCGGCTTGTGCGGCTTATTTGCGATTTTACTGCTGCTCGGGCATCTGATCGGCCTCTCTCGCCACCACCGGGTCGACCGGATCACGCTCGGTGAATTTTATTTTCCCTTGGGCGTGGCGCTGTCCGCTTTTTTCTTCCTCCCGCAAAATCTTCTGGCGTTCCAATTCGGCATCCTCATCCTCGGCGTCAGCGACACGGCGGCCGAGCTCACCGGGCGGCTCTGGGGCCGCCATCAAATCAAATCCGTGCACAAAACCTGGGAGGGAGTGCTCGCTTTCTTTCTCGTCAGCCTTCTGATCTTCCTGCTGTTCGTCTGGCCGCAGCACCCGGGAACAATCCTGGCCGGACTGTCGATTACCTTGTTGCTGACTTTGCTGGAAGGATTGCTCAGTTTCGGTCTCGACAATTTATTTTTACCAATTATCGCCGCTGTCCTGCTCAATTGGTTAATTAAATAATGGGCCAAGGGTTTGTTTGCCCAGGCTCGGCAAATCTGCTATATTTGAGTGTCCGATTTCGGACACCAAAGGAGTGAAAAACGGGATGACTAAACCCACGCAAGGCCCAGAGTACGCCTACTTCACGGTCGCGGACTACGACAAGACGCCGGCGCTTGTCGAGTTCGCCCGGCAGGTCGCCAAGGTGGTGCCGCTACTGTCGTCCAACGGCACGGCCCGCTACCTGCGGGAGGCCGGATTGCCCGTGACGTCGGTCACCGAGATCATCAAGCACTCGATCGCACACCGGCTGGCCAATGCGAACGGAGCACCGGCTGCGGTGCTCAAGTTCGAGGAAGGCCGTAAGATCATCGACTGGACAGCCGAGGTGCTGTCCGAGTATGATCTGCTCAACGGCCGGATCAAGACGCTGCGGCCCGAGTGCATGGGCCCCATCCTGGCCGCACCGGATCAGATCGGCGAACTGCAGCGCCTCGGCATGTGTCGGATCGTGCTCAACCGCACCAGCTTCTACGCCTTCCGGCGCGAAGTCCAGCGCGACGGCAGCACCCTGAAGTCGATCCGCCAGAAGCTCGACATCGGCGGCCCCACCGGCATCATGTGCACGATCAAGGCGGATGGCCTGCCGATCATCTTCGCCGAAGACCACGATGAGGTGCTCCAGTATCTCTGGAGCGACCGAATCAACGACGAGTTCCGGCGCCGGATGCAGAGAAAGGCAGCGTGGCACGTCGCGGACTACTACCAGCAGGTCGCCCGCTGGCTGACCGAGATCCCGATGCCCGCGTAGCCACAGATGCGCAACACGGTCTGGCTGATTGTTCTCCCCTTCAACCGGGAAAACCTCAGTCCAGACCGTGCCTCACTTTTTTTATAAGTTAAATTTATAACTGCGCCAAGCGTTCCGCCAGCCCCAGATAGTTTTCCGGGGTGATTTTTTTGAGCTCGGCTTTGATCTTAGGCTTTATGTCCAGTTGGTCGATAAATTTATAAATATCCTTGAGGACAAGGGTTTTGCCGCGGGTTAATTCTTTTAATTTTTCATACGGCATTCTTTTCCCTTCGCGGCGCAGGATGGTCTGAATGGCTTCCGCAATCACCTCCGGATGCTTATTTAAATCTTCCCGCATCTTGGTTTTGTTCACCACAATCCGGGCAAGTTGGTTGTTCAAATATTTAAAACCTATCAAGCTGTGCCCGAATGCGGTACCTATACTTCGCAAAACCGTAGAATCGGATAAATCTCTTTGTAGGCGTGAAATGGGAAGCTTGCGCGCAAAAAATTCAAATAAAGCATTAGCTGTTCCTAAATTTCCTTCGCTGTTTTCCAAAAACCAGGGGTTAATTTTATGCGGCATGGTCGAGGAGCCGACCTCGCCTGCCACAGACTGCTGGGCGATCCAATCGTCGCTGATATAACGCCACACATCCTGATTGAAACCGATTAAAATAAAATTGATTCTCCTTAGCATATCAAACAATTCAACAAAGCTGTCATAGGGCTCTATTTGCGTCGTAAACAAATTGATCTCCATTTTTACCTTCCTGAATTGAGCTATTCCCTTGATGAATTTTTTGGAAAAATTTACCCAGTCAATCCGTGGATATGCCGCATGGAGCGCGTTGTAATTGCCGGTTGCGCCATTTAATTTTGCCAAAAGAACATGGTTTTTGATTTGGCCTATTTGGCGACTCAATCTTTCTTCAAATATCTTGAATTCCTTGCCGAAGGTCGTAGGCGAGGCCGGTTGCCCGTGAGTGCGGGCAAGCATCGGGATATTTTTATTATCCTTAGCCAGTTTGCCGATTTTTTTGGCAATTTCTTCCAGTGCCGGTAAATAAACTTCTCTCATACTTTCCCCTATCATAAGCGTATAAGCGGTATGCGTGGCATCCCAGGTGGTTAGGCCAAAATGCGTGAACTCCAAAATATCTTTTAGGCTTGTTTTTCCGAGTTTTTCTTTTATAAAGTATTCCATCGCCTTAAAATCGTGATTGGTGGCTTTTATTTCCTTGTATCCCTTAAGTTCAATGTCACTAATAATTTGCGCGTCTTTTATTGAAAAGTTTTCATATAAATTTCTTAACAACTTTTTTTCTTTTGCACTTAATTTTCGCATTCCTACCCCTCTTGTTTCTGATAAAGCAATCAAATATTCACACTCCATAAGAACCTTGTATTTCATAGAGGCTGACTCGCTGAAATAAGGAGCTAGGTCCTTCGTGTATTTTTCGTATCGTCCGTCTAATGGCGAAATTGAATTTAACGGCATAATTTTATCTTATCTTTGTATTTCGTATTTTTTTAAACTATTTTTAATTCTTTGCTCTATTGGTTCTTGAATATTTGCCTCAAATTTTCTACCGAGCATTTTCTCATATATTTCTATATAGCGGGAAGCGAGCTCAACTATCATATCTGGAGGCACTTCCGGCAAAACCTTGTCTTTATACGGGTCACATTTACCCTTAAACCATAAGCGCAAAAACTCTTTATCAAAATATTCTGGTTCCTCTCCATTATTGAACCTCTCCTCATAACTTTTTAGCATCCACCAACGTGCGCTGTCAGGCGTGTGTATCTCATCAATAAGGACAAGGTTGTTATTTTCATCTAAACCAAATTCATATTTTGTATCAACCATAATAAATCCTCGATCGGCTGATATTTCCTGGCCTCTTTTGAAAAGTGCCAATGATGTGTCTGAAACTTTTTTTAGTATATCTGTTGTCAATAGTCCTTCATCAACAATCTCTTTCGGGGTCAAACTTCTGTCGTGCTCTTCAAGTTTGGTAGTAAAGGTTAAGACGGTCTCTTTAAGTTTCTCATTTTTACGGAGCCCTTCGGGTAAAATAAAATTTCCAAAATCTCTTTTTCCTTTTTGATAATGGGTCCAGAGCGAGGTATTAGTAGATCCTGTAATATATGCCCTTGGAATTATTTCTATGGGGACAATTTTATATTTCTTTGCCACTAAAACATTAGGATCAGGGTATTCTAAAACATGATTAGGAATAATATCTTTTGTTGCATCAAACCAGTATCTGCTGGTTTCAGTTAGAATTTGCCCCTTAAAAGGTATGTGCGCGATTATTCGATCAAATGAAGAATGACGATCGGTCGAAATCAAAATTAGTTTGTCGCCCAAATCATAAATGTCTCTGACCTTACCCGTCCTTTTTGGACCAAGCGCTGACAGATTGGTCTCCCTTAAAACATTATTAATATTTTGAGCGATGATTTTTTTTTCCATAAAATTTATTTTAAATTTACCTGACCAGTTCCCTTAATAACTTTACCTATTTCATAAGTATCTATACCAAATTTTTGTAAGTGTTTTTTTATTTCTTCCGCATAATTTTCTTTTACCACGGCAGTTATGCCCACCCCCATATTAAAAGTTCGGAACATGTCAGCGTCTTCCAATTTACCGAATTTTTTCAAAATTCGGAATATTTGTAAAACTTTTATCTTTTTTACATCAATAACGGCGTTTAAATTTTTTGGCAAAATTCGATTTAAATTTTCTTTTATGCCACCACCTGTTATATGCGCTAAACCTACCAATCCTTTATTTCTAAATAAACCCTTCAAACTATTATAATAACATCGGTGGGGTATCAATACATTTTTAATAAAAAATTTTCCGCCTATTTTCTCTTTAAGTATTTTAGGGTTTTGTTCTATTATTTTTCTAACCAACGAAATACCGTTTGTGTGTAGGCCATTTGATGCAAGGGCAAGCACCGTATCGCCTTCTTTTATTTTTGAACCATCAATAATTAGATCTTTTTCAACAACACCCACAACATTTGCTGTAAGTATATAAGTTCCATTGGGTACAACTCCAGGTTGTTCAGAGGTCTCTCCTCCCGTTAACAAGCAGCCATTTTCTTTACACGCTTTAGTTAACGAAGAAACAATCTTTAAAATAACATCTTTTTCCATTTTTCCACAAACAATGCAATCTTGGACAGAAAGCGGATGGGCGCCCATTACAATAGCATCATTTATCAAATGACCCACAAGATCATAACAAAGCGTCTCTATACTGTTATTTTCTAGGGCTAATTTTTGTTTTGTCCCAGGTTCTTCTGTTTTAAAAACTAAAACCGGATGCTTATATTCAGGAAAAGTTGCATCATAAAGCGTCGCAAAAGCCCCAACTCTATTTAGTACTTTTTTATTTTGCACTCTCATAACTTTTGCTATATTGCTTTTGGTGCTGTTGGCAACGTCAATATCAACTCCTGAATTTTTATAAGATAATTTTTGCATATTATTTATTCATATAGTCCATTCCGACTGTTTCAAAAATCTGTTTAAAGTTCTTTAAAATTGTTTTCTTGCCATTATCAAAACACACTATGAATTGAAAATAGGCACTTGGAAGATATGGTTTGTTCAAATCTTCTAGCCTTGATTCTACAATAAAAGCGCAAGTTCTAGGGATCTCAAAATTTTCAGTATCTATCAGGTGTATACGCTTGTTCTTCAGGATTTCTTTTATTTTTTTAAAAGTATCTCCTGTAATAATATTACCTTCTGATGACCCCGTAATTGAATGTCCAAGGTTTATAGATTGATTAGGGTCAGAACTTATTGTCACCCATTTAGTCTTTCTAAATTTGTTTTGAAATAAATTTTTAGCGAATAAGCACAAATCAGAAATTTTTATTCCCACCTCTACGTGTTTAGCAATTTCAAATATACTAGTGTAAACATTTTTTAAATGCTGTTTTATTTCTTCGTTGTCTCCTCTGTATATTGTAAACCCTATATCTCCCATCATTCCGGTCTTTCTATCGACTGGGGAAAAATATATGCTTCCCACCGTTTCTTTTTTAAAAATTGATGTTTCGCTCGGCCAATAGATTGGATTCCTTAAGCTGTCGTATTTGAGGCGCTCAAAAGGACTTTCGTCAAATAAAACACTTGCCCCTCCTGGTGGCGGGTCATACCAACCATTTGGGAAAATGCTTTCATAATTAGACATTTTAGAAACAATTAACTTATGTATCTCAATTTCAGAAACATTATCAATACTCGACAAAGATTGAGCAGCTATTTCTGCAGAGATTTTTCTAGTTTGAATTACTGCATCAATCAAACTTATCATTTCTATTTCTCCAAATATTTTTTGTATCCGACTTTCAGAAGTTTTTCGCCTTTGGCCTCCGTATCTTTTGCCAATTTCTTTTTATAAGCAATCAGTTTGTTTTCCAGAGTTTTGTCGTTTGTAGCGAGAATTTGGACAGCCAAGAGCCCCGCATTTTTACCGGCATTGATACCGACGGTTGCCACCGGCACGCCGGGCGGCATTTGCGCCGTCGATAAGAGCGAATCAAGCCCGTCCAAAGTCTTCGCTTTGGTTGGAACTCCAATGACTGGTAGTGTCGTCAGAGACGCCACTACCCCGGCCAAATGCGCCGCGCCGCCCGCGCCAGCAATAAAGACCCTTATATTGTGCTTATTCGCGCCCTTGGCCAGCTGATACACATAGTCTGGGCTCCGATGGGCGGAGGCAACGGTCATATTGTAAGGCACCCCAAATTCCTCTAGGATTTTCGCACTTTCAACGAATACTTCAATATCCGTATCCGAGCCCATAATTATACCTACCGATACTTCTTTCATATTTTTATCCTATCATTTTGGTTTTAATAATTCAATCGCTTTTTTACCGAGCGGCTTTTCATAGGTTATTCAAAATAAAATCCCGGCGCTTACTGGGAGTCGAGAGCGGTACGGCTATCACATTAAGTCCCAGATCGGCGTAAACCTGTCCCAGCAGGCCGTGAATCTGCGCCGCTTCCTCGGCCGTTTCGGTCCTGGCGTGATCTGCGGCAAATGCCACGGGTTCGAGCAAAAACACTTTTTTATAGCGGCAGCTCTCAATCAGCTGCTGCTCCGCTGGGGTGGGGCGAATATTCAAAAATTTGTAATAAGCCAGAGAGTCGGGAATACCGCGGTCAAAAAAAATCTGTTCGGCGGCTGCCAGGCTCTGTTCCAACTGATTTTTTAACTGCAAAATATGCCGCTGAAAGGCCGCCTCGTCCGCCCGAATCTGCCGCAGGGTTAATCCGCGCTTTAGCTCTTGTTCAATAAAAATACGGGCCGCTTCATGCTCCACGCGAAATCCCCGGTGCTCGATCAGTTCCAATACCGTAGTTTTGCCGCTGGACGGCCCCCCCGTAATTACATACCAATTGTTGGTCATGGATAAAAAAATTAAACGCGGGGGGGAGCCAGATTCGCTGACTCCACCACCCTCTACACCCTGACCACTTGCCGCTGCCATTGCCGCACGATGTCGGAGAAAGCGCCGCCTTGCGACAGTAACTCCTCCGTTTCCGGGCTGGCCAACAAACCAGCCGGTTGCGTCCAGCAGCGGAACCCAACCGAGGGTTCGGGCAGGTCGTTCGCCTTGGCGCCGGTGGGATTGAACCAGAGGAACGGCACGCCGCAATTCTGGGCCAATCCGCCATCTTTGCGCCAATCGTCGCCGCACATCACGGTGTGCGACCGCATGTCTTCGGTCACCGCCTGATCGAGGCGCAGCCCGCGGATCCTGGCCCACTGCTTGTGAACCAGCGTCATCAGAAACGGGCTCGGCTTGACCCGACGGTGGGACTCAATCTCGCCCATACCCCGCAGGTCGTCGTCGCTGAGCATGATCGGCGGCACCGGCAGACCCCACGAACAGAAGGTCCGACGGATGAACTGCTCGTGGCCGGAAGAGATGATGGCAACCAGGATGTCGACATCATGGTGGCGGTTGAGCCAACTGATCGCATCCAGGAAGCTCGCCAAGCCCGAACACTGCTGCGGCCAGCAACTGCCGTTGTCCATCTGGGCTCCAACCTGCTCCATCAGGTAGCTGAGCTTGAGCCGCACCAGCAGCTCGGTAATCGCACCGGCCGGGGCATTGTCGTCCCATTCAAGCGATAGGCCCTTGCCCGCTGGCACGCAGTTGCCCAAGCGGTGAACGTGCCGTTCGTGGAACGCCCGGGCTGAATCGACTAGATTGTCAAACGGCCCCTCGCTCAGCATGTGCTGAATCAGTTCGCCCGGCGTGCGGTTTTGCAGGCCGCCCACCCGGTCGAAAACCTCGGGACCTTGGGCTCCGAACAGTTCGCTGACCGCATTCTGATACGCTTCGGTTACGCCAAGTCCCCCCGGACCCGGTTTGAAGGTATCAGCCACGGTCCCGTCGAAATCCATGACGACGAGATAGTCGGCTGTAGTCAAATTGGGTCCTCCTCTAAAATCCTTCGCGAACGCAAAATTAAATTAGCTGATCTACCGGTGCTGAAAATATCTGACGGCGTTTTGAAACAATTGTAAACCCGGACCATCTTTCGGCAGCGCCCGGCCGGCGCGCAAGTGTTCTTCCTTCAGCCTAGTCCAGTGCGGCAGCTGGGTAAAACTGATCGCCCGCTCCGGGTGGGGCATGAGCCCCAGGACTCTTCCTTCATATGATAAAACAGCGGCAATGTTATTCAAAGAGCCGTTCGGGTTAGCCGGCAAATCTTCGCGCCGGCAAATATCCCCTTTGGCGTAAGTCGCGGCAATCCGCTGCGCTTTTTTGAGCTGGTTTAAGGTTTTGGGCTCGGCAAAATATTTGCCCTCACCGTGGGCAATGGGCACAGATAGCATGTTGATACCGGCCAACCAGGGACTTTTGCCTTCAATCTTGATATCGACCCAGCGGTCGATATAGCGGGCCGAATCATTGAACACCAAAGCGCCCGGCAGCAAACCGAGGTTGGTTAAAATCTGAAATCCGTTGCAAATGCCAATGACCAACTTGTCCGATTCGACAAATGTCTGCAGCTCGCCGGATAAATGATTTTTAAATTTATTGGCAAAGGCCTTGCCCGAACCGGTGTCGTCCCCAAATGAAAATCCGCCCGGCACGGCCAGGATCTGATAGTTTTTCAGTTTCTTAATGCCGCGGATTAGATCATTCAAATGCACGATCTCGGCGCTGCCGCCGGCTCGTTCAAAGGCAAACGCCGTTTCTTCTTCGCAATTGAGTCCGTATCCGGACAAAACCAAAATTCTGGGCTTGAGCATGAATCAGTATCCTTTAAATGCGGACTTATAAGCCTTGTGCGCCTCGGCCAAGGACAGTTTGGCCACGGTCTGGCGGCCATTTTGAATCTGGATCGAATCGGTATCGGTCACCTGGCCCATCAGGGCCGAACTGTTACCGGCCATCAGGGCTTCGAATTCGCTTTGGTTTTTCGGATTGATGGTCACCAGCAGCCGACCCTGGCTTTCCGAAAACAGCCGCTGCTGTGAGCTCGCGGCTTGGCCAGGCAAGGCGGCCAAATCAACTTTCGATCCCAACTTGCCCCCAAGCGCGGTTTTGGCCAAGGCGAGAGCCAATCCGCCGCGGCCGACGCTGATGCTGGATGCGATCAAATCCTTTTGAACACATTTATAAAAATCCGAATAAAGTTTGCGGTTGCGCAGACAATCAACCTGTGGCACGTTTTGGCCGGTAAACTTCTCGCCCAGCTCCTCGCTAACCATGGCCATATATTCGGATCCGCCAAGTTCGTCATCGGTCCGACCAAGCAGATAAACCAAATCCTTGGGCGTCTTGGCATCGAGCGAGACAACCTTCGTAACATCCGGAATCACACCAATGGAAGTTATAAGGAGCGTGGGTAAAATGGAAATGGTCACCGGTCGGCCCTTCTGGTCAAACCCGGAAAAATCGTTAAACATGCTGTCCTTGCCGGAAATAAAGGGAGTTTCGTAAAGCAGCACGTGGTCAAAGCAGCTACGCACCGCTTCCTTGAGCTGGAACAACCGCTTGGGATCGGTCGAGGAGCACCAACAAAAATTATCAAGCAATGCCAGCATCTCGGGATCAGCGCCTGCCGCCACGGCATTGCGGATGGCCGTATCAATGGCTGCGCCGGCCATGCGGTAGCTGTCGAGCTCGGCATAAGAAGGATTAATGCCATAAGAGAGAACCACGCCGCGGTTGGAGGTTAGCAACGGTTTGCTGACTGCGCAATCGCCGCTGACCCGCCCCGGGCCCTGCAGGGGCTTTAAGACCGACGTACCCTGGACTTCATGGTCATATTGCGTGCTCACAAATTCGGTGCTGGCGAGGTTTAACCGGCCCAGCATTTTAAGCAACTCCGGGCCGTAATCTTTAACCGGGCGCAGAGGCCCGGCTGATCCGACAACTTTGACTGCTTGGGATTTAAGCTGGAGTTTGGGCAAACCGTGGTGCAAAAATTCCATAGTCAGATCAATCAAAGTCTGCCGCTTGTGCTTGACCACGCAGCGCCCCGAATCGGTAAACAGACCGATAACGGTGGCCTCGCTGCCGCGCGCCTGCAACAATTTTTTCAATTTCAGCCACTTATTCTTCGGCACGGCCAGGGTCATGCGCTCCTGCGATTCCGAGATCCAAATTTTCCATGGCTCAAGACCGGGATACTTGAGCGGCACTTTGTCCAGCCAGACCAGGCAGCCGCCGGACTCCTTGGCCATTTCCGGCACGGAGCTCGACAAGCCTCCGGCGCCGTTGTCCGTAATGCTGCGGTAGAGCCCGAGGTCGCGAGCCTCTTTGACCAACGCGTCGCTGAATTTTTTTTGAGTGATCGGATCACCGATCTGGACCGCGGTGGCGGGACTGCCGGCATCAATGCCTTCGGACGAAAACGTGGCCCCGTGAATGCCATCCTGGCCGACGCGGCCGCCGACCATGACAATGTAATCGCCCGGTCGGGCTTGTTTTTCGTAAAGCTTAAGCCCACGGGCGCGTTTGGGAATCAAGCCGACGGTGCCGGCAAAAACCATGGGCTTGCCGCGGTAAGAATCGTCAAACAGCATAAACCCCAGGGCGGTGGGAACGCCCGAGCAGTTCCCGCCGACGTTGATGCCACGAATCACCCCTTCCATAATACGCTTGGGCGGCAAGATTTTTTGGGTTAAATTGGAATCGCGATAAAGCGGCCGCCGATCACGCGGATCGGCGAAACAAAATCCATAAGTGTTAATAACAGGCTTGGCGCCCAGGCCAAAACCGATGGTATCGCGGTTAACGCCAACAATCCCGGTAATCGCCCCGCCAAACGGATCAAGGGCCGAGGGCGTATTGTGAGTTTCCACTTTGTGCGTGATCAGATAATTTTGGTCGAATTCAATCGCCCCCGAATTGTCGGTAAAGACCGAGGCACAAAAATCCTTATCGCCTTTTTTCTGGCGGATAATTTCCGTGGCGCGCTTGATGTAGGTTTTATAAAGACCATCCTTGATTTCATCCAAAGGGTTGGCAAAAATCGTATGTTTGCAATGTTCGCTCCAGGTTTGCGCCAGGGCTTCCAGCTCCACGTCAGTCGGGTTGCGCTTTAAAAACGCAAACTGCTTTTGGATGGCCTTCATATAAGGCAGGCTTAGGGCCAGGGGTCCCCGCCGGCTGCCGTCGGGATTGGCAATGCCTTGTTTGCCGATTTTGACCAGCTCTTCATCTGGAACATTGAGGTTGACTTGCCGAACCAGCTTGCCGGGCCGCAGGGCAACTTTTGGCACGACGCGCCCCAAGCCGCGGTCGCGGACGAATTGGCGATAATTTTTTATCTGGGCCCGCTGGATCAGCGGATTGTGAAGCGAGCCGGCAATTTTGTCCACTTCGTCCTCGGTCAGCTTACCTGTAATAAAAAACAGCTGCGAGCTGTAAATGCTTTCGCTGGCCTTAAATTTTTTGCCCAACAAGTCGGAGGCGGCTTCGGCCGCAGTGGCGCCCACGTTATCGGTCACGCCCGGCAAAAAACCGATTTCAATAACCCAATCAAACCGCCCTTGGGGCTTGCTGGCATTGATCGTGATCTCTTCGGTCAGCGGATTGGCCAGAGACTGCCCGATTTGGCGGGTTTGCGCCGCGGTCAGCGCCGCATCCACCATATAAGAGTCAACCACCAAGACGCGTTTAATTTTGCCCTTTAGCCCCAGGTTTTCGAAGTTTGCCTGTTTGACCCAGCCGCGCGTGTCCGGAACTTTGAATTTGATGTCTAATCTGGTGGCCATGTGATTTTTTCCAGTATAATCGAATCCAGGCCAAAAAACAACCGCCAACTGCCCGCGTCTTGACAAACGCAACTCAGTTGCGTTAAGCTGCAGAGGTCATGAACTATCCCCTGATCAAACAGCTGCGGGAGCAAGGTTCCCGCATTACCAAAGTCCGGCGCCGGCTGGCCGGAATTTTTGAGCGCCATCATCTGCCTCTAACTGAGCAGGAACTGCGCTTGCGACTGGCCAAAGCCGGCAGCATCGTCAACAAAACCACAATCTATCGCGAGCTGGCGCACCTGAAAATCAAAAACATCATCAAGGAAGTCGATCTCGACGACGGCAAGAAGCGGTTTGAGTTAAATTTCCATCAGCATCATCATCACCTGGTTTGCACCAAGTGCCGGATGATCGACGATATTTTTGTGCACAATGACGTTCGGCATGTCGAACAGAAGATCCGCAAGGAAAAAAAATTTCTAATTCAGAGCCATTCCCTGGAATTCTTTGGCCTGTGTAAAAACTGCCATTAATTAAGATAAATAAATTATGAATACGGCCAGCATTTATGCCCTCCTCAGTGTCTTTGTCGTCAGCCTGGTATCGTTTGTCGGAATCTTAACCCTGTCATTGCATTCGCGGTTCGGCAAATCAATGCTGCATTTTATCGTGAGTTTTGCGGCCGGCGCGTTGTTGGGAGATGTGTTTATCCACCTGCTGCCCGAAGTGGCGGCAGAAGGTAAATTTACCGCGCAACTGTCATGGGTAATATTGGCAACAATTGTTATTTTTTTTCTTACTGAAAAATTAATCCATTGGCATCACCATCATGATGAAACAGAAGAATCCAAACAAACTCACCATCCAGTTGCCCTACTCAATCTTGTGGGCGATGGGCTGCACAATATGATCGACGGATTGATTATCGGTGGGGCTTACCTGGTGGATTGGAAACTTGGATTGGCGACTACGGTGGCAGTGGTGCTCCACGAAATTCCGCAGGAGATTGGCGACTTCGGGGTCTTGATTTATGCGGGACTTAGTCGACGGCGGGCGTTGTTTTATAACTTTCTTTCCGGTCTGACCGCCATGGTCGGCGTAATAATCGCGCTTACGCTTAAAAATACTGAAAACATCGCCACGATCCTTGTTGCCATCGGGATCGGATCCTTTCTTTATATCTCTGTAGCCGATTTAATCCCCGAAATCCATAAAACCCGCGACAAAATTTGGGTGGCCTTTATCGCCATCCTGTCTGGCATCGGAGTAATGGCCGCTCTATTACTCTTGGAATAATTTTCGTAACGCCAATTACCCGCTTTCGTTGAAATTCCGTCACCGCCTATGGCGGGATCCCGCCGACAATTAAAATATTAAGGCCGTGGCGGGAAAAGGAGAGCAAATATATGGCATGGTATGGAGATTCCAAAGGGCATGCGGAAGCGGGCCGCAAAGGCGGCAAGGCTCAGGGCCAACGCAATAATCCCGGCAATTTTGCCAACGATCGTGAAAAAGCCAAACGGGCCGGCCAAAAAGGCGGCTCTGCCAGTCCCAACCGCACGATGCTGGTGCGAAATCGCCCGCAAGAAGAGACGGTCAACCAAAAATATGGAGTGGTCAGCCGTTAATTGTCATAAATAAATATTATTTCGCCTGCGCGATAAACAGATCCACCAGGAGGCGTGGGTTGGGATCGGAAGATTTCAGTTTGAGATCAATTGCCAGCAGTTGGGCCAGCAATCGCTTAAGCGTTGTCGGGGTCCAGTGTTTGGCATGGCTGGCGAGGATAAAAATCCGGCCGGGCTTAAAACCCAATTTTTCCGCCATAGCCGCCGGAGTCAGGCCCGATTCCGTCAATAGGCTCACCAGCAGCAGGCTGCGGAATTGTTCCGACAAAAGCCCGATGATTTTGATAAAAGCGGATTTCTCGTCGCCGCCGGTTGAATCCAAATAGTTGGCCAAAGCTTCGAAGGATTTTTCCGATTGGCGAGTTGCCAAATGATCGCTTAAGGCAAAGACCGAATCCGGAACTTTGGGCTTAATCATGGCTTGGACCAGGGCTGGATCAATCTGATCCGAGGCAGCCGCGAGTTTGGAAAGTTCCGAATGAGCCTCCCAAAGGTCGAAGGCTTCCTTGCGCTCGATAATGCGGCCACCGATCTTTTTTTCTTCCGCCAAATCCCGGCCCAGAAACCGCGCCAACAGATCGGCCGCAGCCGGCGAAATCGTGACGTTCAATGTTTTGGCCATGGCCATGAGCCAGGAATCGAGTTGTTTGCCCGCCGGCAGATTAAATTCCGTGACGTTGACCTGGGCCATAAACTGTTTGGTAAATTTGAGCCGGCCGTCCGGCCGGCTCGTTTGCCAGAAAATCACAAAAAAATCTTTCGGCACTTGAGCCGGCAGTTCCAGCAAAAAGCTGATCAATTTTTCCTGATCGGCTTTTTTGGGCAACCCATCCCGGATGATGATCAATCGTTTGGATGAAAATAACGACGGCGCCAACTGGTCCTGCAGACGCTGAATCAATTCCGTCTCCAGCAATTCCGCCCGGTCACCCCACCCTTCGCGAAGGGTGGGGTCAAAAAAACTGATCGCCATGGACGAATATTTTTTGGCAAATTCTTCTTTCCACCGGTCAATTTTGCGACGTAAACTAAAATCGTCCTGCCCGTAAAATAAATAGAGGTTGGATTTGGTTTCTGCTGGTGATGCCATAATAAAATTACTCTGGTGCGTCCGGAGGGAATCGAACCCCCAATAACGGTTCCGAAGACCGTTGTGATATCCGTTTCACCACGGACGCCTAAATAGCCCAAAAATCATAGCATTTTTAAGCCTTGAAATCAAAGATTTAGGGTGTTAAGCTAGAGGCATGCAGAACGGCGACAAAATTATGAATGTTGAGGAATTGTCCAAATTTTTTGGCGTGTCCAATCAAACCATCTGGCGCTGGTGCAAATCAGGAAAACTGCCGGCTTTTAAGATCGGCTCCCAATGGAAAATCCGCCAGTCCGACATTAATAAGATTATCAGCCAAAAAATTGAAAAAAAGAAAGCGGACAATCAGGCCAAGCTATTCTAAATTAATGAAGTTATTCCAGCGGCGGAAAGAAAATTTTACCTGCGGGCATTGCGGATTCCAAGTGACCGGCACCGGCTATACCAATCATTGCCCGAAATGCTTGTTTAGCAAACATGTGGATGTAAACCCAGGAGACCGGAGCGAAATTTGCCAGGGGCTCATGAAACCGATTGGGGTGGAGCAAAAATCGGGCGAATATATCATCATCCACAAATGTAGAAATTGTAAAGCGATTAAAAAAAATAAATCTGCGCCCGAAGATAATTTTGACCTAATCCTCGAACTGACCCAAGCTCCCTAAGGGGGCTTTTAAATTTAGCGCAAAAACCTTATACTATGGTGGATCTACAAGGAGGCTTGATGACTGAACAACAGGCCGCGAATCTGACGCCCGACCAACCCATCATCATCCGCAAGAAAGGCCGCGTCCACCCGGCGACATTCCTCCGGCATCTGGGCAAGGGCCTACTCCTGTCAGAGTGCAGGATGACGGTACGGGTCGTGACGCTCGCCGAGGCCGACTTACCCCCAACGCCGATCAACACCCCGGAGGCCTCGTGACCGCCGACACAGCGCACCAGCTCAAGCCGGGAACAAAGTTCTTGGCGGAAGGCTACAACAACGGCACCAGCATCTGCCGGTTCCGACAGGCTCTTCCGGCCACCGTCATCAGCGTGGATCCGGAGGGGATCACCGCCGTGCTCGTTGGGGAAGGCTGGTCCACCCGCCACGTGCCGTTCGACCTGGCCCACCAGATCGCGGAAAAAATCACGAGCAAGTAGCTCCCGCGACGCTGACCCTCCATGCTACCCACGCCCCAGGCACGACACATCGTCTGCCTGGGCCTCTTTTTTTTCAAAAATAAACCGCCCCAGAGGCGGCTTTTTCGAGAGAGATTCATTTGGTGGAGTGGCTGGGACTCGAACCCAGAACCAATTGCTTAAGAGGCAACTGCTCTACCAGTTGAGCTACCACTCCGCAAATAGGCTAAATTAGCTTACTCTTTTTCCGGACTTTTTTCAAGCCCCAATCAGGCTATTTAAACGGATTGGGGTTGCGGAGATTGGCCGGCTGGGGAGCAAAGTTTTTTTCGGAATCAATCAACTGGAGAGTGTGATTGTATGAGTTCAAATCCAGCCGGACCACGGAGCCGATGGTGTCCGAAACCTGGGAGGAAAGATTTTGGTAAAGCAGTGAATACAATAAATACAGTTCCCAGGCCACAATCAATAAAACCGCTGCGATCAGCAAGAATCCAGGATTAAATGAATTGGCTTTGGATTTACTCATTGTCTGGTTGTTTAACAAAGAATACCCCGTCAAATACGCCCAAAACCTTGCCGGTGCGGACAAACTTTCCCGTATCCGATTGCTTAATTTCCGGCGAAAGATCAATTTTGTCTATTTCGGTGCCGTGCGGCAGGTGTTCCAAATAGCCTAAAAAATTAATCAGGCCAATATAATCATTAGATGTGGTGATACGGTAATGCACTTCCGCAATCCCCTGTTTGCCGGGTATGGTATCGGGCATGGGATTTTTTGGGTCCGGATCTTTGATATCCAAAATCTCCACAGTGCCTGTTTTTCCGGCGGCCTGTTCGAGCTCCATCACTGGAACGACGAGATTATCCTGGTTCACGATCCGGCCAGCAATTTCCGTGCGCCGAGAAGCTTTCTCAATATCATTCTTGGCGCTTTGAAAAGCCAAAATCTGCTGATCAATTGTTGCCAGTTCCATCTGGGTTTGCTTCATTTCCTGATTCGCGGCCAAGACGGAACCCAACACCGGCCGCACGACCAACATCACTAAACCGAAAACAATCAGGATTCCGGCAATGGCAATAGAAACAATCTTGCTTAGAGCGCTCATGGTTGTTTGACGGTCTCGGGATTAATGTAGAAAGTAAAGGTAAACGGATCATTCGTCGCCTGATTAAGGTTGGAGAGCGGAAAATTAATATTCATAAAGTATGCCGATTTATGAAGGTCGCCCCAAAACTTTAATATGTTGTCGCGGTTACCGGCCGTGCCTTTGATTTCAATTTTTCCGGTCGCCCGATCGAGTGTCAACAAATCGATCTGTAAATCGCTAGGCAACAAATTACCCAACTCAGTCAATGCCTGGGACCAATAATAGTGGTTGGCGTTCAATTTATCAACATTGGCTATGTCCTGATTAAGGCGAAGAATTTCAAGTTTTAATTCTTCGTTGCCGGATGTCTTGAGCGTCTGCCGTTTGGTTTCGATCGCCGCCAAAACCTGCTGATTCTGGCTGATTAGATAGGTGCGGCCAACAATGACGACAATCAAAAATACTACCAGCGTAATGAGTATCCAGAGCCAAAACGCCAGCAGTTGGTTGGCGAATAAATGCAGTTGAAACTCCCGCTGCCAGATTTTCGGTAAAAGATTAATACGTCTCATTGGTTATTCCGCGTAGGGCCAGACCGGTGACCGTAGTAAATCCCAGAGCTTCGACCTGGGCGATCGTCGGGTTGGCCGCAGTATTGGCCCAAGGGTTACCCAGACGGACCTCGATTCCCGCGCCATCGGCGGTATTAATTTTAGAAGACAAATAATCGCTCAGGCCGGCGAGTTTGGCCGTGCCGCCGCACAACAAAATTGTGTCGATCTGGGGCTGAGCCGGATCGCGGTCCGTAAAAAACTTTAAAATTTTTCTGATTTCCTCAACCAAACCGTCCAGAATCGGAGTTAATGCCTGCGTCAGGCTGATTCCGTCAACCTGGGCAATCAGTCCGGCGCCTTGTTTGAGCTTCTCAGCCGCCTCCAAGGGAACATTAAAGCTCCGGGCAATGCTTTCAGTCAGTGCTCGGCCGGCCAGCGGCACACTTGATGTGTATTGGATCACTCCCGCTTCAACCAAAATAAAACTGGTTTGCTTGGTGGCCAAATCGACAATTAAGATATTCTTTTGCAAATCCGCACTGGCAATCAGCGACCTCGCCGTTGCTTGCGACTCCAATTCCATGGCAATCGGCGTTAAACGCGCCAGTTTCAGACTTTCAATTAAGGCGTCCACGTAAGCTTTCGGCGAAGCCATAACCAGCAAATCCAAGCGGTCTCGGCCGCGCTTAATCACCTGCCAGTCCAGATAGACTTGATCAATGGGCAGAGGAATTTCCTGTTCCAGCTCATAAGGAACCGCGCCGTCAATTTCCGATTCTTCCATCAGCGGCAGGCTTAAATTGCGGACAAACGACTTGGCTTCCGGAATCGAGCAGACGACGCGATTGGTTTCGATTTTCCCCGCGCTGGCGAGAACGACCTTAATGTTATCAGCCAGTTTTTGTTCGTTAACAATCATGCTGTTCTTGATCACTTTGTCAGCCAGCGGCACATTGGCAAACGCCGACGGAACCAATCCCGTCGCGGTCTGGGCCAGTTGCATGACTTTGATCGAACTGTCCGAAATGTCCAAGCCGAATGCTTTGATTTTTTTGTTTCCAAAAATGCCCATAATTTGTTTAATTATACCATAAAATCTACTGCAACAGTTGCCAGGACTGATCCTGAATTTCCCACCCGCCGCCAGGTCCCGATGAAAACAGCGGGCTAGCTAGGCCGGATTCATAAGTCACGGATGCGCCATTGCTCAAATGGATTTTATTGGCTGTGATTTCTTTGAGCGCCGCGTTATTGGATACCTCGACCACGCCATCGGCAGCATACAAAATCATAGAGTTGGCGTTGTTGGAAATGGCTATGGCGTTCGCGGTGGTGTTGTTGCGCTGCGACAAAACCAAAATATAACTGCCGGCAGTGCCGGAACCTTGCGCCTCGGAATTATTGCTGAAGCTAATCAATCCCGCAGAAGAGCTTTCATCCACGCCGGCCAAAAGAACTCCGCTAAGATTGCCGTAACTGGATGCTAATTTAATTATCGAGCCGTTGCTCAATGTAATCGAGCCGGTGACCCAAATCGTACCGGTCAAAGTTAGAGTCACGTTATTACTCAAGGTTAAATTGCCGTTGATTTTTTTAGGACCAAGCGAGGCCGAAGCGCCATTGCTCAAACTGTAACTGCTAATTACCCCGCCAGCCTCGGCTTCGCTTTCCCAGGCGTCTATCTGTTCATCACTAATCGGGAATGGCATGACTTCCGGATCTTGAAAATTATCCGGGTTAGGCGTGGTTTGGGTTCCATCAATGCTGCAAGAGGTTTTGCTATCAAAGGTCGCATTGCCATCAATCGAACAGCTCGAAATAGTATCGCTCACAACATCTCCGTCAACATCCCCGCGCAGTAAGCTCGCGCTGGTCGCGTTCCCACCAACTTCAATATCTTCCAAGAAATGTCCAATGGCATTCGTGTCCACCCGAATATTGTCAATTTTTCCAGTGGCGCCAGCGACAATCGCGGTGCCGGTGATCCGCGCACCGTTTGATCCGATAATATTACCGTTGGAATATATGTTGCCGACCACCGTGGAATTATTATCCATGCTCAAGCCGCCGTTACCAGCCTGCACCCCGTAATTAAACGCAACATTGGCATTGCCGATGGTCACGGTCACTTGGACGGTCCGATGAGCGGTGGGGCTTGTGGCATTCGGCGTGTATGAATCAATTTTAATCAATTTGGACGTGGCAGACAGGGGGGTGATCACAATGTTATAAACCCCGTTGGCATAGGGAGTGTTCGCTTCACCGCTGTAGTTGGCTTGATTGTTGAGTTTCCAAACCGCCAGTTCAACCGCGGCTTCCGCAATATTGATTCCCTGGCCGCGCGCCACCGACTGCCGGTGCGCCCGAATTTGAAGCCCGGCGTAACCCATCAGCGAAACCACAATACTGGTTACGACCGCCATAAAGACGAGGACCAGGAGCAAAATCTGACCGTGCTGAGAATTTATAATTTTTAATTTATAATTTTTCATTTCTCTAGTAGTTTCTTAATTTAGCCTTCGATGACGCGGTGATTGACCGGGTCTGGGCGCCGGCACTTTCCTGTATGGTCAAATCCGTCTGTACCTCCGTCACCAGGCTGTAATCTGGGTTGTTGTAAGTGAAAACCAAACCGTTGATGTGGTTGGCCAGTTTTTTGGCCGCTGCCGGACGGCTGCTCGCGGCGTCGGGAAAAACTTGCCGCCACAAGTCACTGGCCGACAAATAATAGACTGCATAATCAAAGGTTCCGGCAACCAAACGGCCGCTGCCATCCACCGACTGAATTTGCAAAATCAGTATCTGCGGTCCGGCGGAATATGTGGAGTGACTAGCTACAGCGCGGTTAGCCTGCCGCAAATAATTATCAACGTCATCCAGAGCCGCCCGGGCATCCGCCGTAACATTAAGTTCCGCCGTTTCGCTCCGATACAGCCGATTCTGGCCGATAAACAGATCGCTCAGGATCACCCCGGCCACCGCCACCAGCGCGATCACGATGATGGTTTCGATCAGGGTAAACCCGCGTTTGGTAATTTGTAATTTATAATTTGACATTGACAATTCCGCTAAGGGTTAATTCCCCCGTTCCCGGCCAAAGTTTTTAACTGCAGCTGTTTGGCGATACCGTCCGTCCAGGTAACGGTGACGGTGATTTCCTTAATTCCGGTGTAGCCGGCATAATCCGCGACGGTAAAACTGCCCGCGCCCGAGGGAATCTGGTTGAGCATGGAATCGGAAACTGCCCCTGATGGCGGCAAAGACACATAGGTGGTCGCGCGCAAACTTTCCATTTGCTTATTCGCCACGCGGTAAGCCAGGTCCTCATATCGCTGTTTGCGGCTCTGAGCCACGGTATTGAGCGCTGAGGTGTAAAAGGCCAGCAAGGTCACCAGGATAAACATGCTGATGACGACTTCGATCAGTGAAATGCCTGACTCCCGGTTTGTCTTTTTGATTTTCAATTTATGTTCTGCGTAATGTTGTAAATCGGGGTAATCAAAGCCACGGCCAAAAATCCGACCACAATCCCGATCACGATCATAATGACCGGCTCGAGGATCGAGGAAAGATTTTTCATGGTCTGATCGACCTCGGCCTCGTAAAAATCCGCCACTTCGGTCAGCACGGCATCAGTGGTGCCCGATTCTTCCCCCACTTCCATCATCTGGACCACCAGATTCGAAAACAGCCGCGGCTGCTTTTTGAACGTCGCGGACAGCGGGCTGCCAATTTTCACTTTGTCAGCCGATTCCGAAATGGTTTGCTGGTAATAAATATTCCCGACCACGTGCGAGGAAACTTCCAACGACTCCACAATCGGCATGCCGGATTTGATCAAAGAGGCAAACACCCGGGTAAACCGGGCCAGGTTCAGTTTGATAACAATCCCGGACACCACTGGCAAATACAACACGATTTTATGCAGAATCCGCTTGCCGGCTGTGGTCGTGCGCCAATAAACGAATCCGATCCCGAGCAGGATCACTGCGGCCAAAATCCACAGACCATAATTGGCAAACACATCGACCAGGCCGATGACGACCCGGGTCATAAACGGCAATTCGACATTCAGATCCTTAAAAGTGGAGGTCAATTTGGGCAGGACAAACGTAAACATCAAAAATCCGACCGCGGCCAAGGCGAACATGACAATGATCGGATAGGTCAGAGCGCCGCGGGCTTTGGACAACAAATCATAGTCCCGCTGCATTTGCTCGGCCAGGTATCGCAGATCCTGTTCCAAATTGCCGGAGGCTTCTCCGACCCGGACCATATTGACGAAAATTGGGGAAAAAACGGATGGATGTTTGGTCATGCTGTCGGCCAACGAAGTCCCGTTCTCCACCATCCGACCAATGTCGCCGATAATTTGACGAAACCGCGGGTTGGGCGTCTGAGTCGAGAGAATCCTCAGGCAGCGCGACACGGGCAGCCCGGCCTTGATCATTACCCCCAGGTTTTTCATAAAGGTAATTTTGTCGAGCAGGCTGACCCGGCGCAAGGAATCCAGTAAGCCCCGGACCGACAAACCGGCGCGAACGGGTCGGATGCGAACCGGCACCAGCCCCTGTCCGTGCAAATACTCAACCACGCCGGCTTCATTGGCCGCGGTGAAAGTATCCTTTTGGACCAGGCCAGCTTTGGTTCGGGCAATATAGTTGAATTCAGGCATTGAATTTACTCTCTGCTAACCCGGATTACTTCTTCGATGGTGGTTTTGCCCTGCAGGCATTTGATAAATCCATCCTGCCACATCAGCACCATGCCCTCGTCCACCGCCTTTTGTTCAATCTGGCTGGTCGGCGCACGCTTGAGGATCAGATCCTGAATGGTGGTGCTCACTTCCAGGACTTCAAAAATTCCTTTGCGCATGCGATACCCGCTGTGGCCGCAACGGTCGCAGCCCTGGCCTTTGTGAAAAGTCAGTTCGGCCAGGCTCCGTATCTGCGGCTCGATGAATTTTTCCCGCTTCATAATTGTAAGCAGCGCCGGAATGTCAAAATCTTTTTTCAGGCTGGCTTCCATCTCACCATCAATCCTGTAATCGATCCGGCAATCCTCGCAGATCTGGCGGGTCAGGCGCTGGCCGACTACGACGTTGACCGTGGAGGCGATTAAATAAGGCTCGACGCCGATATCGAGCAGGCGCGGCAGAGCCCCAGCCGCGTTGTTGGTATGAAGCGTGGACAGAACCACGTGGCCGGTCAGAGCGGCGTGCACGGCCTCCTCCGCGGTTTCGGAATCACGGATTTCCCCGATCATCATGATGTTAGGATCCTGCCGCAGGAGCGCGCGCAACCCCATGGCGAAAGTCAGGCCGATTTTGGGGTTGACTTGGGTCTGGTTAATCCCTTCGATGCGGTATTCAATCGGATCTTCGATGGTGGCAATATTGACCCCCTTGGTGTTGAGCAAAGATAGAATCGTATAGAGCGTGGTGGATTTGCCGCTGCCGGTCGGGCCGGTGACCAGAATCGCGCCGTGGGGCTTTTTGACGTTGCGGATAATCACTTCGTAATTGCGGTGAATAAATCCCAGCTCCTCGAGGGTCATGGCTTTGGCTGATTCATCCAACAGACGCAGAACAACTTTTTCGCCGTCAAACACCGGAATGGTGGAAACGCGGAACGAAATATTGTAATCGTCTTTTTCCACCTTGAACCGGCCATCCTGCGGCAGGCGGTGTTCGTCAATCTTGAGGCTGCTAATAACTTTGATGCGGGCAATCAGGGCCGGCTGGATGACTTTCGGCAGGGTCATGACGTCATGCAGCATCCCGTCAATCCGGTAGCGCACAATGACTTCGTTTTCCTGCGGTTCAATATGAATGTCCGACGCTTTTTCAAAGATGGCATATTCCAAAAGCGTATCCACCACCCGGACGACCGGAATTTCGGCCGCCATTTCCTTGAGCTTATCCGAAATACTGGCGGAATCGGGCAGCCCGGCTTTTTCCTGCTTGGAAACGATTTTGGCAAATTCCGCTTCCAGGCTGTTGTGGTATTGCTTGAGGCCATGTTCCAGGGAATCCGGGCTGATCAAAAACGGCGTGACGATCAGGTCGGTTTTCTTTTTGATCGCTTCCAGAGTTTCCAAATCATTCGGGTCGACCATACCCAGACTTAAGCTGTTGCTATCCTTGCCAAAAGCGATAACTTTGTGGCGCCGGGCAATCGGTTCCGGGACCAAAAGCAACACTTCCTTGGGAATCAAGCCGACATTCATCAAGTCGACGGATTGGGTTTGGGTAAGTTGTTCGGAGTTAGCGGGCATAAAAAATAAATCAAAGGTCAAAAATCAGAAGTCAAAAATAAAACTAAGCGCTTCGCAATCCTAAATTTATTTCAGGATCTCGTTTTGGGATGCTGAAACCAGTTCAGCATTTCGTTTTAGGCTACAAAATTAAATATTGTCCATTGTTATTTATTTCAAATTCTTTTTGATTTCTGACTTCGTTAAGCGTAATTACCTATTTATTATAGCATAATTGGGCTTAAAAATAAAATTGTAAACCAAAACACCTCGGCCGATGGCCGAGGTGTTTCTTGTTACATGTTGCGTGATTATTACTCCACGCTTCCGTTACCAGTATACGCGGCCAACGAAGCGCTAATCGCATTCGATGTCTTATAACCTCTGGTGGTTAGGTCCGTGGTCGAGGAAAAGCTTAATTTTTTGCCGTCAGAGACGAGGTAGTAAGTTCCCCCGTCATTAACTAAGGTGCCATCGCGGAATTTCACGATCGCGCCTTCGGTCAGGGCAATATCTGCCGCATTCGCTCGAGCGACATCCCCAAGTTTGAAGCCATAAGTATTAAACACATTCATGGATTCAAAGCCTGTTTTTTTGCCATCTCGAATCCACCAGATGGTCTGGCCTTCTTTGACCAGAGCGCCATCCGGATGAACTTCGGTGCTAGTGCCAATCGGATTGCCTGTTAAATAATCCGACAAATTAATCTTGGGTAAGCCGGAGAGATTATAACCAAGACCTCTTAGAACCGCCATAGAGGTAAAGCCGCGCTTGGTTCCGCTACTGCCGACCATGTAGACAGTTTTACCATCCGCGGCATCCAGCACCAAGGTGCCTTCCAGGGCTTTTTGGACGAATTCAGCTTGCGGCATGGCTTTATCTTGGGCATTGGCCGCCACGGCTTGGCCAAAGGTGTAGCCATGCGACTTATACTCATTCGCGTTACGGAACCCAACCCGCTTGCCGTTTTTGATCAGATAAAACGTGCCGTTATCGTTGATCAAGGTGCCATTGGGATGAGACCCTCGGCCACTGGTTGTACTTGGGCTGGTCGTGTCTGTTGGAGTGGTTGGGGTCGGCGCAACTGCGACTGGAGCTGGGGTAGAACTTCCGCCTCCACCACCGCCTGAACCACCGCCACCTGAGCCTGAACCAGAATCGCTAGAACCAGAGTCTGGAATCAAAGGAGCAAAGTCAGATAAGTGGGAAACTGTTGCAATCAAGATGTTGTTAACCGTATCCACGGTGGTTGATAATGTGTCGTAGGATTGCGTAGCGTCGTTATAAACACCCAACACCAAGGATGATTCGTCGGTACCCGCCGGCAAATCGCCCGGCTCATATGGGATTTCGATAACTATGTCATCGTTTAAATTCTTGATCGGACTGCCGGAAGAATCAACCGCAGAAATGGTCACGGCGCTTTTGTTCATGATAGTTCCTGTCGGCGGATTCGGCATACTGGTATTGCTGGTGGTTGTGACAGTGGCGGCATTCGAACCAGTGCCCAAAGCGTTTGCCGGAATGCTGACCTGGAAATTGGGGCCGATATCAGTGTTGGTCAAAAATCCGCCTGATGTCGGAGTCACTGTTTCGGGTTTTTCGGGTTTGACCGTAAAGCCGCTGATGGCGGTCAAAGTAATGTCCTGGCCGGTCAGGTTAACGCCAGCAACCACGACGGTCAACGGGCCGCCTTGGTAGCCTTTACCACGAGCCGTGATATTCCATGAACCGTTATCCACGGCCAAGGAGTAAACACCTGCGGCATTAGTCTGGGCAACCGCGTAGCCTCCCGCGCCATCCGAGGCATCAACGAACGCGTTGGAGGCTCCAACCCCGGAGAGAAAAACAGTTCCGCCAATGGTTCTGGCTGCTGTTGTCATGGCTATAGTACCCGCGCTTACCGCGGCAGTACCAACCGTTACAGTCGTTTCCGCTGGAGACTTATACCCCGGCTTGTCCACGCGCATCGTGTAGCTGCCGGCAGGGACGCTTACGGAAAATGCTCCAGTAGAATCAGTCTGGCCGCCCAAGAACACGCGGGCCACCGAGCCTGTGGGGCGTCCGGTAAGCGATGCCCAAGCACCGCTTAAGGCAGTTCCGTTTCCAGTTACAGTCCCTGTTACCGCAAAGAGTTGTCCGGCTTCCACATTAAACGTCAAGCTTGAGGTGGCGTTAACACCTGTTCTTTCTCCGATTTTTCCATAAGCCGGATGTCCTGCCCGAACCGTGTAAGTTCCCGGCGGCACGGTAAGAGTGTAAGTGGAGATTCCGCCGGATGTCGTGCTGATGTTCGTGAAATTGCCGCGTCCGGAATCATCTCTTACATCTACGCCGGCGCCCGTGATCGGAGTGTTAGTGCCATTCGTGATATTAATTGTAATGGTAATAGGCGCTGCCATAGTGCAATTCTGCGCGGAAGTTGTGGTATTCACAACCACGGCGACATTGGTAATGGGAGTACTTTCGCCATTGCCTGGAAAGAAACAAGTTACAGTGTAAGTTCCGGCCGGGACTTTCAGAGTATAAGCGCCTGCTGAATCAGTATTGGCCATATTTTCACCCGCAGACCCGCTGGCTCTGACCATAACGCCCTGCACAGTTGTGCCGGCCCTGGTCACGGTTCCCGTAATGGTTCCAATGCTTAGAGTCTGAGCCGAGAAATCTTGTCCCGTGAGGCTGCTGGTGGTGACTGTGACTGTCTTGCTACCTAATTTGCCAAAGCCCGGGGCAAACGCTTCGACAATCCAAGTGCCAGCTGTGACATAGAGCGTGTAAGCGCCGTTCGAATCCGTGGGGCCGCCGGCAAAGTTGCCGCTGTCCCCGCCGATGGCCGCGGTGTTGGAAGTGGAAACCACCTTGCGCCCACCAACTCCAGCGTAAGGAATGGCATTGCCGGAATCATCTTTGATCGTGCCTGTGATTGTCAGGGTGGTGGAAGCGTCAAGCACGAAAGCCAGGGAAGCCGGACTGTTGGTTCCCGTTGTGGGTACAGTTACTTGTTTATCTGATGCCGGAGGCATGCCTGGCTTAAACACGCCGCAAGTGTAAACTCCGGCCGTGACTTTGATGGTGAAGGCGCCTGAAGTGTTGGTCATGCCGCCAGTGCCGAAGCCGGAAGCGGTTCCAGTGGTCGAAGAAGCCACAGGGCGGCAGAAGACGCCGGCGTTGGAAATGCCAGTTCCAGTCGAATCATTCACAGTGCCGGTAATGGTTTTGTCTGTGGTCGTGAGAACGAAATTCTGTCCGGTCACGCTTGCCGACAGTACCGCGACTTGCAGATTAGGCGGAGGCATAAAACTAAAGTCAGGCGGTGGAGGCGGAGCGGAGCCAGGAGTGAAGAATGATTCCGGAATGGACGGCCCCACGCCCACGTTATAGCTTGAGTTGGGACTGACCGGCAAACTGTAGGCAACAGCGCTGCCAGTTAGGGTTATAGTCGTTTTGGCAAACCCATTTGGTGAACTGGCAAACACGTCCACGCTGGTGCCGTTGGTGCCTGTGACTGTGCCACTGATAGTAATGGCCGCGGCGTTGCTTAAGGCAAACTTTTTGGTGGCATCGCCAGAAATCGTAATTGGCTGAGGCATGGAATTAAACGCCACATCAATCGCCGCAGTCGGCTTGATCCCGACCATATATTCGCCATTGGCCAAGTTGGCAAAGGTCGCAACCCCGCCTGATGCGCCAGTCGTGGTGGTAGCTTCAGCGCCGCCTGAAGCCGGGCTGAACAGATACACGGTAGCGCTGGCAACTCCCTCGCCGCTGTCTTTGATATTGTCCGAGTTGGCATCTTTAAACACATGGACAGTCAAGGTGCTGGAACCGGTTGAACCCAGGAAGAAAGGCGAGGCGGTTAAAGTTTGTAAGGTCGCGCGGTTATTGGCTCCTGTATCTCTGGTCTGCAGACTGACAGTATAGCCTGAACTGCTCGGCACCGTGGAGTTGACAATGCCGGAAATGTCCATGCATAAGAAGGAGTTGGTTCCGGTGGCGGCCGTGGCTGTGGTGATAGTCACAGTGCCTGAATCATTGTCCGCGGCAACAGAGCCGATGGTTGGCGCGCCAGTTCCCGGCCCGTTAAGGTCCGCGTTGCAGAAGCTGTTGGCTACGGCAACCGCCGCAGCGCCGCTTAAGGTAAAGCCAGCTGGAAATGTTAAGACAATCTGCCCTGTGGATGGAATGGCAGTCGAGGCCAAAAATTCAATGTGATATGTGGAAGTGGCGCCGGCTGACCTGGCCATGGGAGTAACGCGGGTCGGGTTCATGCCCTGCATGCCAGGATCAATGGTGCCGGTGCCTGGGCCTATTTGCCCGCCCGTGGAAGAAGAATCCTGCACTATGCCGAACGAAGTGTTGCCCGCCGGTTCGCCGGTAGTTTCCACGACGTTGCTGCTTAAATCCTGCATAACAGTTGCGGCCGTGATTTTATAAGTATTGCCGTTTTGCAAAGACAAACCGGTGATGCGCGCGGTTTTGGTGCCGGCTTCATAAGTCACGGTCTTGCCGCCCAAACCAATGGTCGAGCCAGTCGGGCTTTCCAAAGTGTAATTGGCAATGTTGTCAGCCGCATTGGGCCCGCCGCCGGATTTCATGGTCTCGTTGAATGTTACGGCGACACTAAAGTTGTCAGCATTGCTGAAGCTGATGAACGGCTTAGTGGTGTCGGCTGTGGCTGTGGTGGTAAAGGTAGAAGTGTAATTGGCCGCCAGCTGATTGGCAGACAAATCCTTGACACCTGAAGCGCCCGACACAATGGTAAAGGTGTAGCTGGTGTTGGCAGTCAAGACGGTAGATGGCACGAACGAAGCGCTACGGCTTTGCCCATTATACGTAACATTGCCGGTGACTGTGGCCGCAAGATCAGAAGTCAAGGCCAATTTCACGCGACCGGTAATGATGGTGGCTGGATCCATGTCTTCCGAAAATCCGGCAGTGATCACAGCGCCTAAAGATACGCCGGTTGAGGCGTTGGCCGGGCTCACTCCAAGCACGGTTGGCGCGGTGGAATCAGCTCCGGAACTGGTCCTAAAGAAGAGGAAATACGGTTGCTGGCCACCGTTAATGGCGGTACCGGTCGTGCTCGTTGCGGTAGCGTTGATCTTGACTACATAATCGGTAGAGGCGGTGAGAGCCGCGCCTGGAGTGAGGGTTACGGTCTTGGAAGGGGAATCATAAGTTTTGGTTGTGGTTACCGCCGTGCCAGGTTGCCCGTTAACAGCCGTTGACAAAGCAATGTTGGCCGCGTCAATGATTGAGCCGCCGCCAGTGGCGATCATATCCACGCTGAACGTCAGCTTGATGGGCGCGCCTGTGGGATGGTTTTGCGAGCCGGAACTCGGCTGGCTGGACTGCACCTGTGGCGGTGTCGTGTTCGTGCCGCCTGTGGCGCCGGTAGTAAATGTCAAAGTATTATTGGCAGCCAGCGCATTGCCTGCACTGTCTTTCACGCCGGTAGTTGTAGTCAGCACATAAGTCGTGGACGGAACCAGGGAACCTGGGAAGTTGTCAAAACGGAGGGCTCCGCCGGCATTGGCAATAGTATCAGCGCCAGAAACTATATGGAAGTTATAAGCGCCGCCATTTGATGCATTGGCTGTGGTGTGAGCCATGAGAATGTCACCCATGGACAAGGCAGTGGAAGCGGTCACAGCGCCTTGAGCTCCTGTGTCTAGCTCACTCATTTGAGAACTGGCAACAATCGCCGGATCGGCAGCACCCCCGTCTATAAATGCGGTGTTTTCCCCTGAATCGGAGGAAAGGTTGCCAGCCGTAGTGACCAAATGCCAGCCGTAGGAAGAACCAACTTTGATAAAGACGAGGTCACCTTGATCAACAGCCAGCACATTGCCGCCAGTGCCGCCGTTGTCAGCGATTGTTTCTGTGGGAGTGATTTTGGAGAATCGGGAGCCGGAAACAAAGGTAGGCTGCCCGCCGGTGGCGCCATCCAGGCGCAGCGCCGCATCATTAACCGCAGCGCCAGTTGTAACAATATGCCAGTTATAGCGGACGTCTGTGGGATTGGCAGTGGTATTGACCACGACAATGTCGCCGGCCGTCAATGCGGTGGTGGTGGTGACCAAACCGGTCGCGTTTGGCGCGCTGCCAAATTCTGTAATTTGCATGCCGCCGAATGCCGGAAAGCCATTGACCGCGAATGTTCCCGCTGTCAAAGTCGCGTTGGTGATCAGTCCTACTTCGGGCGGGAAAGTTTCGCGTTGGGTAATGACTATATCACCGGCAACCGGAGCGGAATAGCCGGAAGGCGGCTGGGGAGTGATCGTGCCTGAGCCCATCATCTGATAAAACGCGGTAGTGGTGTTTGCAACTTTGCCAAATCTGGAACTGGCGGCAAATGTCGGAGGCGCGGAAACAACCACGTCAAAGCCGTTAGGGAACGACCGGATGCTGGAAGCCACGGCCGTGCCGCCGGGGCAGGCGCTGACACTGCAAAAAGTGACATTAGTCGGATTGATCGTGGATTGATCGAGCTGTTCGGAAAAACCCACGTGGGGGAAAGCGGAAATAGGCACGCCAGTGGAATTATTGGCCGGGCCGGTTGAGTTGGAATCAACAGTCGGCGCAACGGTGTCTATCGTAATGGTCGGTGTTTTGGTCGGCAGACTTGCAAGACTAACCGTGTCGCTGTTAGAAATGGTAACGTCGGCATTGTTGTAAACGCTGACATTAAATTGATACCCATTGTTGGCACCCGATGCGGTTCTCACCACGATATAGAAGTCAGACCCGACATTACCGCCAGTGCTGTCGTCAGCCGGAATGCTGGGAGCGGACGCAGGAGTTAAGGTTACCGAATAAGGTAAGTATGGGGCTCCACTGGCGCCATCCAGGCGAAAAGTCGCAATCGCTGGCCCACCAGCAACACCGGTGGTAACGATATGGAAATCATAACCTGTTACTGGAGCAGCGTTTAACACCGGATTGGCAAAAAAGATATCGCCAGTGGCGTAAGTGGCTCCATTGGTGCTGGAAGTAGCCGAATTGTTGGCACCAATCTTGGCAACGCGGGAAGAAGCCGTGAAGGTCGGCGCGGTGGCAAAGCCATCCAAGCGCAGGGCATTGGGAGTCGCTCCGCTGATATTTTCGGCAGTGGTAACAATGTGCCAAGCCCAAGAGGTCAAATTACTGCCGCCGGCTGTCACGCGCGCCAAAACCAAATCTCCAACAGCTAAATTGAGTGTTAAGGCTGAAGATCCATCAGTCGTGGCCGAAGTTGGGGTGTTGCCAGTAATTTTGCTGATCCTGTAAGTCGCTCCTGCGAGCGCGCTGCCATTGATCGCAAAAGTGCCGGACGTCAGCGTGTCATTGGTAACAACTCCCCAAATCGAGGCGCTAGATCCAGTTTGATATTGCACGATATCGCCAGCCGCGGGAGTGGTGTAAGCGCCGGATGGAGTGATGGCGTCTGTGGCATTAACCACAAACGAGGCCGTGGAGTTGGCTAATTTACTGATAACATAAGTTCCGTTAGCAACAGCACTACCGTTAATTGATAATGCGGAAGCGGAGAGAGCTGTTGTTACGACACCCCAAGTGCCGGCGGTTGCCCCGCTTTGCCTAAACACGACATCGCCCACTGCCAAAGCCGGAGTGGTTGTATTTGCCGTTCCATTGATAGTGTAAGATCCGGTGGAAGCGGGAGTCAGGGACGAGTTCCTGTCCGCCACAAAAGTAGGCGCGCTGCCCAATGTAACCAAAGCGTCGCCATTGGCCCCATCCACAAATACTCCGTCACCGCCAGCTACTCCGCCGTCCGCATAAAGCGCGATGGGAGAAGTGGCGTCAGTGGCCAGGGTTCCCAAATCAATTCCAGGAATAAATGGAAAAGGGCCAGCTACCGTCGCTCGGACTGAACTTAAAGTTCTGGCCGTGCCATGAGCCAAATTAAGTCCCAAAAGTGCGGTCGGGCTGCTTGAAGCCTTGACTGTGGCCCCGTTTAATATAAATGTGTTGACCAAGGCCGAGGTGCCGATGTCGGCGGCTGCGGCTTGCTCAACAAAAAGACCAAAACTGCCGGCCCAGACCAAGGTCGAGGCGGTCAGAATATATGCGATGAATTTTCTCATAGTTGTTTTCATGTTTATGGTTCCTTTTCCCGCCACTGCAATTTAATAATTTAATGCAGGCGGGATCCCGCCAATCGGCGGGACAAAAACAAAGACGCGTCTGTGTTCGACCTAAGTCAGATGCGTCCTTGCTTGATTATGAGTGTCGAACAAAACAACGGCAGTTGGACTTCCAGTTTGGAAAAACCCTAACAATCCCTGCGAAATTTTGTTTTTCACCTTTGATTTAATTGTTTTTGCTTTCTTAAAAGCCCAAGGCTTTTGTACCTAAACTGTAATACAATACAATTCTTATGTCAAAACTGTGGATATTTTACTTCAAGGTTCGACCTTGAAGGATCGGAACAACCAAAAACGCCCCAGCCTGCCTGCCGGTAGGCAGGCTGGTTGCTGAAGCGTTTTAAAAATTAGACCAATTAGGTCAATTAAAAATTTTTATTGTACTGAGCCGCCAGAGGTGTAGGCAGACAATGACACAGAAATCGTATTTGATGTCTTATAGCCTTTCGCGGTTAAGTCAGTAGCCGAGGCGAAGCTTAGCTTCTTGCCATCAGAGACAAGGTAGTAAGTCCCCCCGTCATTGACCAAGGTGCCGTCGCGGAATTTCACGATCGCGCCTTCCGGCAAAGCTTTGTCGGCGGCGTTAGCCGGCACGACTTTGCTCAAGCTGAAGCCATAGGTGTTGTAAACAGCCATGGATTCAAACCCGATCTTTTGGGTGCCGCGAATCCACCAGATGGTGGCGCCGTCTTTGACCAATGCGCCGTCTGGATGAGCCAGATTGGCATCGCCAATCGGGCTGCCGGAAAGATAATCGGAAAGATTAATCTTAAGCAGGCCGGTGAAAGTGTAACCTAAGGCTTCAAACACGTCAGATGAAGTAAAGCCGCGCTTAGTCGCACCCGTGCCAACCATATAGACAGTCTTGTTATCAGCGCTGTCAAGGACCAGAGTCCCTTCTAACGCTTTGACAATCGCTCCCTCAGGCAACGCCTTGTCGGAGGCATTGGCGGCAACCGTTTGACCGAACTTATAGCCATGCGAGGCATACTCATTGGCATTCCTAAAGCCTGCGCGCTGGCCGTTTTGGATGAGATAAACAGTTGAGCCGTCCAAGACCAAGGTGCCGTTGGAGTGGGCGCCGACTGTGCCAGAGCCGCCTGGCTTAACCACGACTGCAAACACCGTAAAGTGCGTAGTCGAAGTGGTAATTGTGTGGGTTGAAGCATTGACTGTCGTGGGCAAGACAACCCATGCATTGGTCGCGGTGTTGAAATACATCACGACCAGATCAGCCGCATTCGCCCCTGCTGGCAATTGCCCGTCCGTATAAGTGAAGGTCAAAGTTACAGCCGAATTAAAGTTGGTAACACTTCCCGAACCCGAAGTCGCGCTGATTTGATAAGGTGAGCCAATAATGCTCGTGCCGCCAGCGCTTGATACGCCGACCACGATATTGGCACTGCTTAAGCTGGTGTTAGTCACGCTCACTGTGGTGACCGAAGAAACAGCGCCCACAGGCAGAGAAACATTAATTGCCGGAGTGGCTGAGTCAGAAGGAGTGAAACTCGTGTTGCCTCCAGCTTCCGGAGTCGAGTTCACCGTGCCGTTGGTGGTTGTGGGTGTTGAGGACGCTGGGGTGGTTGTTGCTGCTGCTCCCCCACCACCACCACCGCCGCCGCCGCCGCCAGAACTATAAACACAAGCGCTGGCAGTCGGGGTAAAGACTACAGTTTCCACAACACTGGTAGAACTTACCGTCACGGTGGCGACATTGGATGAGCTACAGGTGGTATTTACGGCCGCGTTGACTGTCTGGCCGGTGGTGGTGACATCCCGGGTCGCGGACGTAATCGTAAACGAACTGTTGGTCGGTAGAGTCACAGTCAGATTATGGAGATTAACCAAAACTGAAGTCGCTTTGGAATTTGATTTGATTGTGTAATCGATAGCCGGTGAAGACAGACTGACAGTCGTATCTGCGCTGTAAGTCAAGTCCGCCGCGTAAGCGATTGAACTAAGTGCTAAGCTTATGCCCAATCCCAACACCGACGCAACTGCAATCAGTTTTGCCCTAAGTGTATTTTTCATGAGGCATAATTGTTAATTATTTACCCCGTTAGAGGTCCGCAACCATTCGGTTGCGGCATCTCTCGTTAGAGAGATTACCTCTAACGGGGTTAAGGATTAGTTAAGCTTAGTCAGCGTAAAGCTGGATATGATAGACGGTCCCATCGTTACCAATAACTTTGATTGTGCCTGATTTAGCATTACCTGTCTTGTCTGAATTGGTCGTCATGCCGTGTGTGCCAAGAGCGGCATCGAATTTAATAAGGCCATCCCAGTCTTGAGCGCCCTCGTTGTCAACCGGCAATAATAAGACCGCGTGACCAGTAGGGTTGATAGCGCTCTCCAAGCGTGCGCGCAGACCGACGATGTTGCCACCGATTGTTCCGGTACCAGTAGCTCCCATATACAAGTTAATACCACGCAAATCGCTGGACAATACGCCGTCCCCACTCTTCACTTCAGAGTCAATACCAAGACCATTCACCGTGGCAGCATTAAAACCAGCTGCGACACGAGGCTTGATTTGAGCGCCGAATACTTCTCCAGTAGTGTCTGCTCCCTGACTAGGCGATAAACTAAGTCCAATCAAATCACCAGAAGTTTGTGTGCTACTCAAGCCGCCAAGAACGATCTTGCCTGCGGCCGAGTTTGTAATGGTCGCAGCATTTTGAAGTTCAATATCAGCGGTTGAAGCAGCGTTAAGCTTAAGTCCGCGGGTCCAGGTAATTGCTCCGGATTCCGGACCGTCTTCCACCAAGATAGCATTGCCGTAAGTGCGGCTTTGTCCATCCATGTCGCCAGCGCGAATAATCACGCCATGCAGCTTGGTGAATGTGTCAGCCACACCGCCGGTAATTCGGAAGAATCCGGCAGAGGCTTCGGTGGTGATAGTCTGGGTGCTTTGGCTAGCGTCAAAAGAAAGCTCGCCGTGAATACCATAAGCCGGACCAACGGTTTTGGCTCCAGTTCCCTTGAGGTAAGCGTAGGAAAGGATGCCCTGCAGGTTGCCTGTATCAAAGGTGTCATTGGCCGTGGCATAAACTTCCATGCCATACACGCCCTTGGTGGAAGCATCCACGCCGTTCTCCGCGCGCACGTACATAGCTTTGAACGAATCGCCGACTCCGGTCCAGTCTGTAACTTTATATCGCAGTTCCTGGCCTTCGCCGAAAAGATAAGTGCTGTCCAGGGTCAGCGCCGCGCCAGCCGCAGAGCTGGTCGAAACGCGACCATTAAGAATTACACCATCAGCCACCGCATTGCCCAAAGTAACAGTGGCGCCGTTGACAGTCAAAGCGCCGGTAACGGTTGTCGCCGGGGTGATAGTCACCGCGCCGGTAGAAACCGAGCCGATGCCGATCGTACCCGCGCCTTTGGCGTTAACAGTCAAGT
>MFEY01000007.1:197728-431540 GCA_001780035.1 Candidatus Doudnabacteria bacterium RIFCSPHIGHO2_12_FULL_48_16
AAGAGCCAGAGAATTATCATCGGCTGAGGTCACCACCGTACCGCCTGAACCTGATTTCAAACTAAGGGTGCTGGCTCCGGTAGTATTACCTACAGTAACTGTTTTGGCAGTTGACCCGGTGCCGATATTAACTGCGCCAGTGGTGCCAGAATCAAGAGAGGCAGCGCTAGAAGTCGTGGAAGAAAGAGCCAAGGCTCCCCCGCCGGTAATGGTTAAATCACCCGCGCTGGTGGACCAGGTGGATGCCGCCGCGCCAGTCACAGTAAGCGCGCCGTCGGAAGAAACTTCTGTCGCGCTCATGGTCAGAGCCGCGAAAGCCGCAGTCGCCGTAAACGCGAACGCGAAACACAGGACAGTGACCATCAAGGTCTTCTGCCTATTGATATTTTTGAAATTTATCATTTAATTTATTATTTAATTTTTAATTGATTAGTTTAATCTTCCTCTGCGCCAAAATATCGACCGTGTTTCGGCCTAAGAAGAATTGTTTCTTGTTTATTGCTGCGTTGATTTTATTTTCATTATTCGTCAGCAATTGACGTAAACATTATGAAACAATGAAATTCGCTTGTCAAATTCAAGTTGATAGATAATAGTTTATAATTATTTTCTTCTATAAGCGGACCAGAGCCACGGGCGCAATCCTGACGAAAGTCAGGATCTCTCTATTGAGATCCCGAATCAAGTTCGGGATTGCCTCTCCTTTGCTTTTTTGATTTAGTTTCTATTATCTATCACCTATCAGCTACTGAATCAACCCCTGCTCCCTCGCGGATTTCTGGGCGGCTTCCAGTGACTTTTTGGCCGCCGCATTATCCGGCTCATACTGCAATATGGCGGTCCAGGCGTTGATCTCAATTAGCGGATCATTGATGGTATGACCATAGTAGGCATAAAAACGGACCAGATTTGCTTCGTAATCAGTGGCTTTAAACGCTTCTTGAAACAACGGCTCCATTTCGTGCGGACGTTTTTTCAAATCATACCAAGACATCTCGATGAGTTTAGTATAAACAGAGGCGTTATTCGGAGCAATGGTTAGGGCTTTCCTAAATGACTCTTCAGCTTTCGCGTAATCCTTTAAGCGCCGGTAAATGCTCCCCAAATTGGAATACGGCACATACAAATTCGAGTCCGCTTTCGCGGCTTGCTCATAAGCGTAAATGGCCCGGCTCACCTGACCGAGTGATTCATGATTTAATCCCAGTTGAAGATAGAGGTCTGAGCACTTGTGGTCATCCTCCTTCGCTGAAGCTTCGGCGGACGGGTCGCTTGCTTGATCACAAGTTTTAATTTTGGTCTGCAGTTCCGCTATCACGGCTTCGACCCTCGCTCGCTGATCAGCCGTAATTTCCACTGGTTCGGTAATTTCTTCCGGCTGGCCAAAATATAAAATCATAGCCACCCCTGCAATGACGAGAACAACTAATCCTGCAATAATAGTTTTATTTTTTACGGTCCAAAATTTGATATCTGAGAGGTTCATAAATATAGGTTAATAGCCAAGATATAATAGTCCAATTATTAACCGATGGCAAGGGTGGGGTAGTTACCCAAACCAAAAACCGCCTGCTTGCGCAAGGCGGTTTTTGTGATGGTTTTAAGTTCCACCAAACTTACACTAACTTACTAAAATTAGTAAGAGAGAGTGCCACCATTGACAGGAATATTCTTGGTATCAGTGATGATACCGAAGGAAGTCTTGTCATCCCAGGTGAAGTCACCAACCGCTGCGAGAGCCGCAGTGATGGTTTCTGTCGCTGTGGAGGAGGCATTCGCGCCAGTGGTATCACCTTTGACCACGAAGGTCAAAGTGGTACCAGCAGCAACTGTCTGGCCGCTTGTGTTAATCAAGCCGGCCGTAACAGTAGCAGCGCTGTTGTGGTTCTTGGTCAACGCATTGGCTGTCGATCCACTTGTGTAGTCGTAGTCAATGGTTGCGGCCAAGGTCACAGCAGTAACCGTAAGAGTGGTGGCATCCGGGATAGCCGTAATGACACCGCCTGCGGTTGAGGCCGTAGCAACACCAGTTCCACTGTAGCCAGTAACGGTCACTGTGTCACCGGTGGAAAATCCAGCGGTGGATGTGACGTTCAAGCTAGTGGAACCGTTCGCTTCGTCAGCAGTCAGAGTGGTCTGGGCTCCAAAGAAGAGCTTGCCAGTTCCTGGCTGCAACGGACGATAGTAAAGGATATCAGCATCGTCCAAGTCGACTGTATAAGCAGCGCCGTTCTTGGTGAAGGTGATGGTGCAGTCGCCGCCGGTGACAGAGTCAACAACGGTAACCACCAAGTTACCCGTTACATAAGTTCCACCGTCATCAACTCGGATAGTTGATCCGACTGGGATGCCATCGCAATCAGTCGGAACATCAATGACCTGGAAGGTGAGTTCAGCACCCCCGTCGCCACCGCTGTTGTCAGCGAAGGTAAGGGTTTGATACCCCTCAGTGGCCAAAGCCGTGTTGAGGTCAGTGCTCTTGTAGAGGTTGGCATTGCCAGAACTCGTCAAGAGAGCATTGCCGCTCAAAGTAACCGCAACCGCGTTCACGACTGCGTCGTAAGCGCTGTTAGCAGCAACATCAAAGCGGAACACTTCCTGAGTCGCGCTTTCAGATGTAGCACCTGAAGGTGACGCAGAGTTCAGAGCAACTGTGGCCTTGGTCCTGTAAATATCCTGGGCCGTACCGGCTGCAGATGAAACAGTTTCGGCAATAGCCGCACCGGATGAAGCGCCGATTACGAGCACGTCATCAGTGGCGTGTACGATAGCCAAACTATGAGTTCCGCCGGAAACTGCGTTCGGGTAAGCGTTGACACTGCCCTTTAGAGTAAGGGTGGTGGTCGCGTTGCGAGGCAGAACCAAAGGAGTGGTCAAGTTAAAGGTCGCGGTGCCATCAACAGCAAGCGACAGTGAGGTTACGGTTGAACCAACCTGGGTGGAACCATTGAACAACTTGAGGTTGGACAAGGAACCGCCAAACTCATTCGGCGTGGTTGTGGAATCAGTCACAATGATCTTGGTAATCTGTAGGTCTTCGGCTGAGCCGGCTTCAAAGTCGAACATAGCCAAAGTGACATCAGATTCACCCATGATCAATTGTCCAGCCACTGGTTGAGACGAGTTGGCCGAGACGGTGACAGAACCAGTCGAAGCGATCACTAAGCTCTGCAAATCAGCAGCGGTAGCATCCGAAGCGGACGAACCAGTAACTGCGCCAGTGGCGGATACGCTTACGTATTCCAAGCCGACTTCGGCAGTTGCATAATTTGCGGCGTTAGTGAGAATGTCAGCATACATATCGATGACAGCCTGTTGGCCGGCGGCGATAGTGAAAGCTGGGCTGGCGTTGAAGGTAAAGTCAACACCTTCAGTATCGGAGAGTTCGCCCTGAGTGACTCCGATTTGGGTGCTTCCATACATCATTCTCAGATTCTGGAAGTTGGCACCAAAGTCAGAAGTCGCATCTCCTGGGTCATCACCAACCACGATCTGGGTGACAGAGACGCCTTCGCCCGTACCGGCAGTTAAGACAAACGAACCAATTTTGACATTGGTCGCGCCCTTAACGCCAGTCGGGTTAGCCACAGTGGCGGAAGACATGGCGTTGTTAATGGCTTCAGTCAAAGCGCCCGTCGCGGTGGTAACAGTGTTAGCATCGGATGAGGCGATAGTGATTGTAGCCAATGACACTTGACCGGTGGCAACCATGCCACCGACAGAAACTTTGATTGTGGAAGCGGCAGTCAAAGCGCCACCTGTGGCGTCTTTGGTGTCAGCAACAACAGTCAATACTTTGGTCACGCCGGCTGGGATGATGAAGGTATTACCTAAGCTAAAGGTCGTATCATCATCAGGAGAGGCGGTGGCCGTATCGACGAAGGTAGCTTCAGCAGTGTTGTCAGTGTCGAGATCGGTGGTTGTCCCAACCTGTGAACCATCAACAAAGAGCTTGCCATTGTCGAGTCCAGCATCGTCGCCGGAAACAGTCAAGACAGTTCCAACGATAATCGTGGAAATCTTGACGGCTTCACCGGAGGCCTTGATGTTGAACTTAGCCAAGGTCACGCCAGTTGAAGCGGCGGTGACATTGCCAGTTGGGGAATCAGAAGCCTTGGTCACGGTCACGGTGCCGGAATTGATATCCGTCCCGTTGCCGGTTTCAGGCTCAATGATTGCCAAGGTGTCAGTCTGGTTCGGCTTGAGCGACACGCCGTAGTTCATGTCCTTAGCCGCGATGTCCGAAGACTTGCGGATAGTGAACTTGAACGAGCGGGAGGTGCCACCCACGATATCAGCGTGAACAGTGATCGTCTTGGTCTGGCCCGAAGTCAAAGAAATCGGGGAGGCCGAGAGATCAAATAAAACTGAATTGTCGGAAGCGACCTGCACGGTGGAACCGACTTGCACGCCACTGTATTTCAGTTTGATGTTCTGAAGGTCAGTGGTGGCCACGGTGCCAACCAAAGTCAGGTTGAGCTTGGACACTTCAATAATCTGGTCAGCTGAGACCAAGTTGAAGCGCCAGACTTCCTGGTCATTCAATCCTGGGTCAATCGTCGCTGGGAACGAGGTGAAAGTGTTAATCGTCAATTTACCAAGGTCGGCCACGGTGGCAGTGGTCATCTTGTTGCCAACGAGTGGCAAACCGGAGACCGACGCGCCGCCGGAGAGAGCGACTGAGGTCAATGTGAGCGAGATGGTCTTACCAGAGGAAGTGCCGTTCGCCAAATCAGCCTTGACAGTGACGACACGGCTGGAGTTGGCAGGAACGGTGAACAAACCGGAAGAGTTGGTGAAGGTCGCAACTCCATCAGAGTAGGAGTTGTATTCGGCCAATCGGGTGCTGCCATCATACAAGTAGATGTTGGACAAATCCGAGTTGGACGAAATACCGGTTCTCTTAACCGTGACAGTCGTCACGACTGAAGCGGCAGAACCAGCGGTGAAGTTGACAGACAAGAACGGGATCAACGCTTGCGCGCCGTCGCCGGAAGTGGTGTCAGCAATGACTGAGGTAGCCACCGGGGTGGAAGCTGCGAGCGAAACGCTCAGAGCGCCGGAAACCGGAGGAGTGGTTGTGCCAGTGGTTGAGCAACCCGGGCGGGAGGCAACCGCACCCTGGTCAGCCATAGCCAAGTCATAAGAGTTGGCTGCGACGACGTGGGCGAGATTGTAGCCAAATGAGCTAAAGTTGGCCATGGATGAAAAACCCATGCGGCCACTTGTACCCATCAGCCAGATTGCGCCATTGGAGATAACCTTGACACCAGCTGGGTGCGCAACTGCGCTGGAATCCAGGTTGGCGCCGGTGGAGAGATCGGCAAAGGTGTTGGCCGGAGCGGATTGGACGTTAGAGAAGCTAAATCCAAGACCGGTGAAGACCGAACCTGAGACGAATCCACGCTTTTGACCGTTCGTCACTAAGTAAACGAGCGGGTCAGACGGACCTTTTACCAAGGTGCCGTCAGCGTAGGTCATAATAGGGCCGACTGGCAAAGCGACGTCTTCAGTGGTGGCAGTGACAACTTGCGAGAAGTTGTAACCCCAAGACTGGAAGACTTCAGCTGACGTGAAACCACGTCGGGTGCTGTTGGTGATCATCCAAACAACACCGCCAGAGAGCACTAAACAACCTTCTGTGTGTACAGCAGCGGCAGCGAATGACGGGATAAGGCCGATTGACGCCCACAGGATTGTGGAAGCAGCCAAGCCGGCAGCCATTGCTTTCCGTGCTTTAGAAGATAATTGCATTGTATTCTCCTGTTTAACGGTTGCGCTTGCAGAATCAGGATTAATTATTCATATGAGACAATCAATCCGTCATTCGAAACCAACCGATAAACATTTGTTTAATTTATTGCTCCGACGCTCTTGCGAGGTACGGAGTTCCGACTGTAACGTCGGAATAGAATTAACTATTCGCCTTTTTACAGGCAAAAAAGCACAATGATCGACCCCGGGTTTTAAAGCCCCGATTGTGTTTCTATATAGTATTAATTCCACTTGTTAAGACGAACGTCTGGAGAGGTTGGTTACAAAGAAATTATTCATAATTCCCCAGTATTCAGCCAGACGCAGACCCTCGATAAAATCCCCAAGGTTAGCCAATTTTCAGCAATAAAAAACCACCGCGGGTTAATTGCTCCCGGGCAGAGATATTGCTTAGTATTGAATTGATCCTGTGGGCATTTGCATCGAGTGTCAGTATTATATATAAAAGTGCCTTATTTGTCAACCCTGTTAGAAGTCCACGCCAAAAAGCGTGGCATCCGCCTAAGGCGGATTACTTCTAACAGGGTCAAGCTATAAGAAACAAAATTTAAATCCCCTTTCGGGGAGGTTTTTTGGAGCGGGATGCGGGAATCGAACCCGCGCCACCAGCTTGGAAGGCTAGCGTACTACCATTATACGAATCCCGCTGAATCAATTCATAAGAAATTTTATCAAAATTTCCAGGTATTATCAATGGTCTATCGTTATCCACAAATTACTTGATAGGTATTGATAGGATATCTATTTTGTCCACAAAAGGAAGGCTGGCCTGTGAAGACCAGCCTTTTGCTTAACCATCGAGTTCTTCAGTACGCGTGATTGCGGCCGCAATCCCTGCCTCGATCACCTCGGACAGTTTCAGTTGCGCAAACACGTCGAGCCCGGCTTGTGTGATCCCGCCCTTGGTCGCCACGGATCGGACGATGTCAGCGAGATCCAATTTTTGATCAAACGCCCTATGACAAAGGCCAAGCGTGGAAAGCAGGACTTCGCGCAGCGCCTCTTCTCGGCTCCAGCCTTGAGCCTCAATCGCGGCCACGAAAGCTCCAAGTCCATACGCTACTAGTCCGGGCAGAGCGCCGATCGCAACAATCGCGGTTTTGACATCGTTCTCCACCACGGTTTCAAGCGCCTCACCCCAGCTGCGGATGATCTGAATCGCCATGCCACTCACTTCTGTGGCCATTGAAGGTTCGATCATATAGACGCTTCTCGCCTGGCCAGTCGCGGCCAAGATACTTGTGCTCGCACGAACGAGACGACGTGTTCCGAGAACCCGAGTCAACGTGACAAAGGTCTTCCCTGTCACTACAGACAAGACGGTCTGTGTCGGGTTCAAAACCGGCGCCAAGTCACGCCCGACTTGCGCCAAATCCCCTGGCCTCACCGCCACGATCACGACCTCGGCGTCAGTAACTGCCTCAACCAAACACGCGCGGGCCTGGCATCTGGGAATCTGAGCTTCAATTTCCTTCAGGCGGCGTGAATCCTGACGACAAACCCACAACTCGCGAGGGTGGCAGACTTGCGTCTCGACCAACCGCCTAGCAATGATTGAACCCAATTTCCCAAACCCGATTAACGCGACTTTCGAGCTGTTACTCATCGCTCTCCTCCTTTATTGTAAGCAAACAAAAACTGACCCGAAGGGTCAGAGAATTGAGTTTGAAAAAATCCAACGCAAATCACTTATCCTTCGGATAAGTGGGTCGGCGGAACTTGATTGATAATTAAATAATGCATGACTTTGACAGTATAGATCGGGTGTAAATCTGAGTCAAATTTTTCCAGAAACATCAGACGTTTCTGGTCGGGGTGCTGGGAATTGAACCCAGTCTACCTGCTCCCAAAGCAGGCGTACTACCGGTATACGACACCCCGTAAGCAGCTGCCTAATTATATCTAATATTCACCTTTTTTAAAACCCCCTTGCGGGGGCTTTAAAAAATTTTTATATTTTATTGCTTAGAGGGATAGACTTCGTAAGTGCCGATCCATTCAACACCGCTTAAGTCAGTTCTGTGGCCCAAAGATTTTTTGAAGCCATGGTCGAGCATAAACACTTCGGGATTATCCAAACTGTAAACTACCAGGGTTCCAGTTTTGTGCGAGGACAATGCATTGATGGTGCCCGTATAATCGTAGTTGCCGATCTGATTATCAGCGACCGTCCTAATTAGGCTCCAATCACTGCCGTAGCGCACCACATATGCTTCGCGCGACAGCGGCACGCGCTGTAAATTATCTTCGACCAAGAACACCGTGGCGTTGGTTTGGGTTTTTATGAGATCCCCCGCCTTCGGGGTGTATTCTGCAGCCGAGGCGTGGGAAGCGGTAAAAAGCATATAGCCGCCAGCCAATCCGAGACCCAGAAGAATCAGTTTGGATTTGCTCATAAATTGATTAATTAATGGACTTAAGAATATAGCAAATTTAGCGCTCGCCGTCAAGAAAAAAACCCCAAAACCCACCAAAGGACGGGCAGGCAAGTTCGGGGTTGCGTTATTCCTTTTTCTTTTTAGCGAGGCGTGGCTGCAAAACTAACCTGCGCAGTCCCGATCACATCGGGACGAGCACGTAGGCCGCAAATTCAGCAGAATTTGACGGCCGATAGTTTTGCGGCAGCGCCGAGCGCCCTATCTTACTGCTTCTTTGAGGTTTTTGCCGGCGCGAAACTTGGGAACCTTGGTCGCCGCAATCTGGATTTTTTCTTCCGGCTTTTGCGGATTGACGCCCATGCGCGCGGACCTATTCATAACCACAAACGAGCCAAAGCCGGAGATATTCACTTCCTGCCCGCTCTTTAAAGTCTCGGTGATGACATCGACAAATCCGTGCAAAGCCCGTTCGGCATCCTGCTTGCCCATTGCGAGTTTCGCAGCCAGAGCATCAATCAGTTCTTGTTTATTCATCCCGTTAGAAATAATGATTAGTTGGATAATAATTAAAATTTATACTGATTCCCGTTGATTATAATCTATATTATATATTAAGCTATGTCCAATTTCTAACGGGATTCAAAGGCTTGGGTTGAAACTTTACTAATTAAGCGATCCGAATGACCCGAATTAACATCCGAATTATCCGAATCAACTGCAGCTATTCGTGATATTCGGATGCATTCGTAGATTAGGATCGCGATTGAGTCTGATATAAATATACCAAAATATTGACCAAATGACAAAGCCATCCCATAAGGTAAACGGCAGGTCATTGCCGGTGCGCGGCAGGGTCGCGCCAAGCACCTGGCCGCTAGCACCCAGGCTGGCGATTTTTATCTGATTCAATTCTCCCGGAGTGGCCAGCAGGCTCCAGGCAAATGTCCCGTCCGGTAATAAATTATAGGATTGATTTTTGGGCGCATCTTCGTATTCGAGAGATGAAATAATTTGGCCGGCCGGGTCAATAACCGTGATTGTTTCTTTGCCGGAATTATTGAGGGCCAGATTGCTTTCGGATTTAAGCAGGACATAATAATGTCCCGGCTCAATTATCGGCGAATGAAAAGTATATTTACTCGCCGCATCCGCCACCTGCCAACCATGCAGATCCAACGGCTGGCTGCCAGAATTAAACAGCTCAATAAATTCCTGCCCGCTAGTGGAAGGCTCCGGATACAGTTCGCTGATCAAGAGGCCGGAACTAACCGGCTCTAGCTCTTCGGGTCTTGCCTCATTGACCGCATTCGGCGTGGGGTCAATCCAAATCCATTGGCCGGCAAGGAGCGCATAGCTCTGGCCCTCTTTGCCCGCTTCAAAAGTGACCGAATCAATTAAGATTTTATTTTCATTAAACAGCCGCACGGTTTCGCTGCCGGTATTATCGAGTGCAAATCTACCGGCCGGAATCATGATCACGGCCAATCCCCCGGGATATACGATCGGGCTTTGGATCTTGTAAGCGGAAGATCTGATCGCCTGATCGGATGCGCCATCATCCAAAATCCAGTTGTGCAGATAAACCGGCTCTGACCCGGTGTTTAAGATCTCGACCCATTCTCCCCCGCTGTCGCTGCCGGCCGGATTCGGAAAAATTTCATTAAACTTTATTTGCAATTGCGCCGGCGCGGTGACGGGCGGCGCAACTGCGCCGGCGCCAAACTGATTGGCCGCGCCTTTGGTAACAAAGCTCGTCCAGGCAAAAGATCCGTCGTCCTGCCGAGCGTAAGTTTCATTTTCTTTGGCTGGTTCTTTGTATGCAACCAATCTTAATTCTTGCTTGTCCGGCCACATCAGGCGCAAAGTGTCGCCGCCCGTATTGTTGAGTGCGAAACTGCCATCCAGCAGATCGATCACCAAAAATGATTTCGCGGCAACCTTGGTTTGGCCGGGAATGACATAAGCGGAAGAACCGACGAGACCTGATTGGCCGGCATCATCCAAAATCCAATCGCTTAAGTCAACTTCGGAACTTGAATCATTGTATAATTCCACCCATTCTTCTCCGCCATCCGGGCCTTCGGGGTTGGGCGCAAATTCCGAAACCACAATGGCGCTGGAATAAAGCGGCGGCGCGGGAGCGGAGGTGCCGCTCGTTTCTGCCGGAGGAGTTGCCTCGCTGGCAGGCAACCCGTCCGCAGGCGGGTCAGCTGGCGGCGGCTCCGGCGCGAGCGGCAAGGCCGGCGTTGGGGTCGCCGACGAATTGCGCGGATGGCCGCTGACTTCCATAAAATCCGTGGAATTATTGTTTGTATCTAGGCCATTGCCCGCCTCCCCGCCAGGCAAGCGTTCAAGTGATTGGTTCGTGCCTGGGTTAGCGGCAAATGCTGACCCTTCGACAAATGCATTGGTGGCCTGGCCCCAGGCCACGCTGTCGATGATGGCCCCGGTATCATTGGCGCCATTGCGCAGGGCGACCGCATTGTCATCGGCAATGCTGCCGGTGGTGCTAGTGTCCGGCGCGGCTGAAATATCCGTAAAACTTGAATTGGCCCAAAGATAAAAGCCGTGCGCTTTGACAATGGTTGAAGCGGTCCAGGATTTGAGCGCTGTGTCGGTCGTACCGGTTTTGGTCCGCTTGACCAGGCGATAACCTTTGAGGTCAATATCGGATGAAGTCGGATTGTAAATTTCCACGAAGTCGTTGGTCGTTTTGCCGCTGCCGCCGGTAATCTGGATTTGGCTGATGACCAGGTGGTCTGTGTCGGCGCGAGCCAGAAACGGCAAAAAGATTAAAACCCCTATAATAAAACAGATTTTTCTTGGTATTGGTTTCATGATGCTAATAACTTAGCATAAAAATAGGATAATATTAATATATAATGACTTAAATATTAAGGCAAATATATCAACAATGACCGATCGGTCAAATATGATATTTATTGCCAGTTTTCTATTTTAGCTTTCAAGATCGTGACGTTCTGGGCAATCCTCAATCGGTCGACTAAAATCTGAAATTCTTTAGGCAATAGGACGGGTCCAATCATCACGCTTTTTTGTAAATTAGTAAATCCGTTATTTAACAAAAATTTTCTCAAAAACCGCCGGTGGCGCCGCTTGTCTTCTGCAATATCAAAAACAATGACCGTGGCAAACCCATCAGTCCGCGGGGTCTTGTGTTTGGCCGCATGATTTATTAGCTGTTTCAACTCACCATCAATGGTCAATTGATAGTAAACCTTGTCGTCGGTTCGCTTTTTCGTGATCAATCCACTTTTTTGCAGACGATGTAATGCCGTTGTAATCGCCGGACCATTATACTGACCGCGCAATTTCTGCCGCAACCATTTATGATGATAGGCTCGACCCATCAGAGCGGCTGAGTAATACTCGTCAAATCCTTGAAAAAACTCCAATAATTTTCTCGGTAAGGACTCAATAGCTTTATTGACAGCTTTTTTAATTTTTTTACCTTTTTTAACCATAATTTTATTATATCATAAAGTGTCGATCGGTCTAAAGTGATATAAATTTAAATTAAACAAATCGGTTTAGATGGCTCGTTTACTCTTTTTTATGGCTTTCTTTTTCCTGTTCTTCCCCGGCTTTTTTGACCTCTTCCGGCAGTTGCTTATACAAAGTGCCCAGCACCCCGTTGACGAACTTGCCGCTGCTTTCCCCGCCGAAGGTCTTGCCCAGCTCCACCGCCTCGTTGATGGCAACCTTCGGCGGCACCTCATGAGCAAACAAGAGTTCGTAAATTCCCAAGCGCAAGATACTACGGTCGATCACCGTAATCTGCTGCAGGGGCCATTCCGGCGCGGTTTTGACGATGATCTGGTCAATTTCCGGGATATGTTTTTCCACCCCGGCAATCAGATCAAATATAAAAGCGGGATCGTCGAGGCCCGGCGCAAACTGCTTGACATTGTGTTCGGTGATCGCAAGCAGCGAATTTTGCCGGTCATTGAAATCCCACTCATACAGACTTTGCATCGCGACCGTGCGCGAAAGGTGTCTGTTAGCCATAATTTATTTTTTTACTTTAGCGGTTTTGACCTTTACCACTTGCCGGCCCTTGTAGAAGCCGCAATTGGAGCAGGCTTCGTGGGGGCGGGACGGGAAATTGCAATTTTTGCAAACAGACAGGTTGGAAGCTTTGAGATGATCGTGGGAACGTCTCTGGTTTCGTCCGGACCGAGTCTTGTGTTTCTTTGGAACAGCCATGGGATGATTTAGTGATTAGTGATTAGTAGCTATGAATTTATAACATAAAAATTTGATTTGGTCAACGCCCGATTTAACCTTTATCTGCCTCCGAGCGCCCTTCCCCAACATCTGCCGGCGAACAGGAGATCTGACAAGCCTTGCGGCTTTTCAGATTCGCCGGCAGATGACAGGGGGGAACATACGATTGATCGCAGGTTCCCCGAATCGCATCGAGCCTTGCGGCCCTGCGATTACTCAATGTCCAAGCACGGACATTTAACCCCCCTTATTGACTAGCTATGCGGATCTGTGTGGGCCTCGAACAATCTGTGCGCGGGACGATCGTGGATCCAATCATCCGCCTTGTGGCCTTCCAGGAGAAGGACCAGGGCAAAGCCTAAAATCACGACCTCGGTAACCAGAATCCCCAGAACGACCAAGACAACGACGCCGAAGATCTTGCCCATGCAGCCTCCGTTGAGAAACAGCTACCACTCGCGACGGATCGCGAGGCTGACCATTCCGATGAACGCCCCGCCGATCGCCATGATGATCGGCGTCTGAGTGAACGATGCCAGTGGGATTGTAACCCAATACTGCTTGCATTCGCAAGCAATATTCCCACTTCTCCGGGTTTGAAAAAATTTCAAATCCAGGGAAGTGGAGAGGAATTGAAAGCGGATATTCTTGCTAATCAATTCCTCTGTGGTTTCGCGAGTTATCGCGGACAGCCATCTGCCATCCGCGCCGTTCCTTGCGACTGCGGGGCTGAGCGGCACCGCCCTCATAGAGGTCGTAGCCGCGCCAGTAGGCTCGCCAGCGCTCGTGGCCGAAGAATTCCCCCCAGGCTTTCGGGCAGCCGAGCCGATGAAACGGCCACCATCGACGCTGGGGCCGGCAGGCTTCACAGATCATCGCCAGCTCCGACTTTTGACGGTCAGCCCCAGACCGGCACGCAGTTGGTTGAGGTAGTATCGCACGGCCGAGCGATACATCCAGCGCGGCCGTTGCATGATCCCCCAGACAATCATGGGGATCAGCACCGGCGCGAGCAGCAGCTCCACCAATCTGGCCGGTCGGGACCAGTATCGGGAAGCAATCTCGTGCTCGCCCATCCGGACGACGTAGTGGTGAAACGCAATCGCGCCCCACACGCCGAGGCCGATCAACGGCTGTTCGATGGCCAGGTAGTGGAGAATAGCCACCGCGCGGGAGACGACGAGCGAGACGAGCCCACCGATCATGCCGTAAAGCTCAATCACTGAGTCCATGTATCGCCTCTTTCTTGAATAGCAACATGCCGAATCCCCCTTCAGTAATGACGAAATCCGGGCGGCGGCTGGTTGAGCGCCCTGATAACCCGAAGCAGCACGCGGCAGATCAATATGAGGATGATCAGGTCGTAGACCGCGTAAAGCGCCAGCACGAGGACGGGCACGCCGAGCAGAAAATAACCGACGCGCTCGTGGCCGGTCGCGAACGGGATGATCACGATCCCGAGCAGGATCGCGGCGACGAAGCGATACTTCCACGACGGATGAAGTTCAAACTGCACACGCATGGGCCACCTCTTTGAGGAAGTAGTAATCCTTCTGGTTGACCAGGCCGCGCTTCTGGACCTCGGCCAGCCAGACCAGGTAGGTCGGCTACCGGTCGATGGGCAGCCGGACTTCGATCTCGTCCAGCAACTGCTGGCTCCACGACCCGAGACTGTCGGGCGCGAGCGGCAGATTGCGCCAGGTTGTCATATCTATTCACCTCACACAAAAAAAGAACCAACAATTGCAGCCACAATGTAAGGAATTAACCGCGAAAGTTCAAAGACTAAATTCTAGTGTTCTCTTTAACTGTCGGTTAACGCCCTAGCATTCTAGAAACAAAATTTTCAATTTTATATCTTACGTTTCGTTCTTGCGGAACAGGATTCCGATCCTCTGAACTCCATTCATCGCACAATGCGATTGAAGTTCAAGGGAAGGGAGGGAGAAGTATTGGCGTACTTGCTCCCGGGGATTTGTTCGGGACTATTTCGCATGAGGACCATGCAACTTGATCCACGAAGGAGAGACTTACAAACGGACTCGCCAAAGTCCACTGGTTACTCGCACTTGCCGCCTAACTGGTCCTTGGTCATAACGGCAATCTGGCCGCTCGACGTAGTAAACACGCAGGCGTGACCTCGCTCGGTCACGCGGATGGGATTAGCGATGAACGCCACCAGATGGAATATGATGGCGAAAACGATCACTACGCACATCAGCTTGAATGCGAAGACGGCGCTATTGATGTCGTTGAGAGTGTTGTTCGCACTCTCGAGAACGTTGGTGTCAGTCACCCACTGCGCGAATTTGGCAGTGGCTTCATCCACGAGTTCTTTTACCCGCTGACCTGAATACATTTTGACCTCACACTTGCTTAGCTAAGAGTGTTGACGAAACTACGAACTTTTGTTTTCACGATTCTGGGTGCTAAGTTTAACTTTCAAGGCTGTATAACTGAATTCATCCTTAGTTCTAACTAACGCCCAGGATTGTGGAAACAATTTCCCTTCCGAAACTCTCAAGTTCTACTTACTGATTACTATTTACTGCTTACTTGAGTTCTTTGGAAGGGAGAGAGGAACCGGAAGGGATTGGACCTTCACGTTTCCTCTCAACTTGTCTAGCGTTCGTACATGGCGCCGCGGGGCTCTGGCTGACGCCAGAACGGGGTCGCGATGGATCCGGTGCAGACCATCTTCGGCGCGTGCTCCGCGATCGCCTTGCGCCGCATGTCGGCCGCGAACTCGTGCTCGGTCAGCGGGACGACCGGTCCGGCGATGTGCAGCTTGCGCTGCGCGTGGTGCACAGCCACCCTGACCGCCTGGTGGAAGTTGGTCGCGTTCGTGACCTCGATGGTCACGGGCGGCATGCCGGGAAAAAGAGCCGAGGCGACGGGCAGTGCGAGTGTCATGTTCATGTACTCTGTCCTCCACACGAGTTACCGAGTTTATTTTATTTGATCCAGCTGAGTGTCAGCCGGCACTGTTCGATACGAATCCTTTTTGCCCTTGAGACTTTCTTCGTGACAGTCTTTCGGGGCTTGTGCGTGTTTCTCTCATCTTGCACCCCTTTTGTTTTCAAAATTCTGGGGACTTATCTGATTGCTAGAGGGCAAATATATAATTTCCCTGCTAAATCGAGATAACCCTCCCAGAATCCTGGAAACAACCCCGACGCTTTGGTCAGGATAATTTCGCTCTTGCGAAATTAAAAAAGGTCCTTGCAGGACCAAAATGCGCTGATGCTTATTCGGTCCTGAACGAATAAGCACGACTATTCATTTTTAAAACAACATATAAGTATAGTCCGATTTGGGGGGCTTGTCAAGAGATAAGGGTAGATAAGGGCTAGAGTTAGCCAAAAAGTGGTTAGTGGGCAGTGTTTAGTGGCTAGTTTAAAGCCCGGGAATTCCCGGGCTTTCTAATCACTAACCACTATTCACTAATCACTCTTAGTAATCCATGCCCCCCATGGGGTTCGGCATGCTTGGGCCTTGTTTTGGTTCCGGTTTGTCCACGACCACCGCTTCGGTGGTCAGCAATTCCCCGGCGATCGAGGCCGCGTTTTGCAGAGCCGTGCGGGTAACCTTTACGGGATCGATAACACCGGCGGCAATCAGATCCTTGAGGCCATTTTTCCAGTTGTTCGGATCAAAGCCGCTAAAATCAAAACCGGTATTGGCATCTGGCGCCTTCTGCACTTCGGCCAGGACCGAGGATTCATTTAGGCCGGCATTCATGGCAATTTGCTTGAGCGGCGCTTCGATCGCGCGGCGGATAATCATGACGCCGACTTTTTCGGTGGCCGTCACGGTCAAGGCAAACTCGTCCAGCTTGGGCGCGATCTTGGCCAGGGCGGCGCCGCCGCCGACCACGATGCCCTCTTCCACTGCGGCTTTGGTCGCATTGAGCGCGTCTTCGATTTTAAATTTCTTTTCCTTCATCTCGACTTCGGTCGCGGCGCCGACTTTGATCACAGCCACGCCGCCAGCCAGGCGGGCCAGGCGTTCCTGCAGTTTTTCCTTCTCGTAATCGGAAGTGGTATTAGTCAGTTCAATCTTGATCTGTGCGACCCGGTTTTCAATCTGCTGCTTGTCTCCGGCGCCATCGACAATGGTCGAATTTTCCTTGGTCGCGATCACTTTGCGCGCGCGACCCAGCTGCTCGAGCGTTGCGCTGTCGAGCTTAAGGCCCAGTTCCTCGGTGATAACCGTACCGCCGGTTAAGACGGCGATATCCGCCAGTATTTCCTTGCGGCGATCGCCAAAGCCCGGGGCTTTGATCGCCAGGACGTTGAACGTGCCGCGCAGCTTGTTAAGCACAAAAGTCGTCAATGCTTCGCCTTCAATCTCGTCGGCAATGATCACCAAATCTTTTTTGCCGCTTTGCGCGACTTTCTCAAGCAGCGGTAAAATGTCCTGAATGGACGAAATTTTCTTATCGGTAATCAAGATACGGGGGTCTTCCCACACGGCTTCCATCCGGGCCGGATTGGTCACCATATAGGCCGAAACATACCCTTTATCAAACCGCATGCCTTTCACCACTTCTTTCTCCAGGCCCAGGGTCTGGCCTTCTTCCACCGTGATCACGCCGTCTTTGCCGACCTCGTTCATGGCTTCGGCAATAAACCTGCCGACTTCCGCATCAAGTGACGAGATGGTGCCGACCTGGGCGATTTCTTCCGAAGTTTTGACATCCTTCTTGATTTTGCGCAGTTCCTCCACGACAAAGGCCACGGCTTTGTCCAAACCGCGGCGCACCGCCAGGACATCAGCCTGGTTTCGAAGTTCCTTCCAATGCGTCAGGATGGCCTGGGCCAGCACGGTGGCCGTGGTCGTGCCGTCGCCGGCGACGTCGTTGGTTTTTTCCGCCACTTCCTTCATCAGCATGGCGCCGACGTTCTGAAATTTATCTTCCAATTCGATCTTTTTGGCAATGGTGACGCCGTCATTGGTGATCGTCGGCGCGCCGTAGCCTTCGTCGAGAATAACGTTGCGGCCCTTGGGACCGAGCGTGACCTTCACGATGTTGGCGAGCATGTCCACGCCCTCCATAATTTTCTCTCGCGCTTTTTCTGAGCTTAAAATAAGTTTTGGCATATTATTGAATCACTCCCAGGACGTCTTCGTCCTTCAAAAATTTATATTCAACCTTACCTGCCTGTCCGGTAGGCAGGTCCATTTCGACCTCTTCGCCGGCGTATTTGCCAAACAGCACTTTATCGCCGACTTTCAAATTAAGCTTCTTGATCTTCTCACCCTCACCGATGGCGACGATCTCGCCCTGTTCTTTTTTCTCCTTCTCGGCGGTATCCGGCAAGACGATGCCGGATTTGGTGACTTCTTCTGCGATTAGGGGTTTAACCAAAATTCGGTCCCCCAGAGGTTTGATAGTCATATTGCTTCTCCTTTGTTTAAATTGCTTAAAAAAATGCCCGGATGGACATTTTGTTTTTTTACTGCACTTTATTATAAAACTTTAACCAAGGTTGTGCAAGAGCCGCTCATAAGCCTGGGCGACTTCGGCCCGGACGTCGTAACCGTGCAGTTTCAGCATAGAAGCATTGGCAATCGTGCTCGAGGTGACGGTATTGTTTTCCGCCAGCTTGAAAGTGTGGCGGATATGGATCCGACGCAAAATCGGTTCAGCCAGAGCCGCGGGCAGCCAGAGGATCGTCTCCAGTAGGAATTTGATGACCGAAACCAAGAGCTCGCTGCGACGAACCGAGGACAAACGAGCCATCGGCTTGAAATTGGGGAAGTAACCGGTCAGCCACTGGTTCTGCTGCATCAATTGCCAATAATACCTAGCGCCCGTGACCGGCCGCATGCTGGCCAGCCAGAACATAAAATACGGATCCGCCGGAGAAATCAGCAATGGTTCAAAATTTAAATGGCGCGGGGTGACGAAAAATCCAAAACAAAACTTATCTTTGATTTTCTGCCGGGTTTTGTAAACGCCCAGCAGCCGGAACAGGACAATGATCAGGGAGCGGACAAAATAGAGGCGTCGATGTTTGGCAATGACGAAAAAATCGATATCCGAATCGCCATCCGCCGTACCCAAAGCCAGGCTGTTGATGACTGCGACGCTGCGCACAAACGGCAGGACGGCCAGCCAATGAAAATACTGGTCAATCTTGGCCCACTTCTCGGCCAGGACCGCCTGGTTAGCCTGGTAAGCAGACGACCGCCAGGCTTTAACCGAATAAAGATTGCCCGCCTGAATGACTTTTTGATCGAGGACTAAGCCGGCCAGCGCCTGCTCAACCTGGGGCAGGGTCGCGATTTGCTCAAGTAACAATTCGTGCACGCGGCGCGAAGAGAGCGGCAATTCGTAGAGCGCAAAAAACGCCAAGGTAGACACTACGGCTTGTTGCAGACGCTGATCTAGTTTAGTGTCGGCCGACGTTTCAGTCGGCCCCCCGACCGAGCTATCGCGTCGGGGCAAATCCTTGTGCATCGATTTCCTTCCATTCATCGTTATAATCATCCCATTTGTAAGCCTTGATCTTATGCGAAAATTCCGTTTCGGAAAATTTATACTCGACCCGCGCGGCCTTGCCTTGCTGGTGGGAATAAAATTCCTTTTTGTCGAGCACCACGGGCTTGGATTCGCGAACGAGCTTAATTTTACCAAGCGGGGTGGGGAAAATTAAAACTTCGGCCTTGCCCGTGATTACCGGGCCGTCCGCCGTCTGCATGATCATATCTTCAAAATGCGCATCTTCAACTTTGAATTTGCGGTGCAGTTCTTCTTTTAAGGCTTCCCATTTGTCGTCGATCATAGATTATATTTCAATTCTTCTTCTCCCCTTGCGGGAGAAGATGTCCCGCCTTTGGCGGGACAGATGAGGGGTTATTGAGAATATCTTTAAGTTTATTCAGTAAACTTTTTTCGTGGTCCAATTCGCTATTCCAGAATCTAATTACTTTAAAACCTTGAGCTTCTAAATACTTGGTTCGTTCAATATCATAGAATTTGCCCAACGGAAATCAATGCTGGCAGCGGGGACAAAAGCTGCCGGTTCGGCCGTTAAACTTCATTGACTTTATTATACTACCACAAATTTTGCATTTCTCCCCAGCGCGGCCGTAGACCTTGTGGATTAGGCCATAAGTGCCCCAATCGCCGCTCGGGCGGACAAAGTCGCCGACCGACGAGCCACAATGGTTGACTGCATCAGTTAGAATCTTTCTGATACCCTTAAAAATCCTATTTTTTTCCGACTTAGTCAACGACTTCACCAAACGCATGGGTTTCACTTTTGCATAATATAAAATCTCGTCCGAATAAATGTTGCCGATGCCAGCGACCAGATTCGGGTCCATCAAAAACTGCTTGAGTTTGGCTTTGGGCCGTTTATCCAAGATCGCCACAAATTTATCGATCGTGAAGTTTGTTGCCAAGGGTTCGGGGCCGTAATTTTGCAGCTCGGGCACCCGGGGCAATTCCCGGTCCGTCACCAACTTGAGGTAGCCAAACTGGCGGAAGTCATTATAAAAAAGTTTCGAGCCGTCCGTAAATTCAAAAATGACATGGGTGGATTTGGTTGGCAGATGGACCAGCGGCGAGGTTTTGATGTTAAACAGCCGGATTTGCTTGTCGAGTTCTTTTTTGCCGAAAAATATCAGCTGGCCGGTCATTTTCAGATGAACTAAGATCGCATACTTGCCGGCCAAATCAATAATCATCATCTTGGCGCGGCGCTGGACATCCGTAATGGTTTGGCCGCGCAACGTCGACGCAAACGTATACGTAATGCCATCGTGCGTTTGGCGCAAGTTCGACAAAGTCCCGGGGCCCATGGCCACCATTTTGCCCATCAGCACCCGGACCGCTTTGATTTTCTTCTGTTTGAGTTTGGGCCGCAGCTCGCGCACGACCGTTTCTACTTCAGGTAATTCGGGCATACGAGAATAATATAGCAGTTTCCACGACACTTGCAAAAATTATGTCGGAATTCGACGCGAACGAGGGGTAAATTTGCACTTGCCCGATTAGGGCTTTGCAAATTTCCCGAAGTGAGCTAAGAATTCCGGATAATTTTTGCCGTGTCGCAGTTTTGGCGCCACCTTTGTCTGTACAAAGGTGGCTAAATAAAAACAGCCCTTTTGGGCTGTTTTGTTTGGAGATACTATAGTTCTAAGATCTTCACCATCTGCTTGATCATGCTCAGCACCACCGGCGGCGGCAACTGGCTGTATGATTCCACTCCTTCATCATCCATAATGGTCCAGGGCTTTTCGATCACTTTGACTTTTTTGGTGGCCAGATCCAGTTCATACCCATATTCTGGGGTCAATTCGTAATCATCCACGGATTCAGCGGCCACGGCTTTCGGGATGGAATTGCGCAAAAAAATTTTCGGCACGCCATGGAGTTTCAACAGTTGCTGAAAAATTTTGTCATCAGTTTCGAGCCGGACTCGAATCGGCTCAATCCCCAGTTCATCGCCCTCTTTGGGCATCATGCGAGCTTTGTTGCAGGTAGGATTGTCGCACATCAGATAAAAAGCTTTGGTCGCCTCATCATATCCCACCTCGCTCGTCACCATAAGTTTGACATTGCGCGGGGATTGGCAAATCGGACAGACAACCCGGTATTTGATCCGTTCGTCGATAATCGCGTTCGGCACATTGATAAACACCAGGAAATCCGGATGATTTTCATAACCAATCAATTGCTTGAGGAACAAAGAATAGCCGACTTGATCCAGAGCCCGAGGGAAGCCGTCAATAAACAAGGCTTGCCGGGGCCGCTTGCTGATTTCGTATTTGATCAAAGCCAAAATCAACTCAGACGAGATCAGGCTCGACTGGTTGCGACCCATGATCAAATCAATAGTCTCTTCCACTGAATGATAACCGCGATAATTATTCTTCAAAAATTCGATTAATTCCTGCTTGCTTTGTTCTGATGTTTCCAGAGCTTGGTGCACATCGCGCACCAAATCACCAACTGAGAGGTGGCCAACTTTTTCCTGGCCCACGATTTCCATAAACATTTTGGAGTAAGTCCCCTTGCCGGAGTTTTTCTTGCCCAATAAAAAAGCCACGAACGAATTTTTGTCTAAGTAAGCCTTTAATTTTTTAACTTCGGGTCCGGCCTTGGCCTCGAAATACTGCTTGCGCCCAGCCGGATCATTCAGATCGAATTTTTGATTAAGCCCGGCGATCTTCGTCTTGAATACTGGAAAAGCGGAATTATCCATAAACGGTATTATTTGATCGTAATCTTCTTAATTATAACCGGGTTGATTGGGAGCGAGGGCTCGTCATACAGATTGGGCTGGACCGGCACCGCAGCGATTTTGGTCACCACGTCCATACCGGAAGTGACATAACCAAAGAAGGTGTAATTGCCGTCGAGCGAGGCCTGAACATCGGCCGATTCTTTGGTGACGATAAAAAATTGGCTGCCGGAAGACGGTCCCTTGGCCTGGGTCGAAGCCATACCGATGGCGCCGACGTTGGCTTTGAGTCCAATCTCTGCCGGCACGGTGTAGCCGGGTCCCCCCTGCCCCCAGGTGGTCGGATCATCCTGCTTGGAGTTCGGATCGCAACCCTGGATTACAAAGTCCTTAAGGATGCGGTGAAACTTCGTGTTGTTGCAGTAGCCGTCGGTGGCGAGTTTGATAAAATTCGCGACAGTTTTCGGCGCGGCCTTGCCGTTGAGCGTAACTTCAAACGAACCCATGTTGGTTTCGATCAAAGCCACGGCCGATTCCGGAGTTGGATTTTCAGCGGCTGGTTCCTCGGTCGGCGCTTGAGTTTGTTCTTTCGCGGGTTCGGTATTGGGCATAGCGACTTTGTGATCCTTAAAATAATAAAATCCCCAGATAATGAGGCCAATGACGACCAAAGTTCCAAAAATTTTTCCAAATGACATATCTTTTTTGTCTCAATTGCTAATGATTACTGCCTAATTTTAACAAAAATCTCGAGTTTTGTAAAGGTTGGCAAGGGTCAGACTCTATATTATATTAGTTAATCCCAAAAGGAGGATCGATGGGACTAAGACACCTGGCAATCATCCCTGACGGCAACCGCCGCTGGGCCAAGCAACACCGCGTCAACGTGATGGCGGGTTACAAGGCTGGCGCGGATCGGATGCTGGAAGTTGTGGGATGGTGCTTGAAGCATCGTATCCCCCACCTTTCTGGTTTCATCTTGTCGAAAGACAACACGCGCAAACGGCCGGACGAAGAAATCGTGGCCATTCGGGAAGCGACGTTGTATTTCTTGCGTGAGATCGACAGACTCAAGCTCAACATCCGCTTGTGTGGTGATGTACGCGACCAGCACCGGTTGTGGAACCAAGAGGCGTTCAGCAGTCTCGACTGTACGGATCGACGAAAAGCACCTCTGACGTTCTGGGGCATGGTCAATCATTCCCGAACCGATGACCTGGGCTTCGACTTTCCATACCAACATTGGGCTGTTCCCGATGTCGATCTGCTGATTCGCACCGGCGACCGGCAACGCCTCGATGGTTTCATGCCCATGAAAATCGCCTACAGCGAGATTCTGTTTCTGTCGAAGATGTGGCCGAACTTCACCGTGCGGGACATGGACAAGGCGCTGGCCTGGTACCGGTCCCGCAAGCGCACACAAGGAGAGTAATTGGCTCCTTGTGTGCGGTGTTTTTTTACTTGTAACAACTATAGAGCGATAGGCGCATAGTTGTTACATTGTTATTTCTGCTCAATTTTTTTGTATACTTCGTTGCCATCGGAAATAATTTCGCCCGTTTGATAACCTGATAATTTAATTTGCGTTTGGCCAAAACTAATTTGGCGGGCTTGCAAATCCAACAATGTGCCTGAATCCAGCATAATCCGCTGATTGGTATTCAAATAAGCAATAACCATTTGTTTCTGATTGATTAAGTCCAACAATTCTTTCATGGCGGAGGAATTCATTTCCCCTGCTGGCAGTAAAACTTGTTGAACCTCATAACGTTTCAAAACGTAAACCAAACCGGTGGCGTGGAAGTCATCGGCCTGGGTTAAAATCAATAAATCGATTTGGTGATCGTAAAACGGCAAAATCCGGCCCAGCTCCGATAAAATTTTGTCACCCGGCCCGCCATTGATCAAAATCTTGTTCCCCTGATAGGTTTGGACAAAAATTTCGCCGGATTCATAAGAATTCACATGCAATTTCCAATCCGGTCGGGTTTGATACAATCCAAAACTAATTGCAATCAGCAGCAGCGCTAAAGGTAAAATTAAATATTTGATGAGGTTTTTGGTCGAAGTGTCCATAATTTATAATACCAAACAAAAATACCGGCGAGAATTAAATAATAAACCAGCACGCTGTAGATATTAATATTCAACCCCAGAGACGCGTATGGGATTGAGGCAAACAAGCCAACTACCTTGAGAATATAAGTTAACAGCAGCCACGAGATGGCCATCAAGGGCCAGGCCAGCTTCAGCCCGACAAACCCAACAAAACCAGCGAGGAAACCAAACAGCATGGCCACCGGCACCGCGAGCATAACCAGCAAATTGACCGGCACGGCCACGATTGACAGTGAGCCAAAATAATAAAGCAAAATCGGCAACGTGAAGATCTGCGCCGCGAGGGTGGCCAGCAGATAGTTGCGCAGCAACTTCGGCATCCACAAAAAATATGGCTCAATCAAAGGCGAGAAATATATCAATCCTAACACGGCGGCAAATGAGAGCTGAAAGCCAATGTCAAAGTGCAGGATTTGCGGATTAAATGCCAGCATAACTGCGGCGCTGAAAACCAAGGCGTTGGTTATGGCATAGAGACGGCCGATGTTCAGCGCGATCAAAAGCAGAACGCCCATAACGCCGGCGCGGATCACGGACGCGGAAGCGCCGGTCATAAATACGAACGCGATGATCGCAATAACCGAAAGGGCAAATGAAATGCGCTTGCGCAGGCCCAGCCACTGCAGGAGCCAGCCGATGCCGGCGGCGATAATGCTGATATTGTATCCGGAGACGGCCACGATGTGCGAAGTGCCGGTGGCGCTGAATTGATCCAGCAGGGTTTGCGGGATCGCCCGCTTGGCGCCCAGGAGCAGTCCGCCCATAAACGATGCCTGCGGCTCCGGCAGCAAATGATTGAGATTCTCCACGAATCGTTGTTTGAATTTCAAAATATAATATTTGATCGGGTTGCCAGAATTCCCATCCGCGCTTTCCACTTTGGGATAATAAGCCACGGCATCGATGCCGAAACGCGATAAATAATTTTTGTAGTTGAAATCCGGAAATTCCTTCGGCTCCTCCAGTTTGGCCGAAAAAACCACCTTCTGCCCATATTGGTATTCGGGAAACAGCGGCACCGTGGCCAAAACTTTGCTGGTTAGTTCCCGGTCGCCGATTATGATCTGACCGAGAGTTAGATAAACCTTGTCCGTTCGGACATCTGGCTCTTCCATAATCAGGGAGGTCGCCAAAACCTCTAGGCCGTAAAATGGCGCCAAATCGTTTTGATGATAAGTGGCTTGGAACCTAAGCGACCCCAACAGAGCCACAACGCCGGCCAACCCAATCACAACGGCTAGCTTATTTTTCCAGCCGATGGTAATGAGGCCAATAAAAAACATGGCTGCGAATGCCATGATAAAGTGGTTGATAAATCGCCCTAAAAAAACTCCAAGAATAAACGCTAAGCAAAAAATTAGAAAAGCTTTTGATTTTGACAACGACATGGTCTTAAATAATGCAATGCTGAACTTGGTTCAGCATCTATTTTTAGAGATCCTGAAATAAATTCAGGATTGCGAATTATTTTACCACAGCATGGACTTGACTTCGGCCACCAGATTGGCCAGATCGACAGTCCGCTGTTCTTTCTCGCGCAAATTTTTCAAAGTCACTTTCCGCGCCGAAGCTTCATCGGGCCCGAAAATCACGGCGACCTGCATATTTTTCGCCTGCGCGTATTTGAACTGCTTGTCGAGTTTCGAGGGTTCGTAGACGACCTCGGCATCAATCCCGGCATTTCGCAAATTGGTGGTCATATTCAAATAATCGGCAGTTAAGTTTTCATCCAGATTAAACACAATTACCTCAGCCGCGGTCTGGGGGGCGACCACATCCATTTCTTGAATCGCCGCAAACAGCCGGTCCAGGCCAATCGAGCCGCCGACCGCCGGCATTTTGACGCCCGTAGTTTTTTCCAGCAAGTCATCATACCGCCCGCCGCCGCAGACGCTGCCAAATTCCGGTTTGGCCACCAAGACAAATTCAAACACTATACCCGTGTAATAAACCAAACCTCTCATTAAATATTTATCAAATTCCATCTGCTCCACCCCGAGGCCGGATAACAGTTGGGTCATCTGGTTAACATAGCCCTTGCTCGATTTCTCCATCAGTTGGGAATATTTTTTGAGAATATTACGATCAAATCCTTGCTCAACCAAACTCTCAACAACTTTTTCTTCGCCAATTTTATCCAGTTTATCCAATGTCCGCATAAAATTCCCAATATCCTTTTTGACAATATTGAGCTTGGTTAATACCTGGTCCACCAGTTTGCGGTCATTGAATTTTACCTTCACCTCGCCAATTTCCAATGATTTAAAAGCTGCATCAAAAGTCGCAATCACTTCGGCGTCCGCAATTATTGAATCCGAGCCGATAATATCCACGTCGCATTGCATAAACTCGCGGTAGCGGCCCTTCTGGGGTTTGTCTGCGCGCCACACCGGCGCCATCTGATAACGCTTAAACGGTTTGGGCAGTTCGGGATAACTGGCCACGAATCTCGCCATTGGGACGGTCAGATCATAGCGCATAGCGACTTTGCGGCCACCCTGGTCTTCGAATTTATACATCAACTGCTCACCCTCCTCCCCGTATTTGCCGCCCAGGAGTTCATAATATTCCAGCGCCGGCGTGTCCATGGGGGCAAAGCCAAACCGCTCGAAGACTTCGGAAATCTTCTGCATAATTTTTTTGCGCGCCAGCTGCTCCTGGGGCAGATAGTCGCGAAAACCTTTTAAAATTTGGGGGATCTCTTTTGCCATGGATTAATTTTAGCACAAAAGTAAACTAAAAAAAACGAGGCGCGATCTTGTCTGTGAAGAACAAGACCGCGCCCAGGAAATCGATTGTTGGTCCTTAAACCCGCCGCTTAAAGACCGGCGGGGCTTCGCTGACCAGGCACCGAATCCCCGCTTGCGCAAAAACGGGGTAATGGCAGATTGGCGCCTCGGTCGTGAAGACTTGGTTCGTCCCCACCAACTCCTCCAACACGCCCCTGGCGATATCGTCGCCGCCCGTCATCAGGATGCGACCATCAGCGAGCTGGATCAGGTTGAGCGCGTAAGGCACCTCCAGGCCCGGCAAGCGATGAACGGTGACACCGAGAGGCTCGCACACCGTCCGGATGACTTTTTCCGAATCGGCCGGATTGACGAGAGCCCAAGATTTACGCTCCACATCAACCCAAGCCGCGGTCATCACGCAGGGATCCAAAATCAAGTGCTTGCCGCCGTCCCGACCCGTGACCAGGCAGGCATAACGATCCCAGTGATCGTTAAAAAACACTCGATCCGTCACCCCCTCCATGGTACAAAAGACGGCCACCGGCAGAGGGAGAATGCCGACCTGCAACCCGGCGGCATGAAGAGGAGCGAGATCGTCGGGATTGACCCAACGCGACTTCCCTTCATGTTCAATGATTCGTTCGCCGACCAGGATTGTATTCCCGGTCGCCAGGGTTCGTCCCCCTTCTCCGAATGGGGAAGCAATCAATTCGACGCTCGATCGGAGCAACCGCGTCCAGCCCGAATTGATGAGATTGACTTTACCCGCGCGCATGGCGAGATCACGCGGATAGATCGTGCCGCCCGGAAAAAAATCCGGGCCGACGCCAGCCAGACGGCAACCCAGCGACAAAGCCATCCCGAGTGTCGTTTTGTCCACGTCTTCCGGGTGACCGTATACAATCCGGAATTCCGGGCCCATTTCCCGCAGAGCGGCCAGGATGGAAATATACTCAAATCGCAGCGCCTCCTGTAGCGTCTCAACCCTGTCCACTCGCCGTCTCAGATCGACGGCAAACTGAGCGGAGGTTGGCGGCGACGGGAATCGCTCGTCGGAGCTTTCCAACTGCCGAGGAAAAACCGGCTCTCCCACCAGCAGAAACTCAAACCCCATGATCATCCTCCGTTTCGTAACTGAACGAAATATTATAACCGAATATTCCAAAACAAACAAGACCCCATACGGGGTCTCTGGGCGTTAAGAAATTTCGATGAGTTTGTGGGTGCTTTTGTATCCGGAAACGATTCGAATGTTGGACGGCGCGGTATTGAAATATTCCGCCAAAATTTCGAGCGTCGCCTCGTTGGCTTGATTATCGGCCGGGGGCACCGTGACCCAAATTTTGTATTCATCCAGTCCTGTTTCTTCGATCTTTTCCTGGCTGGACTTGGCCTGGACTTTGACTTTGATGATTTGCGGCACGGGGGTTAGCGCTCCAGGGGCGCAGCGGCGCTGCGATATTGGGCCGCCAGCTTGGGGGATTGTTTAAAAGCGTAAATAATTCCGATAATGGCAATGATCACGACAATGATGAAAATCTCAAGCTTTCTTAGGGAAATATTCATAATTAAAGAGGGTTAAATCACGCCCTCAATATTAGCACTTAAAAAATTAGTAATCAATACCCCGCTGGGCCAGGATACCCTGGTAATACGGATGCTTGATCATGCGCATCTCCGTGACCAAGTCGGCCAGATCGATCAGCTTTTTGATCCGCTTGTGGCCGGTCAGGCACAAATGGGTCTGAACCGGCTTGGATTTGATAATTTTAACCACATCGTCGACCGTCAACAAATCCGATTCAATGGCCGAGATCGCTTCATCCAGAATTACCAAATCGTATTTTTTGCTTTTGAGAGCCTTGATCGATTCGGCCATGGCATTCTTCGCCGCCTTGATGTGCTCCGCGATCGGTTTGCGGTCGCCCAAAATCCCGACAAAGCCGCGGCCCATGAGTTTGACGTCCACGCCTTTGAGTTTGGACAAAACTTCCCGCTCGCCACTCGGCCAGTCGCCTTTGACAAACTGCAAATACAGAACCTTCAGGCTGGTGCCGGCCGCGCGAATGGCCAAGCCCGCCGCAGCCGAGGTTTTTCCCTTGCCGTTGCCGATATAAATAATGGTTAAACCTTGGGCCATGGGGTATTGTTTAATCCCTGATTAACCTCTATACTATATCAAATCAAAATCGATTTCACCGCACCATAACCGGAGGAGGCTCCGATGACAACCGAAGACCGTCCGCAATGGATCAAGGACTTGCAGGACTACGGGATTCACCCGCCGGCAGACAGGGACAAGGCACGGGAACTTTATGAGTTCCTGATGCACGGCACCAACCCGCCCAAAGTCACTCAGCGCGCCAAGCTGATCCGGCAACAACAGAAGCAAAGCGAAGGACTGAGGCAGGCTCGGCTGGAGGAAAGCCGGCAGACAATGGCTGCGCTCGTGGCCCGCCGCCACCATCTTCCTCGCTCGTAGAATCGCCGCGCCTTCCCGATCGTCTTTGACAACAACAGGACGTCCCACAACCAGGGACGTCCGTTTTTTATTTTAATATTGCTCTGTGGGTTCCGGCTCGACCGAAACCCCCAGCTTCTCTTTCAGTTTGGCGATAAGCCGATCCAGAGCCGCAATATCTTGCGGGGTCATGCCCGGCTGCGTCTTGGCTTCTTCCAATCCCTTGATTCGATATTTAAGATCATCACCGAAGCCGTTTTTGGGTGCGCCATCTTCCCTTTTGTAGCCCCTGGGGGCCGATTTTTGATTATTTAAATCCATGTTTTTTCTTTCTCTTCTCTTCTCTCCCAAAAGAAATGCTAATAGCGAGGGCTGTAATTTTTAAGGACAACGTCGAAGGCTTTCCAATGCCTGAGACTTTAGCCCCGCCTTAGCGGGGCGTGTCCGCAAAAATTACAGCCCGAGCGACATTTAGCATTTCGACCACCCACAACTTTCGCATTTTTGACACCCTTCGGTCATGCGCAGCATGTCGCCGCACATCATGCAGACCGGCGCATTGCCGTTGTCCGCAATCGAAACTTTTTGGCTGGTGAACGGGCTGCCGGCGGTATGAATCTCCTGCATCACGGCCTGGAACACCGGTTGCTGAATGACGACTTTCGGCGCTTCCACTTTCGGGATTTCGAGCTTAAGTTCAATTTGCCCGCGCTTAGTGTGGTTTTCCAGGACATTGGCAATGGCATCAGGCAGCGACAGAATTCGCTCCCCGTTGTGGAAGACCGGGTCCGGCCCGCGGATGCCCTTGAGCTGCTCAACGACGGTGGGCAGCGAAATACCCGAACGCAAGGCCAAAGAAATCATCCGGCAAATCGCTTCGGTCTGGGCACCGAAGAATCCGCCGGCCTTGCCGAGCTGCGAAAAAACTTCAAACGGGCCATATTCGTCTTCGTTAACCGTGACATACAAGTTGCCATAGGCCGTCGGGACTTTGTAGGTGGAACCCTGCATAACATCCGGCCGCTTGCGGGGAGAGATCTTGGTTGCACCGGTGGCTGGAATGGAAACTGGATTGACAATTGGTTCGGGTGCTGACAAAACAGGTGCTTCGAGTTTGGCGGCCGCCTGAATGGCTTCGTTCCTCTGCTGAGTCTCCACTTGGTCGGATGCGTCTTTGCCCAGTTTTTTATGATCCGTCGCCAGAATCTGCTCGTCCCGGCTGCCATCGCGGTAAATCGTCCCGCCTTTGCAGCCCAGGTCATAAAGCATTTCGTAAAGCTTCGCGGTCTGTTCAACCGTGTAATTTTCCGGCGCATTCACGGTTTTGGAAATCGCGCTGTCCGTCCAGCGCTGGACCGCGGCCTGCACCCGCACATGCTCTTCCGGAGTCAATTCCATGGCGGTGACAAAGTAATCGGGCAGCGATTCCCCGGGATGAGCATCCAGCCAGTCTTTGGCCAGCTTGATATGCTCCTGATGCACCCCCAGGCGGGATTTGCGGAAATATGTCCAGGAGAAGAACGGTTCAACGCCGGTGGAAGTGCCGACCATGGTGCCGATCGTGCCGGTGGGGGCCTGGGTCAGAATGGTGACGTTGCGAATGCCGTATTGCCGCACCAGGTGCCGGATATACTCCGGCATTTTTTTCATAAAACCCGATTGCAGGAATTGTTCCGCATCAAACTGGCCAAACGTTCCCTTTTCGCGGGCCAGGTCAATGGAAGTTTCATAGGCAGTAATGGCGATAAACTGGTAAAGCTTATCGATAAACTCCACGCCCTGGGGCGAGCCGTAGCGCAGGCCGAGGTTAATCAACATTTCCGCCAAGCCGATGGTGCCCATGCCGACGCGCCGTTCGCTCATCTGCTGCTTGTAATTTTGATCAAAGAAATAGGGTGTGGCGTCAATGACGTTGTCTTGGAACCGCACCGCATCCTGCACGGTCCGCTTGAGTTTGTTCCAATCGACATCTTTTTTGGCGGTATCCACGTGCTTGGCCAAGTTCACATGGCCAAGATTGCACACTCCCCAAGCCGGCAGCGGCTGTTCGCCGCAAGGATTGGTGCAGGGCAGATCGGCATAGTAGCCGGAATTGGAATAGTAGTTGGCCCGGTCGATAAAATACATGCCCGGTTCCGCCGAGCCCCAAGCGGAAGAAATGATATTTTCCCAGATGTCCTTAGCCCGGACGGTCTTGTGCTTGATGACCCGGCCGCCAATTTCTTTCCAGCGGGTGATGTTGCCGTCCCAGCGATCCTTAAACATCGGATCCGAGGTGTCGGGAAAAATCAAATCCCACGGCTGGTCGTTTTTGACAGCCAGCATAAAATCATCGGTGATGCCCACCGAAATATTGGCGTTGGTGATCCGGCCGGCTTCTTTTTTGGAATTGATAAAGTCAATCACATCCGGATGCCAGACATTCAAAATCAGCATCAGGGCCCCGCGGCGCGAACCGCCCTGCTCGATCAAGCCGGTCACAAAACTGTAAAGCGATGCCCAGGAAACCGCGCCGGATGAGCGGCCGTTGACGCCTTTGACGTAAGCATAACGCGGACGCAGGGTCGAAACGTTGATGCCGACGCCGCCCCCCCGGCTCATAATTTCGGCCATCTGGCCCAGGGTGTCAAAAATCCCCTGGCGCGAATCCTTCGGCGACGGAATGACATAGCAATTGTAATAAGTTAAATTCTGGCCCGTGCCCGCGCCGGTAAAAATCCGACCGGCCGGCACGTATTTCCAATCATCCATAAGCTCGCGGAACCGGCCTTCCCATTCGGTCTGCGCTTCGGGCGTGGCTTCGACGCTGGCGATGTGCTTGGCGATACGCTCAAACATCTGTTCCGGCACCGTCTCGAGAGGCTTATCGACATGCTCAATCGCCCGGGTTTCCAAACTGCCGTCGCGCAATTTCACGATAACTTCATGGTTGGCTTGGTCAACTTTTTCCACCGTGCCGATTTCCCGCTGGCCGGTTTTGAGGTTAACGCAAACCACCACGGTATCTCCCACGGTCATAGTCTCCTTTTTGGCATCCTTAATCGCATAACGATCAAGGAAAATCTTTTCGCCCAGTTCGGCGAGGGCGTTAACTTTTCTGGTTTGGAGATTTTCTTTCGGCTGCATGATTTTGTGGGACGGGTGGTTAATTATTTTGTTATTCCAATTTCTTGGCTTCCTTAATGAACTCTTCAACGTCAGCGAACTGGCGATAGACGGAAGCGAAGCGGATATAAGCGACCTGATCCTTGCCCTTGATCCGGCGCATGACGATGTTGCCGATGTCTTTGGCCGGGATCTGCTCCTTGCCGGACTTCTGGATATCCTGCTCGATGCCGGAGACCAAGGCATGGAAATCGTCTCGCGTCAGAGGACGTTTCTCAAAGGCCTTGCGGATGCCGGATTCAATCTTTTCCCTCATGTAAGCTTCGGTTCGGCCGTCGCGCTTCACCACGGTCAGATCCAAAATTTCCATTTCCTCGTGGGTGGAGAATCGGGCGCCGCATTTGGTGCATTCCCGGCGGCGCCGGATGGCCAAACCATCTGAAATCGGACGGGAGTCCAAAACTTTGGTGTCGTCATTTTGACAGTTGGGGCAGCGCATGAAATTGTCTCCGGTTTTTTGGCGTAAAAAAAATAAGAGGGATTTTGCTTAAAATAAGCCTCTCGGTGATTTTTAGAATGTGCCCGTGTTGGTGTTTGTCTGGATATTTGTGTCCAAAGGGTAAGCCTTAGGGCTTCGAACACAAGATATAGTGTTTACCATAGATAATATAACCCTATATATAGAATGCTGTCAAAAGCCAATTTCGGGCTATTTTCTACGGGCGGAACTACCGGTAGAGAAACTTATCAACAAAAGAGTGCCATGAGGGTTTCCCTGTGTCAATTTCAAATTTTCCCTCTCCCTTTGCGGGAGAGGGTGGCGCGAAGCGCCGGGTGAGGGGTATAATTAATTATATTTATGACCTCTAATCTGGAAAAATCCAAATCAAGCTGTCTTTACTGCGGCAACAACCCTATCCCACACACGGTTCATAAGTTTTATGAATCCCTCGACATCGCATTTGGGCCGATTCGGCGCGGCTTGTCTCAAAGTCCCCTCGGCGCCGCCGGGGACAAGCTTGGTAACTTGGTCGGCATCGGGCTTTATCGAATCCTCAAGGCTATGGGCCTGATCACCATCAATACCAGCATCGACGAAATCAAATATGACCGGGCGCGGGTGATTTGGGCGGAAGCCATGCGGCGGCAAATCCCGATCGAGGAGATCAAACCATTTAACCGCTCGATTGATTTATACAAAAGCCGGATCAATAACCGGGATTTTTGGTTTATGAACCTGCCGCGGCGCGAACACGTCGCCACTAGCAACTTAACCTGGGTCGATGATAAATGGCTGCTCAAGAAAAAACTGCGCGAACATAGCCTGCCCACGGCCAAGGGCGGGGCGTTTTTCAGGTATGCGGCGGCCAAGCAAATGTTCCATCAACTGAATAAGCCGGTCATCGTCAAGCCGCGCGCCGGATCGCGTGGCCGGCACACCACGACCTTTATTTACACCGAAGATGATTTTTGGCAGGCGTTTAAAATCGCCAAACAACTCTGCCACTGGGTAATTGTCGAAGAACACCTCTTCGGCGATGTCCAGCGCGGCACCATCATCGGCGGCAAGCTGATTGGGGTCTTAGGCGGCAGCTCGCCCAAGGTCACCGGGGATGACCAAAACTCAATTTTAGAACTGATCCGACAAACCGACGCCGGCCGGCCGATGGGCGTAAAAGAAATCCAAGTCAATCCGTATTTCATGCAGCGGCAAGGGCTAACCATGGAAACCGTGTTGCCGGCCGGAAAAACCGTTTATCTGTCAGAAAAAATTGGAGTCAACTACGGTGGCACGAGTTTTGACGCTACCCCCTACACTCATCCAGAAACCAAAGCTATGCTGGAAAAAGCCGGCCAGGTGCTCAACGTTTCGATCTTGGGGTTTGATTTCATCGTGCCGGATATTAGAAAATCCTACAAAGAACAAAAAGCCGGCATTATCGAATGCAACGGCGCGCCGTTTATCAATTTACATCACGATCCCCTGATCGGAGAATCCATCAACGCCGCCAAAGCCGTGTGGGATTTAGTTTTAGAAAATAAATAGAAAAAAACCGGTGTAACAACCATAGAGCGATAGGTTGGTGGTTGTTACATAACGAATAGCATATAAAAAGAGGGACGGAGGCTGTCTTGGGTCGATGTCGAGTCGACTCCCAGCCTCCGTTTTTTTCGTCCTCCTCACCCTTCCTCCTGCTTACGTCTGCTCCGGTTCCGGATGGGCCAGCATGGCCGCCTCGAGCCGATCCCATTCGTCCTTGGGCTTCCAGGCCACGTTGCCTTTCTCAATCTCCGCGGCGACTTCCGGATCCTCCTGCTGGTATTGCGGCAGCGGGTCGTGGATCAGACTGACTACCGGCACGCCGAACCACACCCGATGGAGCGACCGGTTAAAGAACCCGGCAATAGCCACCGCCATGGCGCTCTTGCTCCCTACAAGGGCGACCCCTTCGCCCGTGGTCCGGAAGTTGTTCAGGACGTCGTCAGCCACGATCACCCGGTCATCCGGATCGAGATCGTGCCGTCCCAGAATGAGTATCGACTTCTCCCGGCTGGTCGACGTCGCCAGCGCGACGACCTTCCTATCGGCGTAGATCACACGACAGGCCAATGCGCGGGCGATACTGTCGGCGACAAGAATCCCGCCCATGGGCATGCCCATGACGACGGTCGGATTGAACGGGCGCAACCGGTCGATCATTTTGACCGCCCATTCATCGTAAACGAACCGATACTGCTCGATGGGAGCGAAGTTAAGGTAGACATCGCCCACATACTGCAAACCGGTGACCGGATCACATTCGGTGTAGCCGACAACCGGTCCCAGCCATTCGCGATTCGGGCCCCGCGGGCATTTGTAGTAGCCTTTGAGCCCCCGCATCAAGGCCCGCGGATCCTTCTGGATCGCATCGATTCGTGTCAGTTTCACGGCCTCCTCCTTCAGCCGCGTGGCGCGCGGCTTGTTTCAGTTGGTTACGGCGCTGATCTGCGCGACGATATTGGCAATCGCCGCCTTCGGATCCGCGGCTTCGCTGAATTCACGACCCACCACGATGCCGCTGGCGCCATTCTTGAACGCATTCTCGTGCGTGTCGACCCGGGCCTGGTCATCCTGCTTCACACCTGCGGAACGGACTCCCGGCGTGTAGAACGGCAATCCCTGCAACTCACGCCGCTTGCTGAGCATCGCCAGCTCCTGCGGGGAGCAAACGATTCCGTTGAGCTCGACCAGCTTCGCGTTCCGCGCACGCTGCAGGACGACAGCTTTCGAGGGCTGGCCGGTCGTCAGGTGCACTTCCTCCTCGCCAAGCGAGGTGAGTGCCGTGATCCCCCAGACTTCGATCTTGCCGTCCGCGCCATCGAGCGCGCCGTAGAGCATGTCGATCCCGCCGGCGATGTGCACCGTGACGATGTCGGCCGCGGACTTGCAAACAGCCATGACGCGCTTCTTCGCAGTCACCGGGATGTCCTCGATCTTCAGATCGGCCATCACTTGCGCGACGGCAGTGTCGTCCTTGAGCATCTGTGCGACACTCGGACCGCACTCATCCCAGAGATCATGGATCTTCGCGGCCTTGATCCATCCCATGAGCTCTTCGAGTTGCTTCATCTTCTCGACAGCCTGATTGTATCCCAAGCCATCAAGCGCCAGAATAATCAGTGGCTTCATCCCTGCTTCTCCTTCTGAATTCACGCACCCATTCATGGGCCGTGACAATATAGAATACCAAACGGGGGCATTGGTAAGCAAATGCAAAAACAGACCCCGAACCCCGCCAAAGGGACGGGCAGGCGAGTTCGGGGTGGCAGTATTCTAAATTCCAGATTCTAGTTTCTAGATTCTATTTGATTTTCTTTCTGATAAACGCCGGGATTTCCAGTTCATCCTGATCCGCCGGGTCGATCTCCAGCTCTTCCTCAATCACCTTCGGCGCGTAAATGGGCTTTTTGACCTCACTCTTCATCACTATCGGTTCTTCCTTCCGGACCGGGGCGCTCATTGATTCCGTGCGGCGCATATTTTCATCAAACCCGGTGGCGACCACGGTAATTTTGACTTCCTCATCCATTTCCTCATCAATGACCGTGCCAAAAATGATTTTGGCTTCCGGATCCACGGACTTGGTGATGAATTTGGCAGCTTCCTCAACTTCGTGCATGGATAAATCTTTGCCGCCGGTGATATTGAACAACACGCCGCGCGCGCCGTCGATCGAAAGTTCGAGCAACGGCGAATCAATTGCCGCGCGCGCCGCATCCAGGGCCCGGTTTTCTCCGGTGCCGCGCCCGATGCCCATCAGAGCCGAGCCGGCATTCTGCATGACGGCCTTAACATCGGCAAAGTCGACGTTGATCGTGCCCGGAGTGGTGATCAAATCGGAAATTCCGGCCACGCCCTGGCGCAAAACATCATCCACAGTTTTAAACGCATCCAGGAGCGAGGTTTTCTTATCAATTATTTGTAAAATCCGGTCGTTGGGAATGACGATAATGGTATCAACGTGCTGTTTGAGCATTTCCAAGCCCCGTTCCGCCAGTTCGCGGCGCTTGGCTCCTTCGAATGCAAACGGCTTGGTGACCACCCCGACGGTCAGGATGCCGGTTTTGCGGGCGAGCTCCGCCACAACCGGCGCAGCGCCGGTGCCGGTGCCGCCGCCAAGACCGCAGGTGATAAACACCATGTCCGCGTTATGGATGGCATCGAGGATTTCTTCTTTTGATTCTTCCGCCGCCGCGCGTCCAATGTCCGGGTTCATGCCGGCGCCGAGGCCGCGGGTTATGGATTTACCAATGTGGATTTTTTCATCAGCCTGGGAATTATGCAGTGCCTGCGCGTCAGTGTTGACCGCGACAAACTCCACGCCGCGGATACCGGTTTCCATCATGCGATGAATGGCATTGTGGCCGCTGCCGCCGACGCCGACAACTTTAATCCGGGCGAATGTTTCGATTTTGGGTTTAACCTCAGAGGATTTGTATTTCATACTATGGCAAAAATGATTTAAACCATTTGCGCATTTTGTTCACGGACTCGTGCTCCAGGAACTTGCGGGCAAATTTATTGACCGTGCGCGATGAGCCGAGCAAATATTCATTGGCCCACATGACCAGCCCGACGGCTGTGGCAAACTGCGGCTCATTGACCCGGTCCAAAACGGCGGTCACGGTGCCGGGCAAGCCAAGCGAAACAGGCAGGCGTAAATGCTTCTTGGCTAATTCTACTACACCGGGAAGTTTCGCGCCACCGCCAGTCAAAATCGCCCCCGCCGGCAGCTGGCCGTCACGGTTAATGCGTTTTAGCTCGCGGTTAACGAGGTCAAAAATCTCTTCCAACCGGGCCTCAATGATTTCCGCAATGTGTTTGATGCTGACCCGGCCCTCTTCCTGCTTGTCAATCTTGGCCAAATCGATTTCCACATCCTTTTTGACCTCGCGAGCTTCCGCGTGGCCATATTGCAACTTCACTTTTTCAGCGGTGTCAACCGAGGTGCGCAGGCCAATCGCCAAGTCATTAGTAATGTGCATGCTACCGACTGGCAAAATCGTGCTGGCAGCCAGATCGCCTTCCTCAAACACGACGAGGCCGGTGGTGCCACCACCGAGATCGATCAAAACCACACCCAGCTCCTTCTGTTTTTTATTCAGCACGGCCTGGGCCGAGGCCAATGGCGCCAAAACCAGATCATCGATTTCCAGTCCGGCCTGCAAAATGCATTTGGTGAGATTTTTAATAAACGGCACGGAGGCCTGAATGATCTGGCTATCGACTTCCAGGCGGATGCCGGACATGCCGACCGGATCTTTGATGCCGGTTTGACCGTCGACAGTAAAATTTTTGGGGATAACATGTAAAATTTCCCGGTTGGCGGGAATGGAAATCGCTTGGGAGGCATCCACGACCCGGACCACATCGGCCTCCGTGATTTCGCCGTCCGCCCGGGCCACCGCCACGACCCCGTGGCTTTCCTGGGAGGTAATCTGGGCCCCGCCGACCGAAACCACGGCATGATCCAAAGTTAACCCCGTCATGCGCTCGGCTTTTTCCAGGGCTTCCGAAATGCTGGAAACCGCCTCATCGATGTCGACTATGACGCCGCGGCGGATGCCAGCTGAAGAGGCTTCGCCCACGCCGACAATACTGGGGCTCCCCAATTCTGATTCTTGCTTACCGACGACCACCCGGATAGTGGAGGAGCCGACATCAAGCCCGATAAATATTTTTTCTTTCGCCATTTGATTTTTTCTTTTTAGATTTCCCCTCCCCTGACGAGGGGAGGGAACAAACAGTTAAATTATTTTAAACGTTCTTTGACCAGTTTGGAAATTACCGAACCGTCGGCTCTTGCGCCCACTTTCGCCACCACTTCTTTCATGACTCTGCCAAAGTCGGCCTTAGTGGCATTGCCAGTCGCAATCGTCTCATCCACGATTTTCGCGACTTCTGATTCCGGCAGGGCTTGCGGTAAATATTTTTCTAAGGTCTTCATCTGAGCCTGCTCGTTGGCAACCAGATCGGCGCGGCCACCGGCGGCAAAACTTTCGATCGAATCTTTATGCTGCTTAACTTTTTTTGCAACCACTTTGAGCGCTTCGCCGTCACTTAGCAGTTCCCGCCCACCTTCGGTGGGCGAGGCTCGCCCAGACTGCGTCTGGGCGGCAATTTCCGCATTTTTGAATGCGGCCTTCAAATTACGCAGCGCTGAAACCGCAATTTCATCTTTGGCTTTCAGCGCCGTGGTTAAATCCTGATCAATAGTTTGAATTAAGCTCATCAGTAATCAATCTTTACGGACAGTTAAATTTTTAGCGTCTCTTAAAACTTCGGGTTGGCACAAACTTGCCTTGTTTCTTCAGTTCTTCGCGCTTTTCGCGATTTTCGCTGCGGCGCTGGGCCGCTTCACGCAATAAGTTGCGGGATTTGGCCGGCTCGAAAAAGCGGATTCGGCGGGCGCGAATCAAAACTCCGCTTTGTTGAATCTTGCGGTTAAACCGCCTCAGCAATCCTTCGAAGGATTCGCCGTCTTTTTTCTTTACTACTACCAAAATCAATCACCCCTTTCTTTCCCGACGCTTCGGTCGGGACTCCGACCTCCGATATTTCGGAGCGTCGGAGAAAATTCTACGTGGAATATACCACAAAACCGCTGAATGGTCAAATATCCACAGGTTACCGGCCTAATCTTTTTTTGACTTCATCGATGATCCGGTCGATCACAAACAGCTCCTGCATACCTGACCGCACGTCGCGCAAAATCACGGTGCCTTCCCGGGCTTCCTTGTGGCCGATAATCAGAGCGATACTGGCTTTGCTCGATTCCGCCAGCTTAAGCTGCATTTTGATCGAACTGGGACCGGAAAATTCGGAAGCGATGATATCATGATTCCACAGTTCGGTAAAAAGTTTCAACGATTTTTTCGCAGCCAGCTCCCCCAACGGCACCAGAAACACTTCGGCCCGATGTTTGGCGGCAAATTTAATCTGGGCCAATTCCAAGGCTTTAAGGATGACTTCCTGAGTGGAATCAAATCCCAAGGCCGGACAGGCCGCTCCGCCCAACGATTGGATCAGCTCGTCGGAATGACCCCCGGTCCCGAGCACGAAATCCTGATCGGCGATCCGGCAACGCAGTTCAAACACGGTCCGACGATTCCAAGGCCGGCCGATGACATGCGGATTGAGGTTATAGCTGATAGCCAGCTCATCCAGACCTTCCAGCACCGAAATCAGCTGGGCTCGGCAAGTCTCGCATAAATAGTCGACGATCACGGGCGCGTCGGTTGTTGTTGTGGAGCAGGCTAAATTTTTGCAGGCAAAAATCTGCAGCGGGTTGCCGGCCTCGAGGTAGATCAAACAATTTTCACATAAATCGTATTTCTTGTCTTTAAAATAAATTTTGAGCTGGTCCTGATAATTGGGCTGGCATTCCACGCAGCCGACATTGTTGACTTCCAGAGAAAAATTGCTTAAACCGACTTCGGTAAACAACCGCAGTAGTAAATTGAGGAGTTGGGCATCGCTGACCGGCGCCACGGGTCCGAAAATCTGAAAGCCAAATTCCCGATTTTGCTTTAACTCATTTTTTTCATCCCAGCAGGCGACCAGCATATCATAATACCATTTCACCACCTTTATCGGTTCCTGTTCCTGCAGGGGCAGATATAGCCGGGCAAGGCCAAAAATGCCGGCCGGAGCGGCAGCAATGCTGGGGCCTTTGGTTTGCAGAAAATTCAGCAACTGGCAGCCGACTTTGGACCAAAAGCCGAACAGCCGCGAGTCCTCGAACATCGGCGTCTGCACCTGACTAAAACCAAAAGTGCGCGAAAGCGCCACCACTTTCTCCCAAAATCCTTCCCAAGACATAAACTGGTCCTGACCCAGGTCAAAACTGCCGGGCAATCGATGAGGGGCTTTTTCAACATTTGGAGTTGGTTTTTTGGGGCGGCCCATAATAAAAAGTAAAAAGTTAGAAATAAAAAGTCAAAACTTCCAGTTTATTTTACTTTTGTTTTACTTTTTACTTTTTCCCTTTTACTTTGCTAAAAGCTATACGCTGGAGTTTTAGTGTATACCTCAAACTCGTTTAATGGCAAGGCCCGCAAAAACACCTTTCCGATGATATTGGACCGCTTGAGCACGCCCCAATCACGCGAATCCGATGACGCCAGGCGGTTATCGCCCATGACGAAATATTCGTCATCGCCAATGGTCAAGACATTCTTGCCACCGACCACGGCCGCGTCATGCGGAAAGGTCAATCCTTGATTGGACAAATAAGACTCATCCAGCGGCGCTCCTTCCGGGTTGCCCGGCGAAAAAATTATTACCTTACCGTTGTCAATTTCCACCCGTTCATGCGGCAGGCCGATCACCCGCTTGATAAAAAATTGTTTGGGATCTTTCGGATAGCGCAGGACGACCACTTGGCCACGGCTTGGATTGCCGAAATGATAAGTCAGTTCGTCAATGACCAAATATTGGCCGTTTTGGAAATTGGGTTCCATACTAGAACCGGAAACAATAAACGGCTGAAAAATAAAATAGCGAATCGGGACGATAATTGCCAGGGCAATGATCACTATTTTCAAAAAATCCCAGATGAACAGAAGGCCCGAAACAAATGTGCCGGAGGAGGGGTTTTGATTTTCTGGATTGGACTCGTTTGGAGACATAAAATTATTTTATGGTGGATGATAGTGGACTCGAACCACTGACCTCGTCGATGTGAACGACGCGCTCTAACCAGCTGAGCTAATCATCCAAATGTAAGATAAGGCTGCCGCCTCACTTTGTGAGGCGAGCCTCGCCCAACTGAAGTTGGGCGGAAGCTAACCGCCCGCATAACAAAGGACTTCATAAGCTTAACAAAGAAGGGGCGTGCCCGCAACGCCTGAGTCCCGCCGCGGCGGGACAATGGCGGGCGGGTGGAAAATCAATACTCTTTCCGGTATAATAACTTGGCATTATGCCAAACTTTGATGTCATCAAACCCAATGGGATCAGACCGCCGGCTGGTTCCAATTTTACGCCGCCCCGCAAGAGGCGGTTTCGCAAATTGAAGTGGCTTTTGGTCGTGGTGATTTTATTGACTCTTGGCCTCTGGGGTGTAACCCGGGTTTTTTCCCGAACCAATCAAATCTTTACCAGTAAACAAAATATCTTTACCCGGATCGGGAATCTGATCATCAGCCCGGATCGGCCTTTAATCGGAGAAGAAGACGGCGCGGTTAACATTCTGCTTATGGGCATCGGCGGCGAGGGCCACGATGGCGCGCATCTGGCCGACACGATGATCGTCGCCAGCATTGATCTCAAGAGCCACGAGGTCGTGCTGACTTCGATCCCGCGTGATTTTGCCTTAGTTCTGCCCAAAGTCGGCTACAATAAAATCAACGCCGCTTATGCTTACGGTTACCGCGATGATCCGAATACAGCCGGCGATGCCGCGATTTGGGCGGCGCAGGAAGTCACCGGCCTGACCATCCCTTACTACGCTGTGATTGATTTCCAAGGATTTGTCAAAGCGGTTAACGATGTCGGCGGAGTTGACGTCGTGATCGATAATACATTTACCGATACAACATTCCCCAATGATTACCCCAACGATACCAAAGGCTATCTCTCTCCCGTGACTTTTGCCAAAGGCCCGGCCCATATGGACGGCCGCACGGCGCTGATTTTTGCTCGCTCCCGCCACAGCGAAAACAACAACGAAGGATCGGATTTTGCCCGGTCGGAACGCCAGAAAAAAATCATCACCGCGCTCAAGGAGCGGGTTTTGTCCCTTAATTTGACTGATCTGGCCACCATTAACAATTTACTGGCCGATTTTTCCGACAATTTCCGCACCAATCTCGAACCTTACGAAATGAAACGCCTGGCCGATCTGGCCAAAGAGACCGCCAGTGACGCTATCTACTCGTTCTCCCTGGAACCGCAGACCAATCTGATTTGTTCCGAGCTCGTCGACGCCAACACGGGCAAACACATTGTGGTGCCGGCCAAACCGGCGCCAGAAACCCCAACCGCAACTGAGACACTCGCAACAAAGCCCACGGCCCCTGCTCCGGATTCGGCCCCGGCAGAGCCGCAGGTCGTGCCAATGTATGTTATTCATCCCTGCGTCGGCAAAACGCTCGGGGACATCCACGAATTCGTGCGCCTGGCTCCGATTTTGGCCAAGCTTAGAAAAGAAGCGGCCAGCCTTGAACTCCAAAACTCCGTCGGCAAAACCGGTTTGGCCAACAAGCTCTTCGGCCCGCTGGCCGACTTTGGGGTAGTCATTAAATACACGACCTTCCAGGGCAAGGTTCCCTACGAACAAACTCTGCTTTACGATAATTCCCATAACGGCAAACCGCAGACCCTGGAATATTTAAAATCAAATTTCCGGTTGAATTTGTCAGACGTCAACTACCCGGCCAGTCCGGCCGACTTTGTCATTATTATCGGAAAGGATAATTTGTGAGAATTCCCCTGGTTGCCATCATTGGATCGCCCAATTCCGGCAAATCGACTTTCTTCAACAAAGTTCTGGAAGAACGCAAGGCTCTGACCTACCCGGAAGCCGGCACCACCCGCGACCGGGCCTATGGTCTGGCCGCCTGGAACGGCCTGTCGTTTTATCTGATCGACACCGCCGGAATTATCGGCAATCCGGATTCTGATCTGGAAAAAAACGTGCAGAAACAAACCCAAATCGCGCGCGACGAAGCGGATTTGATCTTATACATCGTCGACGGGCAAACTCCGGTGGGCTCGGAAGACCTACGGGTTGCAGCGCAGCTGAAGCAAACCAAAAAGCCGATTGTCTTGGCCGTCAACAAGATTGATACCCGCAACGCCAAAACCGAAACCGCGGCCAGCGGCTATTTAAAACTCGGCCTGGGGGAAACCTATGCCATGTCCTCGATCAACGGCGCTGGCATCGGCGACCTGCTGGATGCCGTGGTGGCTGAACTTAAAAAACAATTTGACGCCGCCGATAAAAATCAAGAAGAGGGTTTGCGCATTGCCTTTGTCGGCAAGCCCAATGTCGGCAAATCATCTTTGATTAACGCCCTCTTAAAGCAAGAGCGGCTGATCACCTCGCCGATTGCGGGCACCACCCGCTCCACCGTAGAAGTGCCGTTCGAGCATGGCGGACAAAAATTCATTTTGCTCGATACCGCCGGGATTAAAAAGAAATGGAACCAGGATTCGGACGTGGCGGCAGCCGCGGCCATGCAGTCGATCCGCACCATCAGCCAGGCTGATGTGATCTTCTTTACGGTCGATGCCAGCCAAGAACTCTCGGTCCAGGACCAGATTATCGCGGAGCAAATTCTGGATGCCCAAAAAAGCTGCGTCGTGGCGCTCAATAAAATTGATTTGCTCGCCCCCAATGACCAGCAAAGGCTACTCGATACCTTGCCGGACTATCTGCCTCAAATGTGGTATTTGCCGGTCCTGTTTATTTCCGCCAAAACTTCCCAGGGCCTCGACCTTCTGTTAAAATTCGCCATAGAGGCGCACCGGGCGGCTAGGCGCGAAATCGACCCGGACGAACTCGACGCTTTTCTCGAAAAAATCACCAAAGAGAGTATGCCGGGCAAGATGGAAGATCAGCGCGCGCCGAAAATCTATAACCTTAAGCAAATCGGCACTGCGCCGCCGACCTTCAAAATGACCGTCAATTTTCCGGCGGCCATCGCCACCGCCTGGAAAAGATGGTTCGAAAAACAATTCCGCCTGAAATTCGGCCTGGAGGGCACGCCGATTGAAATTAGATATACTAAGAAAAATTAACGCAATGCTGAACTTGTTTCAGCATCTCGGAAATAGATCCTGACTTTCGTCAGGATTGCGAAAACTCTATGTTTCTCATTATAGGTTTGGGCAATCCGGGCAACAAATACGGGCGAACCCGCCATAACCTGGGCTTTGCCGTCTTGGACTTGCTCTCCGGCGGCGCGGCTTGGAACAATAAATATGATTCCCAATTCATAAAGCTCGATGATGTCATCCTGGCTAAGCCCCAAACGTTTATGAACAAATCCGGGAAGGCGGTGAAAGAAATCATGAAATTTTATCCGGACGCGACTTTGGTGATCGTGCATGATGATCTGGATTTCCCGCTCGGTGCCATCCGGATCCAAAAAAACGCCTCGGCCGCCGGCCACAACGGGGTGCAGAACATCATTGATGAACTGGGCACCCAAAACTTTATCCGAATTCGGCTGGGCATTGATAACCCGGAACTGCGTGGTTTAATGCCGGGTGAAGATTTTGTCTTACAAAAATTTATGGCCCAAGAAGAGCCACTAATGAAAGAAGTTTTGGAAAAAGCCAAACAAGCGGTGGAGGTGCTGCAAACCGAAGGGTTGGAAATTGCGCAGTCCAAATACAATGGATAATCGCTTTAACGCCTCACCCTATGTGAGGCGTTAAATTTAGCCAAAAGGAAGAGCCGCCGGTGACAATTGGAGAAGTTGTCACCTGCGGCCCGGAAAAACTGGTGCGGTGAGGCGGAGATTACGAATCGAGTTTGCCGACCCGGCGCACGTCGATGCCCAGGTCGATCGAACCCGAATGGCTGAGTGGCGGGAGCGGAGCCGGAGCCGGCTGCAAGCGCGGCGGGTTTGACGCCTGCCAGACCGTGGGGTCCGGCTTGCGTTCGAGACTCTGCTGGCCGCCCTTGCGCCCGGATTGCGGCTGAGACTTGCTCAGCACCTTTCGCGCGATTACCCGGTCAAAACCCGCAAGCTGTCCCACCCTAAAAAAATATCTTGCCACGATGGCCTCCAAACGATACCTACCTGGTTGATGTTAACGGCCGGGGAAACAGCCGTTTTGGGAAAGTCCGATTGGCCGAACCGGACTGGCGGGACTACCAGAGCGCGGTCAAAAATCGGATCGGCTTTCGAACCAGCCGGCTGATCCGATCCCAGAAATGTCCGCCGGAGCGGATTAGACGGTTGGAGCTGAATGCCCATCTCGGCGGGGGCGGCGGTATCGGCACATATTGATAACCGCGACCCGCAGGCAGGCTAGCCACCGGATCATCCTCTTGATCCGAAATTCGGGCGCCCGCCATAAACGAGATCAGGCCGAGTCCAACTCCGACCATGGCCAACAACAAACCGGCCACGACCTGCACCTGCAGACAGAAATAGATCGCCGAGAGCGCCAACCCAAGCAGGAGGGCGCAAAAACAGACAGCTCGGATAAAATCCTTATGCCTCATCGAAACCCTCCAGTCTCGATTGGAAAATGACGTTACAAAAAAATGCACCACGGGCTAATTCCCACAATGCACCTTAACGTCCTTGACCCTACCTATAAGCGCAAGACCTATGCGGAAAACCGCACCAGCCTTAACTTGTGGTTACTCGGAAACAATAGGAGGGATGCTGTTTCCTTTCGCCGCTTGCTAGGTAGGATCAAAGACGCTAGCTATAAAATATTGTAAAATCAATACTGTATAATAGCTTAACGCTAATTAGCCAGCATGACAAGCAATCTTAGCAAAAACCGCAAGTTTTGTCAACACTATGGCCGCTAACCCGATCGCCAATAAAATTTTTGGAAACGGCTTTAACCTGATCCCGCAGATCGGCCCGGTGAGCCTCCTGCGGCTGTTTAAGCACTTCGGCGGATTTGAACCGGCCTGGTTCGCTGCACAAGCGGAATATTTGCACGCTGGCATTTCACAAAAACTGGCTCAGATCATCCGTGACAAAAAACCGCAGATCAATCCGGAGTTGGCGTTCGCGGAATTAACCCGCCGGCAGATTGAAGTGTTGACGATTGGCGAAGTCGGTTATCCCCCGCTGCTTAAGGAAGTCGCGGCCGCGCCGCCGGTCCTCTATGTTCGCGGCAACCAACAGATCCTCACTGCAGCGAGCGTGGCCGTGGTCGGCACCCGCAAAATAACCAGCTACGGCCAGCAAGCCTGCCAAGAGCTAATCACCGGCCTGGTTCAAAACAACCTCAGCATTGTCTCGGGGCTGGCATTCGGCGTCGATGCCCAGGCGCTCAGCGTTTGCGTAGCGGAAGGCGGCATTCCGGTGGCCGTGCTGGCCTCGGATTTGGACAACAGCAGTATTTCCCCGCGCAGTAATTTCCAGCTGGCGCAAAAAGTCGTGGAGCGCGGCTGCCTGGTCTCGGAATATCCGCTCGGTATGGTGGTGCAGAAACAAAATTTTCCCATCCGCAACCGGATCATCTCCGCCTTGAGTTTAGGCACGCTGGTGATCGAAGCTGACATGGAAAGCGGCTCGCTGATTACCGCCAACTTTGCCCTGGAGCAAAATCGGGAGGTCTTTGCCGTGCCCGGCTCGATTTTTTCCCAGAGCAGCCGCGGCACCAATGCTCTGATCAAAAAAGGAGCCAAACTGGTGGCACGAGTTAATGATATTCTGGAAGAATTTGACATCACGAGCGCCAACCCGGCACCGATTGATCTCTCCGCCACGCCCCAAGAGCAAACCGTGCTCGATGTTTTGGCCAAAGAACCCATCCATATTGATGATTTAATCAAACTCCTCAAGCTTCGACCGGCAGATCTTAATTCCTTGTTAACCATGCTGGAAATGAAAGGCCGGGTAAAAAATTTAGGCGGCGGCAAGTATGCCAAAGTGAGGGGGTAAACTTGACAAAAGGAAATTAAATCGTAAAGATTAATGGCATGACTAAGTCACTGGTAATAGTGGAAAGCCCGACCAAGGCCAAAACCATCACGCGATTCCTCGACGGCAAATACTTCGTTGCGGCGTCGTTCGGTCATATCCGCGATTTGCCCGCGAGCAAAATGGGCATTGATATTGAACATGATTTCGAACCCACCTATGTCGTGCCGCCCAAAGCCAAAAAGCGCGTAGCGGAACTCAAAAAACTGGCCAAGGATGCGCCCGAAGTGATTCTGGCAACGGACGAAGACCGCGAGGGCGAAGCCATTGCCTGGCATTTAATTTCAGCTTTGGGGTTGGAAAAGAAAACCATCAAGCGAATCGCCTTTCATGAAATCACCAAAACCGCGATTGCTGAAGCCCTGGAACACCCCCGCCAACTCGATCTCCATCTGGTCGATGCCCAACAGGCGCGCCGCATCCTGGATCGGCTGGTCGGCTATGAACTCTCGCCATTTCTTTGGAAAAAAGTCCGACGCGGCCTGTCCGCTGGCCGGGTGCAATCCGTGGCCGTCCGCTTAATCGTGGAACGCGAACGGGAAATCCAAAAATTTCAACCGGTGGAGTATTGGAGCATTGAAGCGACTTTCAACAAAGACGGCCAGTTTATCGGCAAGCTCGCCAAAATTGACGGTCAGGCCTTGGGCCAGATCGGCATCAAGGACGAAGCGCGGGCCAAGAAAATTTTGGCTGATCTAGCCAATCGCCCAGCCGAAATAATTGAAGTTACGAAAAAAAAAACCCGCCGCAATCCAGCCGCCCCCTTCATCACTTCGACGATGCAGCAGGAAGCCGCGCGCAAATTGGGCTTTAGCGCCAAGCAGACCATGATGTATGCCCAACAATTATATGAAGGCGTGGAAATCGGCGAAGAGGGCGCCACGGGCCTGATCACATATATGAGAACCGATTCGGTCAACTTGTCGGACTTTGCCCTGGAATCGGCCAAACAAGCCATTACGGAAAAATACGGCAAGGATTATCTGCTCCCGGAACCCCGCAAATACGCCTCTAAGTCTAAAAACGCCCAAGAAGCCCACGAAGCGATCCGGCCGACCGACTTAAATCGGGATCCTGAAAGCGTCAAAGCCCACCTCGATCGCAATCAATATCGCCTCTACGATTTAATCTGGAAGCGCACCATCGCCACCCAGATGCCGGAAGCGGTGTTTGACCAAACCAGTGTGGATACCGCGATTAAGGGGGATAAGCAATATATTTTCCGTTCCACCGGCCAAGTGATCAAATTCGACGGCTTTATGAAAGTTTATTTGGAAGGCACGGATGAAGAAACCGCGGAAGAACAGGAAGGTCTGTTGCCCGAACTGGCCAAGGGCGACAAGCCCAAGGTCCTGAAAATTCTCCCCAAACAACACTTCACCCAGCCCCCGCCGCGGTTTAGCGACGCGTCGTTGATCAAAGCCCTGGAAGAACAAGGCATCGGCCGGCCGTCGACCTATGCCCCGACCATCTCCACCATCCAAGATCGCGGCTACGTCGATAAAATTGAGAAAAAATTCCATCCGACCGATATCGGTTTTATCGTCAATGACATTTTGGTCGAACATTTCCCCAAAGTCGTTGACTTGCAGTTTACAGCGCAGATGGAAGAACAACTCGACCAGATTGCCGAAGGCGAAAAAGAATGGGTGCCGGTGATCAAGGAATTTTACGGCCCGTTCCACGACAACCTAAAAACCAAAGAAAAAGAAGTCGAGCGACACGTCGAACTGTTGGATGAAAAATGCCCGGACTGCGGCAACCCGCTGCAGGTCAAATTCGGCCGGTTCGGCAAATTCATTTGCTGCTCCACCTACCCGGAATGCAAATATACCCGGCCCTTACCGGAGGAACAAAAGATCATCGATGACAACGCCGGCGTAATCTGCGAGAAATGCGGTAAGCCGATGGTCGTCAAATTCGGCCGGTTCGGCTCATTCCTCGGCTGCTCCGGCTACCCGGAATGCAAAAACATCAAGAAGATTGTCAAAAGCACCGGCGTGCCCTGCCCGGTTTGCGGCGAAGGCGAAATGGTGGAACGTAAATCCAAACGCGGCATTTTCTACTCCTGCTCCAAATATCCGCAGTGTAAATTCCTTATGAACGGCAAACCGACCGGGGAAAAATGCCCAAAATCCGGCGACCTCTTAATGGAAATGAAAAACGGCGTGATCAAATGCTCGAACAAAGAATGCGATTTCGAAAAAGAAATCAAGGCGGAAGCCGAAACCGTGGAAACAATTAAAACTTAAAAATTATTAACTTAAAAAATTTATGCGCGAAAATGCCTATGGTCGGGAGAACTCAAAACAAACATTAATTGAAGTCCAACTCGCAGTTTGAAGAACTCGATAAAGCCGCCTAATACGCGGCTTTTGGTTTCTTTGGAAATTCGACCCTGTCCGAGCGACAAAAACTCGGTTAGATATGTCATTGTCGCGAGTCCGTCGAATTTCCGACTTCTTTCCGCCGCTTTCTTCTAGAAGAAAGCGGCAAGAATAAATTAATTATTTAATTTCGGGAAATGCTTGTGAATTATCCGCTCCACGTCCGCGGCAGTTTTGGCCTGTTCCATCAATTCCGTCCGGATTTCTTTGGCCCCGTCAAAACCGGCCACATAAGCCTTGTAGTGTTTCTTCATCACGTCAAAACTTTTAACGCCTGCAAAAGTTTGTTCAAACAGATAAGTGTGTTCAATCATCACCCGAAGTTTTTCCTCGGTTGATGGCTGATGGCGGCTAAACAACCACGGATTGCCAAAGATTCCCCGGCCCAGCATCACGCCATCGCACCCGGTGTCTTTTACCTTTTGTTCAGCTTCGGCCAGGGACATGACGTCGCCGTTGCCCAGGATCAATGGCCCTTTGATTCCGGATTCTTGATTCCTGATTCTCATTATTTCCGGCACAAGCTCCCAGTGCGCCGGCACCCGGGACATTTCTTTGACGGTGCGCAAATGCACAATCAAAGCCGCCGGCTTGGTGGCCAAAATCTGAGGGATCCAAGTCTCGATCTCATTGGTCTTGAATCCAATCCGCGTTTTCACGGAAACCGGTAAGCCTCCCCCGCCTTCCCTGGCTGCCAAAATTATTTCCTGAGCCAGGGCCGGGGTTTTAATCAAGGCCGAACAGGACGCCTGATTCAGAACCTTTTTGACCGGGCAGCCCATGTTGATGTCGATCCCGTCGAATCGCATTGCTTTGAGCATTTGAGCGACTTGGTAAAAATTTTCCGGCTTGGCGCCGAAAATCTGAGCCACGATCGGCCGTTCCGCTTCAGTATATTGCAAATCAACCAGCAATTTGGGCTTGCCCGGCGAGAGCAAGCCATCGACCGAAACAAATTCCGTCCACATCACGGGCGGTTTGCCATATTTGGCGATTATCGTGCGAAAAGCCAAATCCGTGACATCCGCCATGGGCGCCAAAGCAAAAATCGGTTTGTTCAATTGATCCCAGAATCCTTTATTCACCCCGTTAGAAATTCCGTTGCTATTTTTCATTAGGCTAATATTATATTCTTACTGCATTATTCCCATTGAACATAAAAAATACTTCATTTCTAACGGGGTCCATAGCAATCTATTCTATAAAAAAAGGAACTCCGACGCAAGGTCGGAGTTCCGACCCGCGAAGCGGCGTCGGAACAAAAAAAGCCCGCGGGCTTACAACCCGATGGCTTGGCTTATCGTCCAAAAAATCACCCCGGCAATACCCCAAACTGGAATACACAACCAGCTGACATAACCGTTGATATTCCACTGGGAATATTTCCAAAGTTTTTTATTTTCCAATTTATCGTAAATCAATCCCAAACTGTATTCCAAGAATAAACCGATTATAGCGCTGGCAAAAAACAATTCCAAAATTCCATAGCCGTTCTGAGCCGTCAAAAATATTACATACAAAAGCGGCCAGATGATGATTGAGATAAAACCGAACCAATTAAACCGGTGCTGGCGGCTTCGGTGCAGATAAGCCAGCCGGTATCCGAGAAAAGTCAGGACCAAAAATACAAAATCAAAAAATATTATGTTCATAACGGATGATCTGTTTTAGCGTACCTGGCCCAAAGTTGGAAGATCGTGCCGACCAGCAAGCCGCCCAAGGCGGCGGCAAACAGCGCGATCACAATTTCATACAAACCATACTGGAATTCCGGAGCAAAAAACTGGGTCGATAGCCCGACCAGCAATGCCGCCCAAAGCGTCCCCGCCAGGAAACCGCGGGCAGGATAGCCGAAGCGACCTTTGGTCACATCCAACAATAGTGCCGGCAAGATAAATGAGAAAATAAACAGCCAGAGCGGCGGGCGGTCGTGCGGAATCATAATTATGTTCAGGCTTGTCTCTTTGCCATACGAAACCAGGCTGAGCAACAAAAACATCATGGTCACCCAAACGGCGCTGGCGTGGCCTTTCATCGCCCGTTCGGCAATTAACAAATACCCGACGAGCCAGCACGCGATCACTCCAGCGCCGGCAAACCCCCAAACCTGGCCCCAGCCTTCGGTCGGATGGAATGGCAGAATCAAAAAAAATATTCCTCCCATAATGGCACCCAGACACAAATGGCCGTAAAAATTAAAATCCTTATCCTTGTGGAATTTTTTGAGTTCCACAAACAGCAACCCCAAAGCTGCCAGAGCGGACAGAGACAACAGCGCATGCGCCGGACTCCAGGATAAACTGACGGGCCGAGACAAGTCCTCCACCCCGTATATGGAGTGCCAAAAGTTATCCAGCGGCGCCGACAGCGGAATTAAGGTCAAAACAAAGGCAATTTTTTTCCAAATTTTCTCGCGGGTATGCCGCCAGATATGAATGCCGATCAGAATCGCCAAAATCGTGGATGAATACAGAAAGACATGAGGCAGAATCCAAAAACTATCCCGGCCGATGGCGCGGTGCCACCAGATATCCCAACCTGCCGCCATAATCCCCAACATAACGAACACAATCATAGCTTTAATCAGCCGGAGTTCTTTGTTTTTTGGCAAATGCTGTCTTTGCCGTCGCGGTAAGGCATCCATTAAGAAATAAACGCCAAATAACACCGCGGCAACCACGAGGGATGCCAAAAAAGCGGTTTGGGGCGTGCCGACAACCACCAGCTGCGATTGGGAAACCTGCCGAACAATTTGATCTGCATGAGCTAATAACATATTTTTTATTTAATCATTTTTCATAAAGATTTTGTTTTCAAACAGCCAATACTTAAGCGCGGTCCATAACGGCAAAACCGACCAAAAATATCGCAAGTCCGCCCCTTTGCGGATCAGCCAGCCCCAGAATCCGACGACCAATAAATTCGGGGTATACAAAATCGCGTATTTGCCGCTCACTGGGATGACAAACCGGGTTGGCCCCACGCTGTAAGGCAACAATGGCCGGCCCTTGATCAGCCGGAAGATATTTTTTGCCACCAGGGCGCCGTGCCGGACCGCTTCCTGGCCGGTCTGGGCATTCGATTTTTTGGTTGCCGGATCGGTAAAGCAAAGGTTATCTCCGGCGATAAAAATATTCGGACTGTGTTTCAAGTTCAAAAAATCGGTAGTGATAATCCGGTCTTTTTTATCCGCTGCCAAATCTCCGCCAGCTGGCGGATCCACCGGCAGGCGGATTGAGCGCACGCCGCCGGTCCAGATCAGCAGATCAGAGTTGATCCGGTCTTTCATATTGATTATGATGTGATCCGCGGCGGCTTCGGTGATCAGGCTGGAAAACCGGGTTTCCACGCCCATGCCCGTCAGCCGCTCCCCGACCATCTTGGCCACTTTTTCCGATAGCCCGCCCAAAAATGACATTCCCCCCTCGACAATGATAATCTTAAAATTCTCCAATTTTTTGCCGTGATCTTCGCACTCATGCTTCAAAAGGTTATGCAGCTCGCCGGCCAGCTCGGTTCCGGCAAACCCGCCGCCGCCGATGACGAACTGGGCCCGATCTTTCTTGATCACGATTTCCTCAATCCGGTTGCGGATCATGATCGCCTCGTCCAAATTCTTAAGCGGGTAACCGTGCTTATCCAATCCGGGAATATCGTAAAAATCCGCGATGGATCCCATGGCCACGACCAAATAATCAAAGCTCAAGATGCGCGAGTCAGTAATAACTTTCCCATCAGCAAGGGCAATCCGGTCAATATAAGCCTTAAAGACCTTGACTTTGGTTTTGTAAAAAATTTGGGCCAAGGAAATTGCCACCGTCCGTTTGACCCGCCGAACCTCAACCAATCCGTGTTCAGTCGTCGCCGCTTCATATAAACCGGGATGATAACATTGATAATCTTTGCGGTCGACCAGAATGATCTGGTAATCCGAGTTATCATGCAAATAATTATTCAAGTCCAAAGCGGCGCGGATGCCGGCAAAACCGCCGCCCAAGATGACGATATTTTTTTTCTCTTCAATTGTTTTATGTTTCATTGGATTCCGGCCGGCGAGAGAGTGTGCGGCCCGGCCGCATAGCCGCCGACAACGCCGCCCAAACAAAACGTTAGCGAATAATCACTGCCGCCGCCTTGGTATTTATATTGATTTTGCTCCATGCTACAGCCGCCGTCGGCCGGCTCGGGCGCTGCCGGCCAGGAAGAAATGTAAGTCGACCACTTGGGCGATCCATCGTTTGTATTAACTACGCCGTTTAAGGCCGTCGGATAACGGGCGTTATCATTGTAGAATAATTCCAAGGCCGTTTGCAGTTGGCGGATGTCGGAAATTCGTTTGGCGTCACGGGAGTTCTCCCGGGCATCGCCGAGCGATTGGCCGGTGAGCAAGGCCGTAATTTCATCCACGGTTTTGTATTCAGCGGGTGCTTGAATGTTCAATGGCTGGTTGAAATTGGACATTTTAAATTCCCAATTGACCTGGCCTGAGCCCACGGAATTGGATTCGGTGCTGGCGCTGACCCCGCCGGTGATTTTGCGCAGATAATAATCTTTTTTCCCGATCCATAATTCACCCGTGGTAAAAGTCACTCCCTTCAACAATTCCTGTTTTTCGGTATCATCCATCTCATGACCGGTAGCAATCTGCTCGGAACCGGCAATAAATTGCTTCAAGCGTTCGCGGTCAATCTGATATTGAAACCGGTAAACCGCAGCTCCATCAATTTTTTCATCCGGCAATTTGGCGCTGATGCTGAAGGGATTGGAAGTATCCCACAATTCGCGCAGCTTGCGCTTTTGCTCCGGGGTCAATTCGTCGCCGGCCGAACTTTGGCCCAATTCTGATTCATCAATCTTGATCCAGATATTCTTGATTTTGCTCAAATCGATAAAACCCAAATCCGGCACCTGATCCAGTTTAATATAAACCGTTTTGGTCAAGGTTTTGGTTTCGACCCCAAACACAAAATCCTGAAAAGTCAGGGTAAAGGAAAATTCAACTTTTGGGTTGTTGACATCCGCCACTTCTGCCGCCCCGGTAAAATCCAGGGTGACTTTCGAATTGGTGGTCCCGGCCACCTGGCCCGCGGCCTGGGGCTGATAAACGGTTTTACTATTAGTCAAAGCGGTGGGAACCAGGGACATCAGGCTGGGAGCGTTCACTGTGCCGGTGACATTGCCCTCATAATTAAAAGAGGTCAGGCCGTCCATCTGATCAAACATCCGGGTCATGATGACCTCCGGGCCAACCGGCCAAAAAGCGTAAACGAGACCGCCAGCGATCAGTAAAACCGCCACGGCAGCGCCGCTTGTGATTAAAAATTTTTTGCTTTTGAAAAACGATAATTTTCCTGGACCGGCCGGGGCCATACTCTCGGCGGCGGTGGGAGGTGTTAATCCCTCATCGATATCAGATACCGGCCAGCCTTGGGCGAGCAAAGCTTGCTTAATCTCGCTGTCGGCCAGGCCGCTTTGGCGGCTGGACTCAATGTATGCCAAAAGTTCCGGAGTTGTCATTTAGTTTGATTAATTTTGTTTCCCATCGGCAAAACTAGAAGTATTTTGTTATATTAACTCTTTTTTGTCGATAACCCGATACTCCCCTAATTGTAAACCCCCACACCATTGCATGGCAAATGGTGTGGGGGTGAATTATTTAAACTATTTGACTTTTGTCCAAAAAAATAAATTTACCTACGGGTAAATCATTACCGAGCTTCAGTTTTCCAATCCGAATGCGCTTGAGGTTGCGGACCGAAAACCCGAGCTCGCCGAACATTTTGCGCACCTGGCGATTCATGCCCTCGTGAATGACAATGTGAACCGTGGTCCCAGCGGTTTTAATTTTGGCCGGTGCGGTCATTTTACCGTCAATCATCATGCCGGTTTCGATTTTTTCGATCCGGCCGCGGCTCAATTCCTTATCGAGAATCACTTCATATTCTTTTTCGTGCTCCATCGACGGATGGGTCATGGCCTGGGTCAGCTCACCGTCGTTGGTGAATACCAACAGGCCCTCAGTATCGAAATCCAGACGGCCCACCGGCCAGACCACATTTTTCAATTCCGCCGGCAAGAGGTCAAAAACGGTACGGCGGGCGCGCGGATCATTCCTGGTGGTCATATAGCGCTTCGGTTTGTTCAAAACCAGATAAATCAATTTCTGCTGACCAATTTTTTTGCCGTCAACTTCCACTTTGTCCTTGGCCGAATCAACTTTGGTGCCCAAAATTTTAACCACCCGACCATTAACCTTGACCTTACCGGCCAAAATTAATTCCTCGGCGTGGCGGCGCGAGGCAATTCCGGCTTGCGAAATGTATTTTTGGAGTCGTTCCTGCATGTTATCATTATACTATGTTTCAAAGATTTTGGGATTGGTATCAAAAATACTACCGGGTCAATCTGACCGTAACCGTTTTTCTCTTTGCCCTCCAGCTGTTTCACCTCTACTGGATGTTTACCGACATTATCCTGCTCAAACTGACCGGGCAGAGTTATTTCGGGCTGTCAAAAATCTGGGGCGTGCTCTCGACCTTTATCGACTATTCGGAAATCCCGGCGCTAGTCTCGACCAATATCCTCTATATTTACCTGCTGAGAGAAAAATTTTCTTACAAATATCTCTGGTTTTTATTTTCGCTAAACATCCAGTTGCTGCATATCTTCTGGATTACCGATGAAATTGTGATTAAAAAATTCAATGCCAGCCTGCATTTGTTTCACTGGAGCACGGCCATCGCCTGGATCGCGATTTTGATTGACTATCTGGAGGTGCCGGTGATTTTCGATACCGCCCGCCGCCTCATTGTGGAAATAAAAAATAAATCCTAAAAAAACGAACCGTGAGATCCCAAGGAGGAATCGCACGGTCATAGGCGCGAATAATGCGCCGGGTTAAGTGGGCTCAGCCGACTGCTTCGGACTTGACGACGACTTCGGGTTCGGACGGGACAGGGAGTTCCTGCCACACCAGATGGAGGGTCGATCGTCCCGGCAGCCGGAGCACATAGACAGCTCCGCCCAAAGCGCCGATCAAACAGATGCCGGCCAGCCATCTCCAGCCGACATTGCCAGTCAGAATGGCCAGGACGCAAAGCGCCACAGCCACGATCACGCCGAAAGCAAAAACCCGGTTGAGGGTATGCTGGCGGTCTGCCCAGATCTCGATCTGGCCGGAGGCCACCAGAGCTTCCTCGCGCTCGTTCATCGCTTCCTCGCGCAGACTCAGAGCCTCGTCTCGCGCTTGCAGCGCTTCTTCGCGTTCACTGAGCGCTGTCTCACGCGCTTGCAACGCCTCGTCGCGTTGACTCAGAGCTGCATCGCGGAGCTTCCGGGCCTCGTCACCCTGAGCCCTCATGACTTCAAGCCCGAGCCTGCCTTTCTCGGCTTGGTGGTGCACGGCCTGAAGAAGATGACTCTGAGCCCCTGGCTCGTCGATTTCCAAAGTCTGCCCTTTCGGGTCCTGCGAACTATCCTTGACCTTGTTGGTCACTGTTTTTCCTCCGTGGGGAATTTGGGACACGGGCCCAAAAATAAAAACATCTTTTCGCGCCCGTGACACAAAATGAGATTATCAAAATAGCAAAATAAAAAAGCCCCGTCAATGCCTTGAAAAATGCCGAAAACAAATGTATAATACACGAGTATTTTTGCCTGGGTGTGTAGCTCAGTGGTAGAGCACCTGCCTTTTAAGCAGAGGGTCGCGCGTTCGATCCGCGCCACACCCACCAAAAAATTCCGCCCGATCGGGCGATTTTTTTATTTAGCCGACGATCTTGTCCCAAAAACTCTCATCAACTTGCGCGCTCTCGCCCGACTCTTCCGATAATTTTTTGAAGAGTTCTTTTTCTTTCTTATTAAGCTTGGTCGGCGTCACCACTCGCACCGTGAGCAGATGGTCACCGCGGCCGGAACCGTTAAGGATTGGCGCGCCGCGGCCTTTGAGTCGGAAAACTTTGCCTGACTGCGTGCCGGCCGGAATTTTGACCTGCGCTTTTCCATCCACGGTCGGTACATCCAGGATCGTGCCCAGGGCGGCTTGATAAAAACTAATCGGAATTTCAGAAAAAACCGCGGCTCCTTCCCGCTTAAAACCGGATTTAGTCGCCACCCGCAATTGTAAATACAAATCGCCAAAATTTGAGCCTTTGTAGCCGACTTCGCCTTCTTTGCTGATCCGAATCCGCTGGCCGTTCTCCACCCCAGCCGGAATTTTGACCTTGATAGTTTTGGTCCGGCGCTGCTGGCCCGATCCTTTGCAAACCGAGCAGGCCCGTTCCGCCACTTTACCATTGCCATCACAACGATCACAGGTGCTGACCGAAGACATCTGGCCGAGGATCGTTTGGCGCGTAACCCGAATCTGGCCCTGGCCGTGGCATTTGGGACAAGTGTTGATTTTACTGCCGGGTTCGGCGCCTGAGCCGGAACAATGTTCGCAGGCATCGGTTTTTTCTAAGCTAATTTCTTTTTCCACTCCGAAAACGGCCTCGTCAAAAGACAGATCCATTGCCATTTCCAAATCAACTCCGCGCTCCCGCCGCGGTCGCCGGCCGCCACCAAAAATATTGCTAAAGATATCCATCGGGTCGTCAAAATCAAACCCGCCAAAACCCTGGGCAAAATCATTAAAATCAAATCCTTGGGCATTAAAACCGCCCTGTTGCGCACCCTGGCCGCGCGCCTGGTTCTGGTTGAAGGTCGTGCCAAACCGGTCATACTGCTGCCGTTTGCCCGGGTCGGATAAGACCTGATAAGCTTCGCTGACTTCCTTAAATTTTGACTCGCTGCCCGCGCCCTTATCCGGATGGTACTGGTGGGCCAGCTTGCGATAGGCGCGTTTAATTTCCTCTGCCGAGGCAGATTTGGAAATACCTAGGATTTGGTAATAATCTTGCGCCATAAACTTCCTTAAATTTGCAACTTATTGACTTCAACCTGGACTTTTTCGATGCGGAAAAATTTAACCAGCAACAAAACCCGAAACAACAACCACACAATCAATGAAGTCAGCCAGATAAAAATGAAGGCCACGGTTCGCAGTAAAGCCACAATGATAATCGCGAAAATTACCGGAAAAAGCTTTTCGTGAGAGGCAGCCGCATGCTGGATCCGTTCCGCCGCCGCCCCGGCCACCACGTCGCCCAGCAACGGATTGCCAGAAATATTTATTTTGAACCGTTCGGCCAGCTGTTTTTTTAATTCTGCCAAAACCTGGTTCTTTTCCGCGGGCGGGACTTGCTGAAATTGCGGATCTTGCCGCTGCGCTTGTTTGACCACGAATTGTTCAAAGGTCTGATCGGGATCAAAATCGCCAAGGCCTTGCGGCACGTATTCCAGCCCTCGGGCGGCGTAACGGCCAATCTGGCCGTAGAATCGTTCCGGGTGCGTTTCAAAATCCCGGTTAATTTTATGGTAAACATTAAACCCCACCGCGATCAATAAAGCATAGACCATGAGGTTGATAGCGGCGCTGACAATCCGATTGAGGGCAAAATCCGCCCGGGTTTTTTCATCGGAGCGGATCCGCCGTTCAAACAAAAAACTTAAAAAGAAGAACACTGCCCCGCCGGCCGCAATATACCAGTCCTTGGGCAACACGGCCAAATACCAGATCAGAATCCCCAGATTGGTGGCCCAAAAAATCCAAACCTTGGCATTCACAATTGCCAATAATGCCAAAAACCCTACCCCGACCGCGGCCAACAACAAAGGGAAGAGCCAAAACCCCTGTTCATGCGGGTGGCTCAAGCCGGCACCGAAAACTTGCCAAGCGGTGCCGAAGCTTATGATCGCCAAGACCGCCAAAAAAGCAGCCTTGAGCAAGCGAACCTGGTGGGTCCAGTCCGGGGCTTGCAGCCCCTGAGGCAAAGTTTTATTTTCCATTTGATATGAGGTCGATTTAAAACCCGAACTTAGATGATTCCGATGTCGCGGCCGGCGAGTTCGGCAGATTGCCTTCAATCTTGCCGAAGCTTTCTTCATAGCGCTTGAGATTGTCGTTGAGGGCGGCCACAATGCGCTTGAAGTGGCCGGGACTGGTAATGATTTTCGCGACTTCGATCCCCTGCGGGCCGAACACGCTCATAAAATCCAAAACAAACTCTTCTTTGTTGTGGGCTGCAAACATCAAGTTGGAATACGCTCCCTTAAGTATACCATCCTCGATCTTGATATTGATATTCTGTTCCGGGTTTTTATTCTCAGCCATATTATTTCTTCTCTTCATTAATGACTTCGGCATCCACCGGCCCTTGGTCTTTGGGTTTTTCTGCACCCTCAGCGCTCGGCGCTGCCCCCTGATTTTGATACATCGCGGCGCCGACTTTTTGAATGGCGGCGGACAATTCATCCATGGTTTTTTTGATCGGATCAATCTCCGGCTTGTCTTTGATGGCTTTCAGCGCGTCAATTTTGGCTTGGACATCTTGCTTGTCCTCATCCTTGACCTTATCGCCAGCATCTTTGAGGGTGCGTTCCGAAACAGCGATCAGGGTATCGGCCTGGTTTCTGGTTTCTATAACTTCCTTGTTCTTGCGATCCTCTTCCGCATGCATTTCGGCTTCCTTTTTCATGCGCTCAACTTCTTCTTTGGACAGGTTCGAGGAACCGGTGATCGTGATATCCTGCGATTTGCCAGTGGCCTTGTCTTTGGCCGTCACTTTCAAAATCCCATTAGCGTCGATATCAAACGTGACTTCGACCTGCGGCACGCCCCGCGGCGCTGGCGGGATACCGTCGAGGTGAAACCGGCCCAGCGACTTGTTGGCAGTGGCCATCGGCCGTTCGCCCTGCACAACGTTGATTTCAACTGAAGTCTGATTGTCAGCCGCCGTGGAAAAAGTTTGGGATTTGGAAGTCGGGATGGTGGTGTTGCGTTCGATTAAGGGAGTGGCCACACCGCCCAGAGTTTCCAGGCCCAAGGTCAGAGGCGTGACATCCAAGAGCAAAATTTCCTTGCCCTGAACGTCGCCGGAGAGCACGCCGGCCTGCACGGCCGCGCCCTTGGCCACGGCTTCCATCGGATCAATGCCGCGCTCCACCTGCTTGCCGATATATTCTTCCACGAACTTTTGCACGGCCGGCATGCGGGTCGGCCCGCCGACCATAATAATCTTGCCGATATCGGTTGGGGTTAGTTTGGCATCGGTTAAAGCCTGCTGCACCGGATGCTTGAGCCGAAGCAGGATCGGCTTAACCAAATCTTCCAGCTTGGCCCGGGTCAGCTTCAAGTTCAAATGCTTTGGCCCGCCCGCATCGGCGGAGATAAACGGCAGGTTCAAATCGCTCTCCAGCACGGTGGAGAGTTCGATCTTGGCTTTTTCCACGGCTTCCCGCACACGGTTCATGGCCATCTTGTCATTGTTGAGATCCAAGCCGGTTTCACGTTTAAATTCCGACGCGACATAATCAATCAAGGCCTGGTCCATATCCTTGCCGCCGAGCTGCGTATCGCCGCTAGTGGACAGAACTTCGAACGTGGCCTGACCTTCATGCTCGCCAAAATCCATGATCGTGACATCGAGCGTACCGCCGCCCAAGTCAAACACCAAAATCTTCTGATCTTTGCCGGTTTTGTCCAAACCATAGGCAAAGGCCGCGGCCGTCGGCTCATTAATTACCCGCACGACCTCCAAGCCGGCAATTTCCCCGGCATTCTTGGTCGCTTGCCGCTGCGAATCATCAAAATAAGCCGGCACGGTAATCACGGCTTTGGCCACCGGCGCGCCCAGATAAGCTTCCGCGTCTTTCTTGATCTTTTGGAGCAAGAAGGCGGAGAGTTGTTCTGGCGCGTATTCCTTGGCTCCCCCGCCCGAAGCGGCGGGGCCACCGAGTTTGTATTTAAAGTTGGTGCCCATCTTGCGCTTGAATTCAAACGCCGTGCCTTCCGGATTGGTCACCGCCTGCCGGCGAGCCGGTTCTCCGACCAACAGCTGGCCGTCTTTCGTAAACGCCACGTAAGACGGAAAAGCCTTGCCCGCCATGGTCTGGCCTTCGGCTGACGGGATAATTACGGGCTTGCCCGCTTCCATCACCGCCGCGGCCGAGTTGGAAGTTCCCAAATCGATTCCTATAATTTTTGCCATACATATCCTTTCTTTAGCGAGGGTGTTGCTGAAAAATGAATTGTGAGGCCGAAGTTGCTTTACCGCAACGAGGCCGAGCACTTAGGTCTAAAATTCTGCGTCTGGCAAATTTTAGACCGTCATTTTTCACAATACCCGAGCGTTATTTCCCCACCGCAACTTTGGCGGGGATGATTATCCCGCCACCGAAAATTAATAACAAACGTCGGCGGGATCCCGCCAGAGGCGGGACTTGATACTAATTAATTTTGGCTTTGCCAACCGCGACCTTGGCTGGAATAATCACTGCACCATTTAACATAAATCCTGGTTGCAATTCTTTGAGCACTTTGCCCACGTCGCCCGGCGTTTCCTCCACCGCTTCGTGATGCGTGGGGTCGAACGGCTCGCCCACGGTTTTGATCTTCACGACTCCGAGTTCCTCCATGGTTTTTTCCAACTGCTGGATGGTCGCGCGAAGGCCGGTCAGCCAATCTTTATATTTATCATCCTTAGGGGCGTAAGTCAGGACTTGTTCGAGACTTTGCAGAGTGGGCATGAGTTTCATCACCGTCACTTGTTTGGCGAATTCCAGCACCTCGCGGGTTTCGGCTTCCTTGCGCTTCTTGTAATTTTCAAAATCGGCCGCCGTGCGCTTCCAATTGGCGGTTAATTGCACAATTTCATCTTCGGGGCTCAAAATTTCCGGTTCATCCGGATGGGCTGGAATTTGTTGTTCGTCTGCCATGGATTAATAATTTAAAATTTAACATTTATAATTAAGAAGATAATTGCGGCGCCGGAAATTAGCTTCGCCAAATACTCGATAATAGACAGATTCTTGGCGTAGGCCATGCGCTTCGGGCCAATAATTCCAATCACGCCTTGCTTGCCATCTTTCATGCGGACATTCGATACGATTAAACTCAAGTTCTTCGGCACCGGCACCGGTGATTCACCACCAATGATGGCTTCGACCGTCACATCGGTTTTCTTGATCAATTTGTTCGCGCTCTGATCAATGTTTTCCAAAAGCTGCGCCACTTGCTTCATGGTTTTTGGATCAGTGAATTCCGGATCCCCGATAATATGGGAGAGTCCGGTAGCAGACGATTGATTGGGTAAGAGCGCGAACGCAGCTTGCCCAGAAACTTGAGACAAAAGATTCGATATGGATTTGCCCAATTGCTCGTGCTGGGCATTCAGCTTCACAAGCTCGCCTTTGAGCATCCGGCGTTCCTTTTCTGATAGCTCAAACCGGCGCATCAATTCGTTAACGAAAAACCGGTAGCCCCGATCAGTCGGCACGCGGCCTGCGGATTTGTGCGGCTGCATAATAAACCCGGCCTTTTCCAGGGCGGCCATTTCATTGCGGATTGTGGCCGAGGATTCCTTGAAATGGTATTTCTCGACCAATTCCTTGGAGCCGACCGGGTTGGCCGTTTCCGAGTATTCTTTGACAATGGCGGCTAAAATCCGCTGTTGGCGTAATTCCATAAAATTTCGGAGAAATTTTACCCCGACCGAAGCGTCGGGGTAGCTTCTGGCACTAACTGACTCAGAGTGCCAAATAATTATATTATTGGCACTCAAAGATGTCAAGTGCTAAAAAGCCGCCATTTTTAGCGGCTAATCAGTTTAGCTGGATTACTGACCAACATCGTTTTTATTTCCCGCAAAGTTATCCCCTCCTGGATAAGGAGGTGCGTAAAATCCAATAATGCCTGATCAGGAGATTTGCTGAACACTTGGCCCATATCGGAACTAAGGATACAACGGTCGGCGCCAATAACTTTTATCTGCCGCGCAATTTTCGAGATTGGTATTTTATCAATGGAATACATGGAATAACATTGTTCAATATACGCCCCTCGATCAGCCAGTTCTTTTTGCAAACCAAGTGACATGTTAATTTTTTGGTAAATCGGGTGAGTAACGATGATTCGTTTGATCCCCAATTGAACTGCCCGCCGGACCAATATCTGCGATTCTTGAGATGATATATGACCAGTCGCCAGGATGGCATTATAATTTTTGATAGCCTTTAAGACAGACAAGACTTCCGGTTTTAATCTTTGATCGTGACAAATACTATAACCTTCGAGCCTTTGATTTTTAATTTTTAATTTCCCTTTCGACCATTCCGGCGGAATTTCATATTTTTGCTTTCGGAGAATGTTGGCCGCGCTTATCGTGGGGAACCAAACGATAATCGGTCGTTGGCTCAACTCAGCCACGGCGGTGATAATCTTATCATTAAAACCGCCGACATATTGATTTAGAGCCACAGAAAAGATAATTCTCGGGCTGAGTGATTTGAAGGCCCCTCGGGAAGCCATGGCGACCGTGGGGAAAAAGTGATTTTTGACTCCAATCGCCTTAATCTTTCCTCGCTGGTCTTTAATTAACTCGGCCAAAGTGAATTTCCGCGGAATTATTTCCGGACCGATGTGAACATGCAGATCAATTGCTTGTCGGATAATTTTTTTAAGATTCATAAATGCTAAATAAAATTAAGAGAACGGATCGACGGGCCAGCGCCGATCCGTTTGTGAGTGGCCTAGCCCATCCAGGGTCGCTGCAACTCGGGTGGCACCAGGTAAAGCCGCGGCAGCTCCCCATCAACATGGTCGTCCTTATGCCTGGCCACAGCGGAGACTTTGATCGGTGAAAACTGCTGCTCGATAAGCGTAGCTTCGGTCAGCCGTTCAATGAGGTAGGGTCGATGATCCGCGCCTAACCCCATATTCCGGGCCGTGGTTGCGGCCTTGGCTTCCAGCCACGGTGGGAAATATTGCTGAAAGTTGGCCGCAATGTCGGCGCGAAGCACAGAGGCCGCCGGATCAAATTCCGACCAGAGCCGGAATTCAGCTTGAGGAATCAGCCCTGCCAGATGCTCGCGAAAGCTGGCAAAATATTCATCCACAGCCGGTGCCGGCAGCGAGTTGATGCGGCTGCCGTAGATGTCCGCCCCCAGAAACAGCCATCGCCAGGATTTGTAGGGCATGCAGCGGCCGAAGCGGTTCCAGATATGTGCTAAGAAAGCGAGTGCTGTGAGCTCTTTGTCCCCGGGCCGGATCCGAGTTCCGCGATCCGCATAATCATACCGCGGCCCCCAAGGCGTAAAGAGCGTCACCGCTTCCTGCCGAAGTCTCGGCAACACAGCGACTTCGTAACGGGCGGCGCGACCGGTGCAGTAATGCGGGTAGAACCGGGTATTGAACCACCTAACTCCACGATCCTGTTCCTTCATTGTTTCTCCTTAACAAGGCGGCGGAATATCATAGCCGTCGCTCTCGCCGATTTCAGGATTTGTCGCCGCGGCGGCCCAGCTGACCGCAAGCATATGCAGCACCAGCCAAGCGACCAGCACGCCAACGACCAAACTCTTGCGCGGCGCGAAAAAGTCTTGGTGGGCAGAAACCGCGTAAGCCACCCCCAGACCGGCCGATTGCGACAACAGACAGATTGCCAAGATCCGATGCTTTTTGACCGTTGACCAAAGATGTATGACCATTAATCCTCCTTTGTAAAATCGAAAAAATAAATCCCCCGCAACTTGCAGGGGTTAGTAAGAATCAGTATTTTAATACGTATCTTAATAAGTATTAATACCGCGCCTAACCAACCCCTCCAGCAGAGCGGTTGGAATGATGATTCAAGCGATTCAAAATCAAACGATAGCCGCCCATACCAGCCTTGAGCCATTGGGCCACTCGAGTTACTGTTGCGGTTGTCGTTCGAGCTTCTTTGGCAATCACCAAATAAGACTTGTTGCCCTTGGCGAGCATGCGGGCGACCCGAAAACGATTGGCGAATTCTTTCAGTTCTGACAAAGTCAAAAGATCCCGGAAGAACATCTCACACTCCGGCACAGTTTTAAGCGCTAATACGGCCTCAAACAACTTGGTCGTATCCCGATTTATCCATCGTTTTTGTGCTAACATGCTAGCATGATATATTACTTAACCCGAAATGTCAAGGGCAAAACAAAAACGGCCCACAAAGGCCGTTTTTAATAATAATCTTATTTCACTTTCACTTTTTCCTTGAGAACTCTTGCCAAATACTGGCCAGTATAGCTTTTTTTAACTTTCGCCACTTCTTCCGGTGTGCCCACGGCTACAACGAACCCGCCCTTATGCCCGCCTTCGGGGCCGAGGTCAATAATCCAATCCGCGGATTTGATGACGTCGAGATTATGCTCAATCACCAGCACGGTGTTACCCTTTTCCACCAAACGGTTCAAGACGCCGAGCAGGCGTTTGACGTCGTCAAAATGCAAACCCGTGGTCGGTTCGTCCAAAATATACAAAGTCCGGCCGGTCGAGGCGCGCGACAGCTCGGTCGCCAGCTTGATGCGCTGGGCTTCGCCGCCGGAGAGTGTGGTCGCCTGCTGGCCTAGGTGCATGTAGCCGAGGCCAACCAGAGACAAAGTTTCCAATTTGCGGGAAATCAGCGGCACGGCACGGAAAAACACATAGGCTTCATCCACGGTCATTTCCAGCACATCCGAAATGGTCTTGCCCTTGTAATGGATATCCAGCGCTTCCTTATTGTAGCGCTTGCCTTTGCATTCCTCGCAGGTGACATAGACATCGGGCAGAAAATGCATTTCGATTTTAATCACGCCGTCGCCGCCGCAAACTTCGCAGCGGCCGCCTTTGACGTTAAAACTAAACCGGCCGGCTTTGTAACCGCGCATCCGGGCTTCCTGGGTGGCGGCAAACAAATCCCGGATATAAGTGAAGACGCCGGTATAGGTTGCCGGGTTGGAGCGCGGCGTGCGGCCGATCGGCGATTGGTCAATGTTGATGACCTTGTCGACATTTTCGATCCCCAAAATTTTCTTATGGTCGCCGGCGGATTCCTTGGCGTTATAAAAATAAGCGGACAAGGCTTTGGCCAAAATTTCATTCAGTAAAGTCGACTTGCCCGAGCCGGATACGCCAGTTAAACAGACAAATTTGCCCAGCGGAATTTCGACATCGATGTTTTTCAGATTATGTTCGGTGGCGCCGATGACCTTCAGCGTTTTGCTGCTGCCTTTTTTGCGGGTTTGCGGCACGACCACGCTTTCCTCGCCGGAGAGGTATCTGCCGGTCAAAGAATTTTTATCCTTGGCCACTTGGCTGGGCGTGCCTTCCGCCACCAATTGCCCACCGTGCTTGCCCGCGCCCGGGCCAATGTCGATCACCCAGTCCGATTCCCAAATGGTTTCTTCGTCATGCTCCACGACAATCACGGTGTTGCCGAGATCGCGGAGATTTTTCAGGGTTTTGAGCAGCCGGTCGTTATCCCGCTGATGCAGGCCGATCGAGGGCTCGTCCAAAATATACAAAACGCCGGTTAAGCCGGAGCCAATTTGAGTGGCCAACCGGATACGCTGCGCTTCGCCGCCGGAGAGCGTATCCGCCGAACGATCCAAGGTCAGGTAATTGAGGCCCACATCCTGCAAAAATTTCAGGCGGGCCACGATTTCCTTAAAAATCTGATGCGCGATCTTCATATCCTTCTCCGACATTTTCTTAGGCAGACTTTCGGTCCATTCAATGGCCTCGTCAATGCTGAAGTTGGCGACATCAACAATCGATTTGCTGTCAATTGTTACGGCCAAAAATTCCGGCTTTAAGCGGCGACCGCCGCAGGTCGGGCATTTTCTGATCCGCATATATTGCTCAATCTCACCGCGCATATAATCGGAATCGGTTTCCTTATATTTGCGCTCCAGGTTCGGAATCACGCCTTCAAACGAAGTCGTGCGCTTGTAGCCCGATTCGTCCTCGATCTCAATTTTGCGGTCCGCCGTGCCATAAAGCACGACATCCAGATATTTTTTGGGCAGATCCCGGACCGGGATATGGATGGAAAAACCGTAGGCATCGGCCAGGGCCGAAAGCACCCGGGAATACCACGACAGCCGTGAGGTGGTTTTGCTCCACGGGCGGATCGCCCCTTCCGCCAAGGTCAGCTTCAGGTTGGGGATAACCAGTTCCGGCGTGATCTCGAGGCGCGTGCCGAGGCCGGTACAGTCCGGACAAGCCCCATGCGGGGAATTAAAAGAAAAATTGCGGGGATTCAGTTCCGGCAAGTTCGTGTGGCCATCCGGACAGGCAAAATTGGAGGAGAGCATAACTTCGCCCGCCTCGGCTCGATTTTGAGCTTTATCGCCGAGTCGAGACGGGTCTTTCTCGCCCTTCTGAACGACAATCGAATCATTGCCCAAATCCAGGGCGGTCTCCAGCGAATCGGCCACCCGAGCCCGTTCGTTGGAGTCAATCACAATCCGATCCACGACCACGTCAATCGTATGCTTCTTCTTTTTATCTACGGTCAGTTGCAGCGCTTCCGCCAAATCCATGACCGTGCCATCAAACCGCACGCGCTGGTAGCCGCTTTTTTTCGCTTCCTCCAGCAAATGCTTGTGCTCGCCTTTCTGGTCCTTGACCAGCGGGGCCATAATCACGATTTTGGTATCTTTCGGCCAATTCATAATTTGGTCAACCATTTGAGTCACCGTTTGGCCGACGATTTTCTTGCCGCAAACCGGACAATGCGGCACCCCGACGCGGGCAAACAATAAGCGCAAATAATCATAGATTTCCGTGACCGTGCCGACCGTCGAGCGCGGATTATGCGACGCAGATTTTTGGTCAATCGAGATCGCGGGGCTCAAGCCTTCAATTCGGTCGACATCCGGTTTGTCCATCAGGCCCAAAAACTGCCGCGCGTAGGCAGAAAGCGACTCAACATAGCGGCGTTGGCCTTCGGCGTAGATGGTGTCAAAGGCCAGGGAGGATTTGCCGCTGCCCGAAAGACCCGTGATGACCACGAGCTTGTTGCGAGGAATGTCGACGTTGATATTTTTCAAGTTGTGCACCCGCGCACCGCGGATGACAATTTTGTCAGTCATAGGGGGTCACTCTTCCGCTGCAAAAATAACGAACTTGAGAAAGCCCTCAGCCGCAGAGGGTTAATAAAAGCTTGGATAGTATATACCGGAAAAACCCCCGTGGCAAGCCCGAAGACCCCACAAACGGCAGTTGTGATAGAATGGCTTTATGGCTGCTAATTTTGCTCAGAAACTGACCGATTTGCCCAAAAAACCCGGCGTCTATATCTTCAAAGACCAGGCCGGCGCGGTTTTATACGTGGGCAAAGCGGTCAACCTGCGCGCACGGGTTGGTTCTTATTTTAAACAAGGCGCCGAAGCGGTGCGATCCCGGATCCAAATCATGATCGCTCAAATCGCGGATCTGGATTATGTCGTGACTGACAACGAAACCGAGAGCTTGATTTTGGAAAATAACTTCATCAAACAACTCAAGCCCAAATATAATGTCATGTTGCGGGACGATAAAAATTATCTGTTTATCAAAATCAATTTGCAAGATGAAATCCCAACCATTGATTTCGAGCACAGAATCACGGACCGCAAGGCCCGCCACTTCGGTCCTTACACCTCGGGCCTGGCCATCAAAGATACACTGCGGCTCCTGCGCCGGATTTTTCCATACTGCGCCAATGCCAAAATCGGCAGCAAGCCCTGTTTCTACTACCACATCGGCAAATGTCCGGGGGTCTGTTTTGGCCAAATCAGCGTCAGCGACTACCGGGAAAATTACATTAAAAAAATCATCAAATTTTTGGAAGGCCGCCAAGTTGAAGTGCTGCAAGACCTCCAACGACAAATGAAAACCGCGGCCGGTCGGCGACAATTTGAGACAGCGGCCAAGATCCGGAACCAGATCTTTGCCTTAAATCGCGTCCTGGAGCGGCAAAAAATCGTTTATGCTCAAAAAATCAACCAAGATGTATTTTCTTTATACCAAGACGGCGCGGCCTGCGTTAATTTATTTATCATCCGCGAAGGCAAACTGATTCAAAAAGAAAACTTTATCCTGGACAATGCCAAGCAATCATCCACAGCGGAAATTTTGGAGAGTTTTCTGCCGCGCTACTATCTGGACGCCAGCAGTAAACCCAAAGAGATCTTATTGCCCGTGAAAATTAACGAGGAAGAAATATTATCGTCTTTGCAAGCGACAGCGAAGCAATCCCAAAATGAGATTGCTTCGTCGTCCCGATTAATCGGGACTCCTCGCAAAGACAGAATCAAAATCCAAACCCCAACCCGCGGCACCAAGCATGAATTGATCAAGCTCGGCGAGCTGAATGCCAAACAATATCTCGAAGCCGCTTCCGACAAGCACCTCCTCGAGGAAGCGCGGCTCATGAGTTCCCTGCGGGAGCTCCAACGGATCCTGAAGCTGCCGCAGCTACCCGGCCGCATTGAAGCTTATGACATTTCCAACATCCAAGGCACCAACGCCGTGGGGTCGATGGTTGTGTTTGATTTCGGGCGGCCCAAAAAAGACCAGTATCGCAAGTTCAAGATCAACAAAAAACAGACCCCGGATGACTTCGCCATGATGCGCGAGATGCTGGAACGAAGGTTCAAAAAAGCCTGGAGCGCCCCTGACCTGATTCTGATCGACGGCGGCAAGGGCCAACTCAATGCAGCGATCACCGCATTGAAAATTACAAATTACAAATTCCAAATTCCAATTCTGGGTCTAGCCAAGCGGCTGGAGGAAATTTTTCTGCCCGGCCGAAAAACCCCCGTCATCTTACCGCCCAATTCCATCGGGCTGTTTCTCCTGCAACGCATTCGCGACGAAGCGCACCGGTTTGCCGTAAAGTATCACCGCACTCTGCGCTCCCGCAAATCCTTAACCTCAGTTCTCGATTCAATCACCGGTGTCGGCCCGAATAAGAAACGCCGGCTGTTGTTGCAATTTGGTTCGGCGGAAAAAATTCGGCAAGCCTCGCTGACTGAGCTGGCGGCAATTGTCGGCGGCAGCGTGGCGGAAAAAATCAAGGCCAGCCTATAAATCTGTTGACTAATTACGCCCTTTCTGGCAAAATAACAAAGCCCTAATTTACTCAACTTTATGAATAATATTTTAATCTACGCTTTGGTTATTGTTGATGTTTTGCTGGTTATTTCAATCCTTCTGCAGCAGCGCGAAGGCGGCCTGTCCACCGTATTTGGGGGCGAAGGCGCAGTTTATCGCCAAAAGCGCGGCTTGGCCCGCGGCTTGCACTTTTTTACCATTGGACTCGTGGTGATTTTCGCCGCACTCAGCGTCGCCATCATCTTCTTCCAATAATAAATCATGCGCAGCGCTTGGTTGCATCTCAAAAATTTTTTTAGCCATGTCATTGAAGGCTTGCGCCAATTCCGGCAACTACGCCGGCCGCAGTTTGTTCATACCATTGAAACTTTTTCCAAGCGCGATTTATATCTCGCACTCACTGCCGCCATCCTCTTGGTTGCCTCGGGCGGCTTTTTGATTGTTCAACTGTTTACCAGCCACGGCCCCTACGGCGGCGAACTGACCGAAGGGCTCCTCGGCGAGCCGCAATTTATCAACCCGGTTTACTCAAGCAGCAACAGCACGGACAGCGACCTAACGCGCATTGTGTTTGCCCAACTGCTCGCTTACGATTCAGCCGGCAACCTCTCTCCCGACCTGGCAGACAGCCTGCCGGAAATTTCGGCCGACAAAAAAACTTTCACTTTGAAACTGAAAGCCAACCTCAAATGGCAAGACGGCGCCGCTCTGTCAGCCGATGATGTCATATTTACCATCCAGACGATTCAAAATCCGGAATATGAATCCCCTCTGCGGCCGAACTGGATCCGGGTCAAAGTCCAAAAACTCGACGACGCCACGGTGCAGTTCAAGCTCGGCGAGGTGTCGAATTCGTTTGTTAACAATTTCGCCCTCGGCATCATTCCCAAACATCTCTGGGAAAATCTGTCGCCCCAAAACTTCCGCCTCTCCGATCAGAACCTGCGGGCCGTGGGCGCCGGGCCGTTCGGCGTCGATTCGATCAAAAAAACCGCGGACGGCGTGATCAAATCGCTCCGGCTCAAGGCCAATCCTTACTACCATCAAGGCCGGCCGTATCTGAACTATCTGACGTTTAAATTTTATGGCGACTATGACACCCTGGTGGCGGCTTACCACGGTCGGGAAGTGCAATCGCTGGGCCTCCTGCCCTTCGACAAGAGCGCTTTTTCCCTGTCGCGCAACTTGGCTCAATCTTACCAGTTGAATTTGCCCCAATATCAAGCCGTGTTCTTCAACCTGGCCCGGAACGCCGTGCTCAAAAGCAAAGCCGTGCGCCAGGCGCTTTGGCTGGCGACCGACCGCGACGAAATTATCAGCAAAATTTATGCCGGCAACGTCGCGCCGGCTTTCGGCCCAATCCAGCCCTTATCGCTGGGCTTTAACCCGGCGATCGAGCAGTCCGTCCATTACAGCCTCGGGGAAGCCGCCATGATCTTGGACAAAGCCGGCTGGGTTATGGACGCCAAAACCGGCGTGCGCGCCAAAGGCAAACAAGTGCTGGAATTCAACTTGGTCACGTCCGGCAACCTGGTGCTCAATGTTCAGGCGGCACAGATGCTGCAAGAGCAATGGAATAAAATCGGGGCCAAAATCAATTTGATCATTGTCAGCCCGCGGCAATTGCACGACGATTACATCAAGGGCCGGACCTTTGATGCGATTTTAACTTCCGAAAACACAGGCGCAGACCCGGATCCGTTTCCGTTTTGGCACACCAGCCAATCCCATGATCCGGGACTCAATCTTTCCGGTTTTTCCAGCACCGAAGCCGATAAGCTCTTAACCGAAGCGCGCCAAACCGCGGATAACAATGTCCGGATTCGCGATTACCAACGGTTCCAGGAAATTATCAACGGCGAGCTGCCGGCAATTTTTCTGACGCGTTCGCTCTATCTTTACAACGTCCCCCAAAACCTCCAGGGCATTAACTTGGCCAATATTTATTACGCTTACGAACGGTTCATCGACATCAATCAGTGGTATTTCGGCAATTAAAAAACGCCAACGCGTTTCTTGGTGGGCACGGAGAGATTTGAACTCTCACGGGCGTAAGCCCACACGTGACTTCCGCGTGCGCGCCCCGCACTAAATTTTGCTAAATTATTTTGGTGCTCGAGGGGAGATTCGAACTCCCACAGCCTTACGGCCATACGCTCCTGAAGCGTACGTGTATACCAGTTCCACCACTCGAGCAAAATTAGTGCGGGGTAAATATACCAGCCTGTCCCGCACCATTGCTTCGCGTCTGGTGCTGGGATTCCGCCACGTGCCCTTAACAGTAACTAATATTAGCATAAATTTTGCAAAAGAAAAACGCCGGCAGCTCACATAAGGAGCCGCCGGACGCAGTTGGTAAAAGTCAGACGCTTTAGCGCATAAACGCTTTGGCGTCTTTGTAAATGTTTTCGAAGAATTTCCGATTCCACTCCCATGGATCCGGAACCACATGATATGCGAACTGGCCCGCGGCGCCTTCCGGAATCCATGACAGGAGCCCCAGGCTTTCCAGATCGTCCAGCAGAAAGACCAGGTCAGACTGCTGGCTGGCCGCCATGTTCTTGCGCGGGAGATCGAAGGCCTTCTGCATCCCATGGGTCGGTAGCTGGGTGCCGGCGAGGGGGTTGCTGCCGCCGAGCACTCGCTGGTAAACCAGATCGCGCCCCAGCGAGTTCGTCTCCACCACGCCGAACGAAGCGCCCTCCAGCCGGCGGAGTTCAAAGCCGACGTAGAGCAGACAGCCGAGCGTGGCCGGTTCCGAGCCCATATACCAGTGCTGGTTAGCCGGGTTGTAAAGCCGGCTTTTCGGATTCACGGTCAGCTCCCCAATCGGCGACATCCCGCTGGTGCGGATCCGGATACCGAACACGTCGGGCAAGTTGGGCATGGCTACAACGCGCCCATTACGCCCGTTTCCCCAAGCCTGAATCAGCGCCGCCAGATCGGGAACCCCGTATTTGGCCACGTCGGATGGGCCGTAGAACGACCACATCCGCTTGCTGAGTTCGCTTTGCCCGTCGAACTTCGGCTGGTTGGCCTGGACGATCTCCTGGTAGTCCTTCTTGCTGTGCCGGTAGATGGCCAGGAGTTGAGACGCCGCCTCGACCCGGAAGTAATACGACCGGCTCGAGTCGTCGAGATTTTTCAGGAACCGGTAGAGTTCTGGCTTGTACCGGTTCGTGTTACCAAAATACACGAGCGGATAGCTCAGACTCCGATCCGCGATCAACTGGCGCACCGCAGTAATGGGCGTCCGCTTGGGATCGAGGTGCACGCCGGTGGAAAGCGAGACCGCCTTGAGCATGTTCCCGTAGCCCATGTGGTATTCGGCGATCTCAAAATCCGGCCGACCATACACATCGGTCTGGCGTTTGATCCGTCGCGCCATGGCTGGGATGGCCAAGGTCGGATTGAGCCGGTCGTCGCGAGTGACCACCCTGACCCAGCGTCCTCTCACGCGCTTGCGCTCTGTCTTCACCAAACCTGCATCAATACCGCCTGAGATGGTGAACTGTGCGCAGCCGACCGCGTCGGAACTCCGGGCATTGCAATCGCCCGCGCTCTCCAGAAAAATTCTCGCCGCCAAGCGCATGGGATCCAGCCCCTGGGCTTTCGCCGCAGACTGAATGATGTCCCAGAGCCGGGTTTCGAAAATCCGCTTGGGCGCGTCCCAATACTGGCGGTGCTTCATGATGTTGAACCACTGGGCCCGCGCCATGAGCTCGGTCCGGTTCTTCAACTGGTCCGCGGTCAAGGATTCACGATCCTTGCCGACCCCGATAATCCGCTGGCTCGGCACGAACGGCCGCGCCAGAGTCGGTTTCTGTGCCACCATCAAAGATGGCATAGCGAAGCCGACCAGCAACGCAACTAACACGATTCTTCGCAACATGTCATCCTCCTCAGGATATCTTAGGAACGACTAACCCCGGATTATACTCGTTTCTGGGCTGTTCGTCAATGCCCCGCTGCCTATTTTGGCTTATTTTAGCCAATTTTAAGCCTTATGTCTTGACAAAACTACCCAAAAGGTATATACTTGATCGTTACGCTAAAATCATGGTCAATGGCTTAGCAGGAAAACTATTGACGATATACATCTGATATTATCGGATTTATCTCGTCGGCAGCTTTCCAAAGCCAGCCGGCGTTTTTACAACCCAAGTTCCCGTCCACATCTCAAGCGTAGTCTCGTCCACCGCGTCCGGCCGCATTGTAGCCGCAAGGAGTATCGCATGAAGCGCACCGCACTCGTCGTCGTCTTCCTCCTCGGCCTCAACAGCGGCCTCGCGTTCGCGCAGGCCCCGGCGCGCCCGACGCCGCAGACCACACCGACCGCTCCGGCGACGCCCGCGACCCCCGCGGCGCCGACCTCGTTCACGGTCACGTCGATCGTCCCGGTCAGCGTCGTCTCGGCGGCCAACGACTACCCGAAGCTCGTGAAGCTCGTCGGCGCCAACCTCGACAAAGTGGACGTCAGCCTGCTGAAGCTCAGCGACGGCACGACCGACCTCACCATCGCGCTCGCGGACCAGCCCACGGCCAAGACCGCGTCGCTCACCGTCACGATCCCCGCCAATTCCAAGGGCGAGTTCGTCCTCAGCGTCGACGGCACCGAGACGAAGAGCAAGCTCGTCGTCAAGGACGCTGACCAGGTCGCGGCCGAAAAGGCGGAAGCCGAGCGCCGGCGCGCGATTGCGCAGGCGGCAGCCGCGGCGGCCAAGGTCAAGACGCTCGAGACGCAGGTCTCGGCAATCAAGACTCAGATCACCGCGCTGGCGCAGACCGTGGGCACCGACAACGGGCAGGGCGGCAAGATCGCCAGCCTCGAGTCGGCGAACATGACGCTCACGGCGCGCGTCGCAGCCCTGGAAGCCAAGGTCAACGCGCCGACGACAGGCCTCGAGGCCCTCGGCGGTCGGGTGATCGGCCTCGAGCAGGCTGACCGGAACCAGAACCAGGCCATCGGCGCCGTGGCTGCGGTCGTCGTCAACGGCGGCAAGAAGAGCGAGAAGGAAGCCGTCCGCGAGCTGCTCGCGCGCCTCAACGTCGCGATCATCGAGAAGAAGTAGACATCATCAAGGAGGGGTTCCTCTACCCTGCAAGTGCCGGCCAATGTGGCCGACCAGAGGGAAAATCGGACAGTAGCAACGATGCTCTGTCCTTTTTTCGTGTCCAGTTTAGGATTTAGAAATTAGATATTCGAAATTCCGCGACCTTTAAAGCATTGACAAAAGCCGCGGCCGGGTGTATAATATATTTACCTTGAAATCTTGAAAAATTGAAATCAAAAGTAGTTGATACGAAACAGTCCGTAATTTTTTGCGTCCTGCTTTGTGTTAACTAGGCACCCTTGGCCTTGGGTTTAGCCCTGCCAAATGCCTAAATTCAATTATTATTCAGTCGTAAAGTGACACAATTACGATCAAAGGTTTTACATGATTTTTAAGAAACCAGGTCCGCCGCGCCCCATGGGCCGACAGACCACAGGGGTCGCGCCGCGCCTGCCAGCCGGACAGTTAGGTCCGGAAACGCAGGCACTAACGCACCGCCCCGACCCCAAAGCCATCCTCAAGGTCATTCCCTTGGGCGGCATTGAGGAAGTCGGCGAAAACATGACGGTCCTCGAATACGGGGACGACATCGTCGTGATCGACATGGGTTTGGGTTTTCCGGACGAAACCATGCCGGGGATCGATTACATCATCCCCAACACCAAATATCTGGAAGAAAACAAAAAACGCATCCGCGGCGTGATCATCACGCACGGGCATTTGGACCACATCGGGGCCATCCCCTACATCATGCCCAAAATCGGCGACCCGCCGATTTTCACCATGAAACTGACGGCGGAATTCGTCAAAAAGCGGCTGGATGAATTTCATCTGCTCGGCCGCTCCCAGATCAACATCATCAACAAAGATGATGTTTTGACCCTGGGCAATTTCCGCATCCGGTTCTTCCGGATCAACCACAACATTCCGGACGGCGTCGGTCTGGCCATCAATTCCCCCGCCGGGCTTTTGATCTATGCCACGGACTGGAAATTCGATCACACTCCGGTTGATAACCGCCCGACCGAATTCGACAAAATCGCCAAATACGGCGGCGAGGGCGTGGCGCTCTTAATGAGCGACTCAACCAATGCCGAGCGCCCCGGCTATTCCATGTCGGAAAAAACGCTGAGCAACACCATTGACCGGATCATGGCCGATGCCAAAGGCCGCGTGATTTTTGCGACCTTCTCCTCCCTGGTCAACCGCGTGCAGCAAGTGATGGATGCCGCCTACAAAACCAACCGCAAAGTGGTTGTAACCGGCAGAAGCCTCGTCAACAGCGTGGAAATCTGTCTGGCCACCGGCTATCTGACGCTGCCGGCCAAAAACATGATCATCAAAATGGAGCAGGCGAAAAAATTGCCGGACAATCAGGTTATTATCTTGACCACCGGCTCGCAGGGCGAAGAATTTTCGGCCCTGGCCCGCATTTCCCGCAGCGAGCACAAAATGATCGAGGTCAAAAAAGGCGACACGGTCGTGGTTTCCGCCTCCCCGATTCCGGGCAATGAACGTTCGATCTCCTCGACTCTGTCGAGTTTGGCACGATTGGGCGCGAAAGTCCTCTATCAAAAGAATTTGGACATCCACACCTCAGGCCACGCTTACCAGGAAGACTTAAAGTTAATGATTGGCCTGACCAAGCCGAAATACTTCATGCCGATCCACGGCGAACACCACATGTTGGTGGCGCACGGCCAGCTGGCGGCCGACGTCGGCGTGCCCGAAGAGAACATTCACATCCTCGACAATGGCCAGATGTTGGAACTCTCCTCAACCGGGGCCAAGGCGATTGAAGCCAAAATCCCGACCGGCTACGTCTTCGTCGATGGCCTCGGCGTGGGCGATGTCGGCGAAGTCGTCTTGCGCGATCGTCAGGTCATGGCCAAAGACGGCATGTTTGTCATCATCATGACCATTGACCGCAAGAGTGGCAAACTGACCCAGCAGCCGGACATTCTCTCCCGCGGCTTCATCTATATGAAGGGTTCGGAAGATCTGCTCAAGGAAGTCAAACACGAAGTCCGCAAAGTCGTGGAAAGCAAAAACGGCAAAACGAACTTCAAAGAACCCAACTGGGCTTACCTGCGATCCGAAGTGCGCGATCAAATCGGCGAATTCCTGTTTCAAAGGACCGAACGAAGACCGATGATATTACCAGTCGTGATTGAAGTGTAACTCCCCCGCTGACCCTCGACTGACGCACCCCCTCTTACATTAAGAGGGGGTTTAAAATAGCGTTGCCAGCAGCCTCATGGAAATTTGCCACTGCCCGAGCGACAAAGACCCGGTTAGATATGTCATTGTCGCGAGTCTGGCAAATTTCCGACTTTGGTGCCACCTTTCCTAGAAAGGTGGCAGAATAAAATATTTACGCTATAATATATCCATGAATCCCATTAGAAATTTTGCATAGTTTGATTTATCGCAAGATTATACTTAACGGGCTGATTACAAAACATACTAATTTATTAACCAATCATTATTTCTAACGGGATGAAAAACAGTATTCTCTCAGGAATTCAACCGACCGGCGAACTCCATATCGGCAACTACCTCGGATCGCTCAAAAACTTTGTGGAACTCCAAGATGAGTTCGACTGTTATTTTTGCATCGTTGACCTGCACTCCTTAACCGAAGAATTTGAACCGGGCGCGGCCAAGCGCAAACAAATTCTGGACATCGCGGCCACTTTCCTGGCAGCGGGCTTAGACCCAGCCAAATCTACGTTATTTATCCAATCCCATGTATCGGCACACGCCGAACTGGCTTGGATTTTCAATACGATCACCCCCATGGGTGAGCTGGAACGCATGACACAATATAAAGACAAGTCTAGCCGACAACAAGCGAATATTAACGCTGGCTTGTTTGATTACCCGGTCTTAATGGCCGCAGATATTTTACTATACAAACCGACGCATGTGCCGGTGGGGCATGATCAAATCCAGCATTTGGAACTGACCAACACCATCGTACGGAAATTTAATCATAAATTCGGCCAGACATTCAACGAAGTTAAAATCTATGCCCAAAAACCGCTGCGGATCATGAGCTTGTCCGAGCCGGAGCGCAAAATGAGCAAGTCTGAACCTGGTTCCTTCATCAACATGTTTGATGAACCCGAAGAAATCCACAAAAAACTGGCCAAGGCGGTCACGGCGACTGATGCGCCAGCAGGCCAGATGCCAAAAGGTGTCGCGAATCTCTTTGAACTCCTCACCCACTTCGGCTCCCCGGCTGACCACGAGCGGCTGATGAAGGAATACCAGGGCGGCACGATCAAATATTCCGAACTCAAGCAAGTTTTGGGTGATGCGATTGCGAATTACTTCGCGCCAATGCGGGTCAAGCGCGCGGAATTGGAAAAAAATCCGGATCAGATTATTAAAATCTTCACCGCGGGCGCCAAGAAAGCTCAGATTGTGGCTCAAGCCACCCTGGCAGAAGTCAAACAAAAAATTGGTCTGATTTAGAAAGTCACAACTGTGGCTTTTTAAGTTGTTCCCGTTTGCATTCATCGTTCGTTTACCCCACAGGAGGTTCTAATCATGCTGCCCAACGGCGTCAGGGAGGAAGAACTCGGCCCAATCGGCAAGATGTGGGTCCGTGCGATCCTGGCCCAGCAAGAAGCTGATGATGAGATTCGTCGGAGGAACCACATGCTGATATACGCCTACATTCAATTTCCGAACGGCGAGCGAACCACGGCGGGCACGAATGCACTCGTCGCCGCCTACGAAGCCAGATTGAAGGGCTCCGAGCCCTCTAACCTGGTTGACCAGGATTGGTACGGCAAGATCGCCCACTGCTGGCCCAGCGCTAAATTCGGCAACTCGCTCAATGTGGCATTCATCGACCACCGGGGCGAACATCTCGACGAGGTGCTCAAAGGCCTGCGCAGTGCCATCCCCGAACATGTCGCGGTGCACCAGTTCACGCCCGCGGCGGAAGAAGTGATCCCGCCGGCCGGCAGCGAAATTCCACACGCAGCGGTGGCGGCTAAGCGGGTAGTGCTATCTTTCACCCGCACGCAGTCGTCCGCCGCCTGACGGCAGCCATCCACTTGGGTTCCGGGCCCAATTCAAAAAGCGCGAAGTCTTGTTCCCCACAGACTTCGCGCTCGTTCTTTTTATAACCAACTGTTATTTAGGCTGATTCCCAAGTTTCCGCGACTTCGGGATATTTTTTTAACTTTTCTTTGAAGATTTTCTGGATTTTGTCCAAATCTTCTTGTGTTTTTGCTTCAAAACGCAAAACCAATGCCGGCAGATTGGAGGAGGCTCGCACCAAACCCCAACCGCTGAGCAGATAAACCCGGGCGCCGTTGATATCTATTACCCTGTATCCTTCAGATTTAAACTCTTCCGTTAATTTTTTTACTATATCGTATTTAACATCATCGGGGACATGCGCATGCAAGGCCGGAGTAGAAATATAATACGGAGTTGCTTCGACTATCTTTGAAAGCGGTTCACTCAAGCTCGATAGGTATTCCAAAAGCTTCAATCCCGCAAAATTTGCGTCATCAAAGCCGTAATACTCATCAACGAAAAATGTATGACCTGACTGTTCTCCGCCAAAACTACCCCCCTCAGACTTAAGCCTTTCTTTCACATACATATATCCCGTGGGGCTCATAATCGGCACGCCGCCGTGAGCCGTGATGTCTTCAGGCAAGGCTTCGGAAACTTTTACATCAAACACTATTTTGGCGCCGGGTTTTTTGGAAAGCACTAGACGAGACAGTAAAATCAACCATCGATCCGGCCAAATAATTTGCCCTTTTTCATCTGTAACTCCCAAACGGTCGCCGTCGGCATCAATTCCGATTCCAAGGTCGGCCTTATGATTGACCACTTGCCTGCCGGTATCCTCCATCATCTCAACGTTGGCCGGATTGGGGACATAATTTGGATAGCTCGGATCAAGATTAGTGTTGTGTTCGATCACTTCACATCCGAATCGACGAAAAATTTCCGGCGAAAACATGCTGCTGGTTGCGTTAGCCGTATTTATAACAACTTTGAGCTTGCGATTAAGCTTGGCCCGGGACAAAATATCTTCCACATATAGCTTAGCGATATTTTCTTCGCGTAAACTACCTTGGCCGGAAGCAAACTCTCCAGATTCCGCAATATGCAAGACTTCTTTGATTTGAGTATTATCTAAAGTTTTAGAATAATCATCACCCATCTTCAACCCATTCCATCCGGCCGGATTATGACTGGCCGTGATCATCAAGCCACCTTTCACCTTAAAATGGTAGGGCGCCCAATATATCATTGGGGTTAAACAAATACCAATGCCTATTACATCCACTCCGGTGCTTCGAAGCGCTTTGGTTGTAGCCTGATAAAAATCTTCCGAGCTTTTACGATTATCATGCCCGACAACCGCTTGAGTGATATTCTTTTTTCTAAGCAGGGTGCCGAAGGCTTTGACAATCAAAGTTATTGAATCTACGTTCAGTTCCTCGTCTGATTCCCTGCCGCGAATATCATATTCGCGAAACATGTATTTATTTATAGTGTTCATAGCGACTTATAGTCTATCAAAAATCCCGCAAGTCTGCTAGAATTGAGCCATTATGAGCTTTTCTGTCGGAATCGTTGGGCTGCCCAACGTCGGAAAATCCACTCTGTTCAATGCCCTCACGAAGCAAGCCGTCGCTGCTTCGAATTTTCCTTTTACCACGATCGAGCCCAACGTCGGCGTGATTGCCGTGCCTGATGAACGGATTGAAAAATTAGCCAAACTGGAAAAATCCGAAAAGCTCGTACCGACCTCCATCCGCTTCGTCGACATTGCCGGCCTGGTCAAGGGCGCGGCGGAAGGCGCGGGCCTCGGCAACAAATTTCTTTCCCACATCCGAGGAGTCGATGCCATCGTGCAAGTCGTGCGATTTTTTGAAAACAAAGACATTATTCACGTCGACGGGTCGGTCGATCCGACGCGCGATATCGAAGTTATCAATCTCGAATTAATGCTGGCGGATTTAAATACCGTCAACAAACGCCTCGATACCCTTAATCGCGACGTTAAATCCGGCAACAAAGAGGCCCTGGTGCTCAAAGCCGTACTGGATAAGGTTAAAACTGCGCTCGATGCCGGCCAGTTGGCGCGCGCGGTGGGACTAACTGACGAAGAAAAACGTCTAGTCAGCCAACTGCAGCTTCTGACCATGAAGCCGACCTTGTATGTAGCCAACATACTCACCCCTCACCCCTCAAACCTCGGCGCTGAGTTCCTGCCGATCGACGTCAAAATCGAAGCCGAGCTTGCCGAACTGACGGCTGCGGAACAGAAAGAATACATGAAGGAATTGGGGATGGCCGAATCCGGGCTCGACCGTTTGGCGCGCGCCGCTTACAAGCTTTTAAATTTAATTACTTTTTTTACGGCCGGGCCCATGGAAACCAAGGCCTGGACGATTGTTAACGGCACCAAGGCCCCGCAGGCCGCCGGAGTGATCCACACCGACTTTGAAAAAGGCTTTATCAAAGCCGAGGTCATTGCCTGGGACAAGCTCCTGCAAGCCGGAGGCTATGCCGCGGCCCGCGACAAGGGCTGGTTAAGACTGGAAGGCAAAGAATACATCGTTCAAGATGGCGACGTGGCCCACTTCCGATTCAATAATTGATTTCAGATTTTCCCTCTCCCCTTGCGGGAGAGGGTGCCCGATCGAATGATCGGGCGGGTGAGGGGTATGCTAGCAGAAAAAAACGCCAAAAAACTCAGAAAACTACAAACGCCCGAAGAAAAAATTCTCTGGGAGCGTATTAAAAACAGGAGACTGGGAAACTATAAATTTCGCAGGCAGGCCATTATTGATTTACTGATAGTAGATTTTTGTTGTTTTGAAAAACGCTTGGTAATCGAGCTCGATGGCTTTGGCCATAGAAAAAACAAACCGATTGATATGAACCGTGATAGATATTTAAAATCTCAAGGATTTAGGATTATTCGACTTTGGAACTCAGAAATCGATCAAAATTTAGAAAAAACCATAAATAAAATACTGGTTGCTCTGGAATCACCCTCATCCGGCGCTGTCGCGCCACCTTCTCCCGTAAAGGGAGAAGGACAAAATGGGATCTAAATACAGGCTTGACCAGACGCTCAATTTTTGCTAAGATATTTTGGCTTTAACAAATTAACTCATTATTCGTCCCCGCCTGGGCGGGGGTGATAAGTCCCGCCTTTGGCGGGATCCCGCCGTCATTTTCATTACAAATTTCGGTGGCGGGAAAAGGAAACCCTTCTTATGCCAAAATATGAGCTGATGTATATCTTATCCTCAGCCGTATCCGACAACGATGTCCCGGCCGTGGCCTCGGAAGTCGACAAGTTCATTACTGACAACGGAGGCGCGGTTCTTACCAGCGAAATGCTCGGCAAGAAAAAACTGGCCTATCCCATCAAGAAAACCCGGAACGGTTTTTATGTTTTGGAAACTTTCAACCTGGACGGCGCCAAACTGCAAGCGCTGGACAACAAACTGCGTTCACTGGAAACGATCATCCGCTACTTAGTAATCAACCTGGAAGAACAGGAGCTCCGCGCGGTCAAAGACAAAGCCGTGCAGGAAAAAATGCGCGCCTCGCGCAAACCTCAGATGGTCAAGACGGAAGGCGCCCCGAAAGAGGTCAAGCTGACGGAAACCGAACTGGAAAACAAAATTGAACAGGCCCTCGAGTCAGAAGATCTTACTAAGTAATTAATTATCTAATTATATGGATCTTAACAAAGTCATGATTATCGGGCGCTTAACCCGCGACCCGGAAGTCCGCACCACTCCCAACGGTGCCAACGTGGTTTCGTTTTCCGTCGCCACCAGCTTCAACTGGACCGACAAAAATGACGGCCAGAAAAAAGAGCAGACGGAATTCCATAACGTCGTCGCCTGGCGCAAGCTCGCCGACATTATCGGCCAGTATCTGAAAAAAGGCTCCCAGGTTTACCTCGAAGGCCGGCTCCAAACCCGTTCCTGGGAAGGCCAGGATGGCAAAAAGAATTACCGCACCGAGATTGTCGCCGACAATATGATTATGCTGGGTCGGCCTGGACAAGGATCGCGATCTGAAGCCGATCTCCCCGCCGGAACCTCGGCGAAGGCGGGTCCATCTACTCCTATGGATCAGCCAGAGCCCAAAAACGACGTCCCGGAAATTCAGATTGACGACGGCGACATCCCATTCTAAATCCATAATTCATCATTTATAATTTTCATTACTTCTATGCCCGCCCCAACCAATATTAAGAAAGTTTGCCTGTTCTGCGCGGAGAAAATCTCCTTCGTGGATTACAAAGACATCCAATTCCTCCGCCGGTTTATGAGCCCACATGCTAAAATCATGTCCTCCAACAAAACCGGCACCTGCGCCAAGCACCAGCGCACGGTTTCGCAAGCCCTAAAACGCGCCCGGCACATGGCATTGCTGCCCTTCGTCGCCGCGTAAATAAGAATCAATCATGGGAGTCCTCGATTTCTCCGATCTCAAAGGCACCGGCCAGATCATCAAATACAATAACGAACCTTACCAGATCATCTGGTCCAATTTTATGCGCACCGCGCAGCGCAAACCCGTTATCCAGGCCAAACTGCGCAACCTGATGACCGGCAAGGTTATGGAGTATTCCTTCAAATACGGAGAAAAAATCGATGAGGCGGACGTCGGCAAGCGCAAATGCCAATATCTCTACTCCGATGGCGAAGGCGCTCACTTCATGAACCCGGAAACATTCGAAGCCCTGCTCGTCCCCCGTGTCATTGTCGAAGATCAAGTTAAATTTCTCAAGGAAGGATCGGACACGGTCATTATGTTTTTTGAAGACCGGCCGATTGCCCTCGATCTGCCGGTCAAAATGGATTTGAAAGTCACGGAAACCTCGCCGGGCGTTAGAGGCGATACCGCGACCGGCGGCAGCAAACCCGCAACCCTCGAAACCGGTTATGTGGTCAACGTCCCGCTGTTTATCAAAGAAGGCGACATCGTCCGGATCAACACCCAGTCCGGCAATTACGTGGAGCGCGCCAGCCAATAATTAGAACTCGCTAAGCAATCAAAAAACTGCGGAATTTTCCGCAGTTTTCTTGTTTCAGTTATCCAATTGTCACTGTTTTGTTTGGACGGTGGGGCCGATTGGCAAGGCTAGATCAGCCGGATTGGCCAAAACCAGTGCCGCAAACTGATGGCCCCAGGAGAAGAAAACTTCCGGGCTCGGAAACGGATATCGGATTTCAGCGCCCAAGAAATAAACCGTGCCGTTTTCACCGATCACGACCGTGCCGCGTGCATGGCGGTTGGCGGAATCGGATTTGATGGTGAAAGTTTTGGGCGAACCATAGAGCGCGGCATTGGCCAGGCCGGAGCTGTCGTCCGTATCGATGCCAAATATATTGACGGTATGGCGCTTGCCGTCGCGCAAATTGTCTGGAATTCGGAAACTAAATCCGTGCGTGCCACTCGCCCCAAAAACAGCGTTGACATCGTTGCGCTCAACGCTGGTTGTTACGACCGTGGGGTGGGAGTCCGTGCGGTCGGTGATATCAAAATAAACATGAACCTCGATCGGGGTATTGGGATGATCCTGATCGATCACCCAGCCCGAAATTACCCCTCCTTTCGAAATTCCATCCAGCCAGCCGATGGGCTTGGTGTTGGCGCTGGCTGAACCTTCCACCGTCAGAGTGAATTGTTTACTGGCTGTTATGTTGGAGCTGGTCGTGGTGTTATAAGCGATGACCTGAACGGTAAACACATAGGTTCCGGCCGCAGTGGGCGTGCCGGTGATCAAGGCGGTAGAATTTTTGAGGCTGGAATTGGCGTCTCCCGGATAATTTAATGTCAAAAGGCGCAATCCGGCCGGCATCGCGCCGGAGGCCAAAGACCAGTTATAGGATCCGAGATTTTCCACGACCGGAGCATTGAAAAGATTATAGTAACTAACTCCGGTTTTGGCATTGGACAGCGGGGACGGCGTCGAAATGTTCAGATTCTGGCTGGCAGAACTCCAGGTAACAATCAGCCCCTTGCTGTCCGAAACTGCCGGCGAGGCGCCGCTCCAACATTGGATTCCGATGGTCGCATAGGTCATGTCTTTGTTCTGCGCATCTTTTTGGCCAGCAACGGCAAATGTCCGGGTCCCCGAAACCGGCAGATTGTCCAGCTTCCAGTTGGTGCCATCGGTCAACCGCAGCAGAGTCTGGCCGTAAGTGTTGCAGCTGGTGGCGTTGCTGGCACTCCAGGTGATGGTTACGGTACTGGTGCTTCCAATATTTACCGTTGGTTCCTGGTAACCGGTGCTGGTATAGCCGTTGACCTTGAGATCGACTTTGGGCGCCAGCGAATTACTGACCGTGACTGTTTGGGTTTTGGTGCCGCAAACATTAGGCAGGCTCGGTGAACAAGCGGTAAAGGTAATGGTATAGGTCCCGGCCGCCGTCCAGGTGTGGCTGTCGTTAAACGGATTCGCCGAATTGTTATTGGCGATATAGGCCTGGTCGACCTGGTTATCGCCCCAATTGATTTTATAATTTAATCCCGAATCGAACGCGGTGGACCCAGCGGTAAATTGATATTGCGGCAGAGCGTTGACCACAGCCGTCGATGGCCCGCTGATCGTTTGATAAGTGATAACCGCATTATTATCGGTTATAAAGACGTAATAAACTGCGCCGTAAATGTTTTCATCAGCCGTCATGACATACAATTTCGCCGCGCCCAGCGGAAACGTCGCCGGAATGGCGAAGCTGTATGATCCGGCGCCCAGAGTCACCGGCGCGACATCCAGCAGGCCGCTGGCCAAATTGGACAAATCAGCGCAGCAAGAGCTCAGCCGAATTTTGCCGCTGCCCAAACCAGCGGTGGATTGCCAGAAAACCGTGTGCGCCTGGCCGCGAGTCCAAGTTGTCTCTGACGTTGGATTGGTGATTGTTATGGTGCCGGTTGCACTAATAATTAAAAAGGGGCTGTCATTGTCATCAAAACCAAGCTGATCCGTATATTGTTTTACCACCTGAATGTAATACCCGCTGCCAGGCAGAATAGAACCGGAAGCGTCCGTGACTTGGCCCACTGTCCAGTCATACCACAGCTGATTATTAACATCGACGGCAATCACGCCGAGTGCCGAACCGTTGCTGCCGTTGTTCTGGACCAAGAACAAAGTGTATCGATCATTGGAACTGGTATTGCTGTCAGTCCAGGTGATCCGGCTGTTGCTGCCCATGACCAGGGATTCCCCGCCATTGGGGGCGGTCAAACGAACCGCTCCGCCGGACAAGCCGACCACGGTTTGATTGTTCCCCATAACGTCCACAGTTTTATTATTGGTGACATTGTAAAGTCCCAAATTGTCCTGGGAAGAATAGCCGATAGAGCTTAGTCCCAGTGAAAACTGGCCGGCCGCGGCCGCGCCGATATCGCCGTAAAGATAAAACGTCCGGGAGCTGTTGGCCGGGATGATCGGGCCGCCGGTCCAGGCGGTCTGCGCGGAAGCGGTATGGATGCTGCCGGAATCCGTGATCAACTGATTCATGGTCCAATAACATTCCCGGCCGCCGGTGACCTGAGCGCAAATTTGAATATTTTTGATCGATGTGTCGGAACCTTCCCAGCGGTAATTATAAGTGGCATAACCTTTAACCGTGACTTGATTCAAAGCGACGCTCTGATCCGCGGTGGTAATTTTAAATATCGTAAAATTGACGCCTGTCAGGCCATAACCCACCGAAGCCGGCAAGGGAGAAGCCGCATCCAAGGTCACTGTGACGGTTGCTAGGGCATCCGCAGAATTGGCGGGAACAAAAAAAGCCGCCCCGAACAGTGCGACCAGCAACAGACTCTGAAAAAGTTTTTTCATGAATATAATAAATTATATTTTGATCTTACATATATTATAGCACATTTAAGGAAATTTAGCAAATAAAAATTCATTCGGTCACCGTTACCGAGCCTTTGAGAGTTTTATTCAGATGATCTTTGTAAGCCCAAATCCCCGGCCGGGTAAAAGTCACGGAGTAAGTTTGGCCGGCGGGAATACCCTGCAACGAATCAAATCCCGGCAAATCCGACTCTGGCCAGTGCGGTCTGCTGTCTTCATTTTTAAAAATCACCTGCGTGCCTTGTTTGACCGTCAACTCGGCCGGACTGAAACCGTCCTTGGTGATACTAACTTCTGCACTCAAGCCGACCGGTTCAGTATTGGGCGAATTTTTCTTGCCGCAAGCGCTGGCCGCGACCACTACCAACAAAGCCAACAAAATCAGTTTGTATTGCATAATCAGTTTCCTCTCGACTCCATGGCGTCGGCGATGCGCTTGAGCGCCAAAATAAAAGCAGCGTTGCGGAAGTCGGTCTGGTATTTTTCGCGTTCCCGCAAAATATTTTTCCAGGCTTCGACCATATAACCGGTCAGTTTTTTGAGCACCTCGTCTCGGCCCCAATAAAAACCGGACAGGTTCTGGCTCCACTCGAGGTAGGACGTGGCCACGCCGCCGGAATTGGCCAGCACATCCGGCACGACCCAGACCCCGCGGCGGTGCAAAATCACGTCCGCTTCCGGAGTGGTCGGGCCATTAGCCATTTCAACAATCAGCTTGGCTTGGATTTTTTTGGCGTTGCCTTTGTGAATCTGATTTTCCAAAGCGGCCGGGACCAAAACATCCACCGGCAATTGCAATAATTTTTCATTGGTCAGATTCACCGCGCCGGGGAAGTGGGTCAGCGAACCCAGCGCTTTTTTATGCGCTTCCACTTTGCCAATATCCAAACCGCGGGGATTATAAATGGCGCCCTGGGAATCGGAAACCGCCACGACCTTAAAGCCAGCCGCATTCGCCAGGCGGGCAAAAAACAAACCGACATTGCCAAACCCCTGAATCGCCACACTGGCACCGCGCTTGAGCCGCAACGCGTTCGCTGCTTGCTTAAGGATGACCACGCCCCCAAAACCCGTGGCTTCTTCGCGCCCGCGAGAGCCGCCCAAATGCAGCGGCTTGCCCGTAATCACCGCCGGCTGCCAGCTGCCGACCAGTTTGGAATATTCGTCTGCCATCCAGGCCATGATTTCCGGGGTCGTATTGACATCCGGCGCCGGCACATCGACATGGGGGCCGATATCTTTGTAAATTAGGCCGATAAACTGCCGCGAGAGGCGTTCGAGTTCGCGTTTGGACAATTTCTTGGGATTGACCACGATGCCGCCCTTGCCACCGCCGTAAGGCACGCCGACCACGGCATTTTTGATGGCCATCCAAAATGCCAGGGCTTTGATTTCATCTAGGTTCACCTGAGGATGAAAGCGCAGGCCGCCTTTGAATGGACCGCGGGCATCATTGTATTGCACACGAAAACCTTCGAAAACTTTGAGCTCGCCATTGTCCATTTCAACCGGCACCGAAACCGATAAAGTGCGCTTCGGGGATTTGAGTTGGCTTAAAACGCGCGGGTTCAATTTGAGAATCTGGGCCGCATTCGCCAGCTGCTGCATCGCGGATTTAAAGGGATTGATTTTAGCCATAAACATCTGATTAAGTTTGGTCATTATATCACCGCGGCGGAAAATAAAAAAGCCGGGTCCGGAAGCAGTAATCGCCTCGGACCCGGGGTCTTGCACGCGCCCGTGAGTCATCCGTCGTCTCCCTCTACCCGAGCTCTTTTACCATGTCCTCGCCGAGTTGGCGGGACTCCAGCACGATTTTGCGTCGAAGCCGACGGCCGAGCCGGGTCTGCCGGCTCGTCGTCACCAGTTCGTGCCCGAAGGTCCGAACCAGCGACTTGAACGCATGACAGACGAAATACTTCCTGTCGTCCGTGGTCTGCACTCGAGTTCGCTTGCTACTGCGATTCATCTACTCCTCACCCCCCTTCAGTTGGACATTAGAGTATAATTGCTTCCGCTCCGTATGTCAATGGCTCAATCAAAAAAACCCCGCCTCTGGCGAGAGGCGAGGTTGGAAAAATCGGGCTAGCCCTGATCCATATGGAGGTATTTTTCGGCGTCGAGCGCGGCCATGCAACCCATACCCGCGGCCGTGACCGCCTGGCGGTAGCGGTAATCCCGCACATCGCCGGCGACAAATATGCCGGCCACGTTGGTTTTGGTCTGATCCGTCGGTTCAATATACCCTTTGGCATCCAGCGTAATTTGGCCCTTGAAAATTTCGGTATTCGGCTTATGACCAATGGCCACGAATGTCCCGCCGGCCGGCAATTCTTCGGTCTGGCCGGACACCGCATCCTTGATTCTTAATCCCGTCAGATAATCGGCGCCCAAAAATTCTTCCACCGTCTTATTGTAAAGCACGCCGATTTTGGGATTGGCCAGGGCGCGATCCTGCATGATCTTGGAGGCGCGCAGCTTATCGCTGCGATTGAGGACTGTAACTTTGGTGGCAAATTTAGTCAGATATAAAGCCTCTTCCAGGGCTGCATCCCCGCCACCGATGACCGCCACTTCCTTGCCCTTAAAAAAGAACCCGTCGCAGGTGGCGCAGGACGAAACGCCCTTGCCGCGCAGCCGTTCTTCGGACGGCAACCCCAGCCAGAGTGAAGAAGCGCCGGTGGCGATAATCACGCTCTCGGCCATATGGTCCTCATGGCCGGCTGAGACTTTGAACGGCTTATGGGAAAAATCAACCTTGGTCGCGTCATCATAAATGATTTTGGCGCCAAAGCGTTCCGCCTGCTCAATCATGGCCTGCATTAACTCCGGACCCTGCACCCCTTTCGGGAAGCCGGGAAAATTTTCCACTTCGGTGGTGATCATGAGCTGGCCGCCAAACGTTAAGCCCCCGATGACGAGCGGGTTTAAGTTCGCCCGTGCCGCATACAAAGCCGCAGTCAACCCGGCGGGGCCGGAACCGATAATTATGAGCTTATGAATTTCTGATTTCATGATTCCTGCCTGCCCGCCCATTTGGCGGGATTCTTAATTCTTTATTCGTTTGATCTGCGTCCAATCCGAGGTAATCCCGGCTGCTCCTTGCGCCTGCTGCAGCCAGTCGTAACAGGCCAGGGCGGCCGTGGCCGCCTCGCCGGCGGAAATCACCGCTTGCTTGTAGTTGCGGTTGGTGCAATCCCCGGCGGCAAAAATTCCCAGCACCGAGGTTTGTTGATCGGCATTGACGATCACTTGGCGCCGGTCATCTAACTTTACTATATTCGCGACCATTTGTGAATTCACGACATAGCCCAGTTCCACAAATATTCCGTCCACGGCCAAGCTGCTGACCGTTTCGGTCCGGGTATTAAGCAACTTCATTCCCTTGACCGTCTGGTCGCCGTAAATTTCTTGGACCTGGGCAAATCCGACCAATTCGACATTCGGTTTTTTAAACAAGGCCTTGGACAGCTGCGGGTGAGCGACAAATTTATCAGTTTTGCTGAGCACCAAAATTTTCTTGGCGGATTTGCTCAGCAGCAACGCGCAATCGGCCGCGATATCGCCGATCCCGACCACGGCTACGACTTTATTTTTGAACAGCGGCGCATCACAGGTCGCGCAGTAACTCACGCCCCGGCCTTTGAATTGCTCCTCGCCCGGGATTCCCAAATCCTGCGGCGTTTTGCCGTAAGCCAAAATCACGGCGGCGGATTTGTATTGACGGCCATACGCGGAGGTCACAAAACAGTTCGGACCGGCTTTAAGCGCGCCCACTTCCCCCTGGAGAAATTCCACGCCGTGCTTTTCCGCCTGCTTGCGAATCTGGCGGCTCAGCTCCAAACCGCCGATTTCTTCGACCCCAGGATAATTCTCGATGGCGTCGGTGTAATTGGCCTGGCCGCCCACATCCTTGCCGATAACTAAAACCTTAAGGCCGCGGCGCGCCAGATACAAACTGGCGGTCCAGCCGGCCACTCCCGCTCCGACGATAATGACATCGTTCATGACCGCATAACATTTAATACCGTATTTTCCAAAAGCTTGGCCACGGTAATCGGGCCGACTCCGCCGGGAGTCGGCGTAATCAAACTCGCCACCCGGCTGACCGCTTCAAATTCCACATCGCCGAACATTTTTTTGTCCCGAAACGACACTCCGGCATCAATCACCACGGCGCCGGATTTGACCATGTCCCCTTTGATCATTTCCGCTTTACCCACGCCAGTGATCAAAATATCGGCCTGGCGAGTCAGGCTGGCGAGGTTGTTGGTTTCCTTGCCGCAAACCGTCAAGGTTACCGGCATTTGCAGCAGCAGGTTGGCCAAAGGCTTGCCGATCAGTTCGCCCTGGCCGACCAGCACGACATGCTGGCCCGAAACCGGGATCTTATAATAATTTAAGACTTCCAGAATCGCGCCGGGTGTGGGCGGGATCAGCTCATTTTCCCCGATCACCAGCTTGCCCAATGACTCCCAGGACAGATAATCCACGTCGAGCAGTGGATCAATGGCATTTAAGACCTGGCGCTTGTCGATTCCGGGCGGGAGCGGGAGCTGAACGATGATGCCGGATAAATCCTGGGTTTGAATTTTTTTCAATTCCGCAATCAATTGCTTCGTGTCCGTATCCGCCGGATAAGGATAAAGGGAAAATTTGACGCCGATTGATTGGGCCGCTTCCTGTTTTTTGCGGACATAAGTTTGTGAGGCCGGATCGGAGCCAACCAAAATTACCGCAAGATGCGGCTTCAGTTTCAAGCGGATGATTTTATCTTTGAGGCCAGCCAAAATCCCCTCCGAGATCAGGCGCCCATCCACTATTCTTGACATAATTTAGTATCCGGGTATAATAGTAATCTATTTCAAAAATCTTGCGGTGATCCACACAACCGAATAGTTAATCACCAATCATCTCCGATCACCCGGAGCTGGGGTTGAATTTTTCCCCGGTGACTTAAATACCCCAGTATCTTAGCAAATTTAGGCCAAAAACCCAACTTGTAACACATAACTAAGTCCCGCGATTAACTTATGGTAGAAGAAGCACAAATCCAGCAATTGGTGGCCAAAGCCAAGCAACAGGATAGGGTCGCTTTTGCGCAGATTTACGACACTTTTGCCCAGCAACTCTATAATTTTCTTCTGGGTAAATTGGCCCACAAGGAAACGGCCGAAGACCTGCTCCAAACCGTATTTTTGAAAGCTTGGAGCAATTTAAACAAATACGAACCGCGAGCCAACGCCAAATTCTCGACCTGGTTGTTTCAAATAGCGAACTTTACGCTGATCGATCATTGGCGGACCCGGAAACCGACTGTGGAAATCAACGAAATCGAGAACCTGGTGCAATTCGCGCAAAAGCCAAAACTTTACGAAGAATATGCCTATCTGTCGCAAGCCCTGCAAACTCTGCCCTTGGCATATCAGACCGTGCTCGACTTGCGATTCCGCCAGGATTTATCAGTTGAGGAAGCCGCTCATATCATGAATAAAAGCCGGGTCAGCATTCGCGTGCTCCAGCATCGGGCGATCCGAGCACTGCGCAAAAAACTTGGGGACAAAGCAATCTAAATAATAATCATGAATCTTTTTAACTCCGAATTGAACAATAAAATTATCCGGCAACTGCAGGCGGCTCGCCAAAATTTTGAATTTGACCAAGCTGGCATAAAAAAACGCCTTCTATCGGCTATGGACTCGCCGCAGTCCCATCCGTTAGGTTATTCCGAATTGCCTACGAGATTTACTTTTATAGTTCTAGCGGGGGTTGCCACTACAATATTGGCAGCCACCGCTACTTTTTTAATAGCCGCCGAATCCGCTCCGGGTGACAGCCTGTTTGCGGTGAATAAATTCCGGGAACAGCTGATTCTGTCCCTGCCCCTGGCACCCCAAAAGCGCATCGAGGTCACTGCTGACATCGTGCAAAGCCGCTTTGAGGCGGTGGACCGGATCGATGAACAAGATATGCGGCAAACCGGCCAGTTAATGTTAAAAAGATTGGAAACCGTCAACGAATCACGGGCGAGTTTTCAGCAAGCCGTGGATGCGATCAGCCTTAAGCAAACGGATTTGGAACAAACTGGCCAGAATCAAGCCGCGACTGCACTGGATTCGGTCTTGTCCAACCTGACCCAAATGGCGGATAAACGGGCCGAAGTCATCAATAAATGGGTCCAACGATCCGATGATCAATCGGAGCGGGATGAAATCCGTTCCAGCCTTAAGTTGTTTGAGCAAACCCGGGACCAAGCCCGGCAGCAGCTCAACCGCCGCTACAAACAAACACCGACAGAGTAAAGGTCGGTGTTTGTTTAGTCCAGATATTTGACGGTATGATTGAGGAACTCCTGTTCCAGGGATAAATGCCGTTGCACTCCGTCCCAGATCAGATATTTGTTTTCATGATCAAAACTTAGTTTTTCCAAAAGCTCATGGGCCAAGGTCAGGCCCTGAGTTTCATACACGGCCAGCGAGTTGATGATTTCAAAATCTTTTACCGAATAATTTTCCAATTTGCAGCAAAGCTGCCGGATGGCTTTGAACTTCGGCCCGATCAGAGTCCAATAACAGACCAAGGCGCCCAGGCCGGTCGGCCACTCGGAACTGGAATAAAGTTCCGACAATTCCGCAATATAATTCCGAGTTGCCTCTTTCGGCTCCAGCCGCATCAGTTCCTCGGCCGTTAAACCCAAAACCTGAAACAAACTAACCCAGAGCACGCGCAGCTCGTCTCCCGATTTGACACTAAATCGGCTTTCCAGCACGGCCACAGCCGGTTCCGCCGCGGGATCGGACGATTCAGACAGATTGGCCAAGGCAAATTTCAAAAACCCCGGCTCGCTGTCCTTCTCGCTCCACATCGCCTGCTGGACCAAAAATAACTGCGTTAAAAATTTCCGCAATTTTTGCCCCTCGGCTTTGGCATTCTCGATTTTGGCCATAACCGGCCAGCGGCCGACTTCGTGGATGATATAATCGACCAGCCAGACGATAAACTGGCCGCCCACAAATTCCTGGATTGCCTGGTCGGAATTAGTCACGGAAGTTAGGTTATTTGCGTCAGTCATACCACTATAGTAAGATAAACGGGGCACATAATCAAATTAATGAAATATAATTGATGTTAGAGATACTTGGAGGGGTTCTGAATATAATCAAAAGCGGGTTCATTCTTTTCGGCCGCCGCATCAACAAACTGTTGCCAAAGCATTCCAACTCCCACAAATAAGTGAGGGATTGACAAGCGGCAGCAAAACTGCTATTATATTGGGCTAATTAAATATTACCTATATGTCGCAGCTTGTTTTGCTCATTACCCTACTAACTGTAGTGTATTCCTGGGAACAAATCAAAGAGCTGGCGGCTTCTTTTTTGGCCCACTTATTTAAACGGCACCGGACCGCGCGCGATTACGCCAGCATTGACGGTTTGATCGGCACAATTCTGATTGCGGCCACCCTGCCGATTACTTTGGCTTACTGGATCATGGATCAGGGTTTGGGCGCAGACAAGCTGCTAATCATCATTATCGAACTTATCTTCACCGGCTTGCTCCTGGGGTTTTTGGAACTACTGGATAATCCCCGGTTTCATCCGCACACCCGCTCAATCGCCGGCTTGCTCGCCGGCTTGCTGTCGCGGCCCTTCTCGCTGTTTCTGCGGTCGGGCCACGACCGCAAAATTATCGCGCGGCTGGCTATGGCCGCCTGTTTACCGCTCGCTTTTGCTGGGATTATCAAAGCCGCCACGCGGGAAGCCAGCATCGATTTTTCTTCCTATCTCAACCAACTGACGTATGTCGCCACGCTCGGCCTGCTGCTGCTGATCAGCATTGAAATTTTGGAAAAATTATTCCGAACCAGACAATTGCGCCTCTCTGCCTACTTAAGAGTGGCGCTCGGGATCGTCTTGATTGCCATCCTGGCCGGGCCGAAGTAAAAACCCGACCGTTAAAAACGCCAGGCCGCTCAAAAAAATCAGCACGGTTGAAAATTGCAGAGCCACCCGCAAATTAACCTGATCCGAAATCCGGCCAATAACGGCCGGGGCAAGCGAGTCGCCCAGTAAATGTGAAACCAACAAATATAATGCAAACGCCGACGCCCACAAATGCCGCGGTACCACTTCGTGAATGATCGCCGTGACCGGCCCGTGGTAGAAACTGATCAGCATGGTGCCAAAAAAGAAGTAGACAAAAAATCCCTGTCCGAACGTTAAGCCGGCAAACACCAGTGGCGCAGCCAGAATCAGCGACCAACCGACCAGAAAAGAACGGCCGCTGGAGCTTTTGGTATGCAGCCAATCAGCCAGTAGGCTGCCAAAATACACGCCGAGGATTCCGGCGGCCATAAATACCAGGCCCAATATCAAAGCCGAGTCGCGGAGATTGTATCCTTCATAACGGCGGATAAATTCCACGCCCCAGGTCACAAAACCGCCGCCGGCAAACGTCACTAAAACCGAGCCGATCAGAACCCAGATAAACGGCCAGTTATGCCGCAGGCTGGCCAGAGATAACTTGGACTCCGGCAAATTGGTCCGTTGATCCTGAAGGCGCGTGGCCCAAATCGCCAGCACAATCCCGGGAATGCCAACCAGAAGAAACGCCAGCCGCCAGTCATGGTAATAATAGGCAATCAATCCGCCGACCATGGCTCCGATCGTGCCGCCGAGAAACATCCCGATGTTAAAGATACCCTGCACGGTCGCGCGCCGATGGGCCGGAAAATTATCCGAGATCATGGCTGTGGCCGCCGGAGCGTATGCCGCTTCCCCGAGGCCGACCACGGAGCGGATGCCCAGCAGGACCTTGAAGCTTTGCGCTAGGCCGGAGACCAGGGTCGCTATGCTCCAGATTCCAACGCCGACCGCGATAATTTTGCGGCGATCAAACCGGTCGGCTAACAGGCCGAACGGCAGGGAAGTTAAAGAATGAACCAGCATAAAGACGCTGCCCAGGAGCCCGAGCTGAAAATCGTCGACGTGAAAAGAGAGCTGGATGTTATGGAACAGCGGAAAAATTACCTGGCGGTCCAGGTAATTGAAAAAATTAATGAAAAATAAAACGGTCAGTAAGGTCTTTTGCGATCTGGAAAATCGGTCGGGCATGTTTTGGGGAGAATTATGCCCTTTAGTATACCATGCCCAGTATTTTAAACTCTTGGCCGCGCGGATTGAAAAGATTCCAAATTTTCGGTATACTGTCTTAGCTTTGGGCCCTATCGTCTAACGCCAGCCGGAGGCGGACCAGCCTCCGGCGGAGTTAGTTCCTATATATTTTGTCTATATCATCAAGAGCAAAATAAAAAACTGGAAATATATCGGTTGTACTGATAATATTCCAGCAAGGCTCCTCCTGCATAATTAAGGAGCTACGAAATCCACTAAGCCATACAGACCATTGGAGTTGGTTTACAGCGAGGAGTATGTGACAAAAACCGAAGTATTGATTCGCGAGCGATTCTTGAAGAAAAACTATACGGCAAGAGAAGCGATTTACAAAAAATTCGAGCTATAGGTATGGCCCTATCGTCTAACGGTTAGGACAGCGGGTTTTCAGTCCGCTAATCCGGGTTCGATTCCCGGTGGGGTCACCACAAAAAACATCTTCTCATCGGAGGTGTTTTTTGTTGCCAGTAATATTAATGGATTTTTGTTCTATTAAAAGCGACGTGATGAGCTCCGATCGTAGGCTCTGGAATAAAATTGATTGTTTCGTTTTGAACCATGCTCTCCAGAATTGTTGTCAGAGACTCTAATAATTGTGGACGATTCTCTTCAAACCATCTAGTGGCAATATCAAACGCACCTAATCTAACATGGGTGCTGTGCTCAGCGGCTGGGTATCCTTGTTCGATTAGTTGTCTTTGGAATTCTTCAGTTCTGGCCAAAGAAGAAATGACTAAGAAAAGATCTTTTGTGTCTATTCCCCGATGCTGAAGCTCCGCTAGCCAAGATTCCGCGACTTTTTGCAATAAAACGTAAGTATTTTTTTCTAAAACTCGAAATTCAAATTTTACCTTGGCTGAGATTTTATATCCCCGGCCTTCTGCCGGCACCCGTACTGCCCGGCCACTCTCGACTTGGGCTTCAATATCTGCCACAGTTTCCATCGTTGGCTGATGGCCCCACCACTGTGTTTCTACCTGCTGGGCATGGAGAATCCGCACCAATTCATCTTGTTCTGTTATAGAAATGTCTTGCCCCTGAGCTTCTGATAATTCAGGCATGAAATTGATATTAATTACTAATAGAATATCATTGATAGATAGAGGGAATCAAGCGCGAAGGTGTTTTTTGTTTTCAAAATAAGCTACAATAAGTCCATGCAAATCGGAACCATTTTACTGACAGTTTTAGGCTTGTCCTTGTTTGAAATCATCACCAGCATCGACAACGCCATCATCAATGCCGAAGTCCTCTCGACCATGGGCCGGCGCGCCCGGCGATGGTTTTTGGTTTGGGGATTTTTCTTAGCCGTATTTTTAGTTCGCGGGCTTCTGCCGCTCCTGATTGTCTGGGGCGCCAACCCAAGCCTCGGTCTTATGGGTTCGCTCACTGCCACATTTAGCAATGACCCTAGGGTCATTGAAGCCGTCGAGCAATCCTCGCCGATCCTGCTCATCGGCGGCGGTGTGTTTTTGATGTTTTTGTTTTTTCACTGGCTATTTCTGGAGCCAAAAAATTATGGTCTGCGGGGGGAACGATTCTTTCACCGCCAAGGCGCTTGGTTCTTTGCCGTCGTCTCTCTCCTTTTGGCTGTTATAGTTTGGTATGCGCTCAAAATTAATCCGATTATGGCATTCGGCGCGGTTCTGGGCTCATCCTCGTTTTTCATCATTCACGGTTTTCGACAATATGCAGAAGAGCAAGAGAAAAAAATGCTTAGCAACGGTATGTCTGACATCGCCAAAGTCGCCTTCCTGGAAGTGCTCGACGCCAGTTTCTCTATCGATGGCGTTATCGGCGCATTCGCATTTACTTTTTCTGTCCCGCTCATCTTATTAGGCAACGGCCTGGGAGCACTAGTGCTAAGAAAACTGACGGTCAGCAATATTGATCGCATCAAAAAATACAAGTTTCTCAAAAATGGCGCCATGTATTCCATCTTGTTCCTCGGGCTGATTATGTTGCTCGACAGCTTCGGCTTCCACATTCCGCCGTGGGTTTCACCGATCATCACGTTCGGCACAGTTGGTTGGTTCTTCTTTAAATCGAAAATGGAGTTAGATCATGAATCCCGTTAGAAATTTGATGTTGTTAACTATAACGTTAAATAATATTCAACGGGCTGATTATATAAGATAATAATTATTAACTAATCACTATTTCTAACGGGATGAAAATTCTGGCAATTGAAACCAGTTGCGATGAAACTTCGGTCTCCATTGTCATCGACGGGCGGGTTAAATCCAACATCGTCGCCTCGCAAGCATTTAAACTCCACGCTCAATACGGTGGGGTCGTGCCGGAGGTGGCGGCGCGTGAACACGTTAGCGTAATTATCCCGACTATCAATTTAGCGCTCAAACAGGCCAAGATAAAACTTGCTAACATTGATTGCATCGCCGTGACCAAAGGCCCGGGTCTGGCCACCGCCCTCATGGTCGGCGTGGACACGGCCAAGGCCCTGGGCTTGGCCCTGCACAAACCGGTGTTGCCGATCAATCATTTGGAGGGACATATTTATGCGAACTTCGCCGGGCAATTTAAAATTTCTAATTTAAAATCTAAAATTTTTCCCGCGATTATTCTGACCGTTTCCGGCGGCCATACTTTCTTAACTGAGATGAAAGGCCACGGCCAATATCGCCTCTTGGGCGAAACACTGGACGATGCAGCGGGGGAAGCGTTCGACAAGACCGCGCGGATGGTGGGCCTTGGTTACCCGGGCGGCGCACAGTTATCCAAATTGGCCGAACAAGGCAACCCGGCCGCCTTTGATTTCCCGCGGCCCATGATCAAATCCGATAATTTTGCTTTCAGTTTTTCGGGGCTCAAAACCGCCGTGCTTTATAAAATTCAAAGTCTCGGCGCTCAACGCTCAGCGCTCATCCCTGACCTGGCCGCGTCTGTCCAAGCCGCCATTGTCGATGTCTTGATCGCCAAACTGGAAAAAGCGATTATTCGTTATAAGCCGAAAACCATTATGCTCGGTGGCGGCGTCGCCGCCAACAAACTGCTGCGAAAAAGATTTCAGATTCTAGCTTCCAGATTCCAGATTCAATCGTCCATCCCCTCATTTGAATACTGCACGGATAATGCAGCTATGATCGGCCTCGCTGCCCACTATCGGCTCAAAAATAAGAAAGCCAAATTTCCGGCATCTTTCTCGGCCCAGCCCAATTTGCCACTTAAATAGGAAACTTGCTATAATTAAAGCACAAAAGCGCGAGTTGTCACCTCGCAATGCTGTGGGAAGAACGCTTCAAGCCAGTAGACCCCGCCGGACCTGATCCGTAAATCAGACAATCAAGTTAAAGCTTAAGATGGCACCGTCGGGTCGCATGACTCGACTCTTAGCACTATTATTAAGGTGCTTTTTATTTTATGCGAGACATCCCCACAACTTACGATCAAAAGCAGGAACCGGAAATTTATGCGGCTTGGGAAGATTCCGGCTACTTTAATCCGGACAATCTCTCTGGCGAGCCGTTTACGATTGTCATGCCGCCGCCCAATGCTACCGGCACTCTGCACATCGGCCATGCCTTCGAAGCCTCCATCCAGGACACGGTCATCCGCTACAAGCGCATGCAAGGCTTCAAAACTTTGTGGCTGCCAGGCACGGATCACGCCGCCATTGCGACCAATACCAAAGTGGAAAAAATCCTCCAGAAAGAAGAAGGCAAAAACCGCCATGACCTGGGCCGCGAAACGTTTGTCAAAAAAGTAGAGGACTATGTCACGCTTAGCCGCGGCACGATCCAGAAGCAACTGCGCACGGTTGGGGTTTCTGCCGATTGGTCGCGGGAAGCATTTACGTTCGATGAACCCAGAAATCTCGCCGTTCGCACCGCCTTCAAAAAAATGTTTGATGCCGGGCTGATTTATCGCGGTATCCGGGTGATTAACTGGGATCCGAAAGGCCAGACTTCAGTTTCCGATGATGAAGTTGTTTACAAGGCGGAAAAAGGCAAACTTTATACGTTCAAATACGCCAAGGATTTCCCGATTGCCATTGCCACCACTCGCCCCGAAACCAAAGTTGGCGATGTGGCGGTGGCCGTTAACCCGGCTGATAAGCGCTACACCAAATTTGTGGGCCAAGAATTCGATGTCGAATTTGCTGGCGCCAAACTGAAAATAAAAATCGTCGCCGATGCGTCGATTGATCCGGAATTTGGCACCGGCGCTGTCGGCGTCACTCCCGCCCACAGTGTCGCGGATTTTGAGATTTCCCAGCGCCAGAACCTGCCCGCGCCTCAAATCATCAACGAATACGCAAAAATGATGGATTCCGCCGGGCCGCTCGTGGCTGGCAAAAAGACCAAAGAAGCCCGAGAAATAATCGTGACTTGGCTAACGGAAAATAACTTATTAGAAAAAACCGAAGACATTGATCAAAACATCTCCACCGCCGAACGCAGCGGTGGAATTATTGAGCCGTTGCCGAAACTGCAGTGGTTTATTGATGTCAACAAAAAATTCCAGCATAACGGCCGCGAAGCCACCCTCAAGCAACTGATGCAAGACGCGGTCAAAAAAGATGGGATCAAAATTATGCCGGAACGGTTTGAAAAAGTTTATTTCCATTGGATTGACAATCTGCGGGACTGGAACATCAGCCGCCAACTGTGGTATGGCCACCGCATCCCCGTGTGGTATTGTGAAAGTGGACATACCAAAGTTGACATTATTACACCGACTCTGTGTAAACAGTGCTCATCTGATACACCTGTATTTGGCACGCCGCACGATAAAGCAGAAAAACATTCTTCAATAATTGCGTATGTAGAAAATACTGATGGTAAAATTTTGACAATTAATTGGGGTAAGCTAGGTGGTAGGTTGCTTGTTGGAGGAGGTATTAGAGAAAATGAAGACCCCGTTGAGTGTGCAAGCAGGGAAATAACAGAGGAAACCGGATATGTAGACTTAGAACATGTTAGAACAATAAAATACTCTATAGTGAACAATTACTTTGCAGCAAGCAAAAATGTGTGGAAAAAGATCAACATCACAGCACTTCATTTTAGACTGAGAACAAACAACCAAATTAAACAAAAGCTCGAAAAGAATGAACAAGGAAAATTTATTGTGGAGTGGGAAGACATCGAAGCACTTAGAAAAGAGATAAAAGACCCAGCTCATGCCTATATTCTTCGATTATTTGCAAATATACCCCACTCTCTGAAACAAGACGAGGACACTCTCGACACTTGGTTCTCCTCCGCGCTTTGGACGTTCTCAACTTTGGGCTGGCCCGCAGAAACTAAGGATCTCAAAACCTACCACCCAACTTCCCTTATGGCCCCGGGCTATGAAATCCTCTTTTTCTGGGTGGCCCGCATGATTTTGATGAGCACTTTTCTGCTCGATCAAATCCCGTTCAAATTGGTTTACCTGCACGGCATTGTTCGCGACGCCAAAGGCCAAAAATTCAGCAAGTCCCTGGATAACGGCGTGGATCCGGTGGGTGTGATCAATCAATACGGGGCCGATGCCCTGCGTATGGCTCTCATGGTCGGCGTGGGCGCGGGCAATGACAGCAAGTTCGATATCCAACAGGTCAAAGGCTATCGCAACTTCGCCAACAAAATCTGGAACGCTAGTCGTTTTGTTTTACAAAACGCCTCAGATCTTCCTTCTCCCCTTGCGGGAGAAGGTGGCCGAAGGCCGGATGAGGGGTTACTCCCAGAGGACCAAGCCCTGCTCGACGAAGTCCAGACTCTCGCTAAATCCATCACCGAAAAAATGGATCGATACGATTTCGCTCATGCCTCGGAAGATCTCTATCACTACTTCTGGCATAGCTTTGCGGACAAGACGATCGAGGCCGCCAAAGCTCGCTTGGCTAACCCGGAGACCAAAGAATCAACCCAACGGATGCTCAAAGAATCCCTGGAAACCCTGCTCAAACTCCTCCACCCCTTTGTCCCCTTTGTCACGGAAGCCATCTGGCAGCTGGAACACAAAAATTTATTGATGGTTGAAAAGTGGCCCGCCAAGCGCGAAAAAAAATAATCATCGTAACTTAATTCGGGATTGCGCAAACAAAAAAGAACCTCGCGGCTCTTTTAAATTTATTATTTATAATCTAAAATTTATAATTTCTCTATTTAAACCTCACTGGGACGGCAAACGCGGCGTCGAATTGCGGATCGCCGCTGGGATTATCCTTGTTGATGATCAGGACGCCAAAGTCCGTTGTGGGGGTGGCAAATTCCAGGGTGCCGGAAAACGGCACGTAATCTTCCGTCATCCAATTCACCTGTCCGCCAAAGGCGGATCCGCCTCCGGCGGAAAAACCTTTCTGAGCCAAGACGAGGCCGTTTTGGTCCTTGAGTGTGACCGGGATGTTGGCTTCAAAAAACCAACTGCCGCGCGCTGAACCGGAGACACTAAGCGGGCTGGTCACCAGAGCGCCATATTCGGGCAGGTCCACCACCACTTCCGGTTCCTGGTTCACGTCTTCCGCGAAAGTCTGGCCGTTGATCGTGCAGACCACCGGATCGCCATCGGTCAGAGTGCCGCCGGCCTGCTGGCAGGTGGCAAAATCCGTCGCTTCCGGGGCCATGGCCCGCTTTCTGGGCACCAAAAAAATCACAGCAGCGCCGAGGACGACCAGAATCAAAATTTGCCAATAACGGTTCATAAATGCAGTATAGGAAGTAAAAAATAATTAGTAAAGAGTGTGTTAATGAGCCTTAATTAAGGCCAATTTTTGCGCGCGAGACAAGCTTTTGATCCCTGCTTCGGCGCGCGAAGCAGTCGACCGATTGCGGAATCGGCGACTATAAATCAATTTCACCGGGCGGCGGGCGCGGGTGTATTTGGCGCCCAGCGCGGAAGAGTTGTGCTGCCACAGCCGCTTGGCCAGATCCACGCAAATCCCGGTATACAAACTGCGATCCGCGCATTTGAGGATATAAAGATAATACATTTCTACAATTTATTCATCCACAAGCCCACCGCCACGCAATGCTGGCAGAATAAATTTTTCCGGTTCGAGCAGGTGCACTTAAATTTAAACCCGGTCGGCGTGGAGGCTAATTCCACGGTTCGCTTCTCCCCCCGGCCATGCTGGACGTGGGCCACAATGTTGAAAGTGTTTTGCTCCACAATCTTCACGTCTTCGTCAGCGGCGATGGCCTGACCATAACGAAAATATGACCGGCTGGCCAAATCTTTCACCAATTCTGCAGTCACCAACGTCCTAAGTGGAATCATTTTCATAATTTATAATCTATTTGCCTTTGGACAGGACCAACAGGATCTTGCGCGATGGCTCCATCCGCCGATCCGCTTGGTTCCAATCGGCGGCCGCCTGCCGGAGCGTCTCAAACGAATAGACATTGCCATCGCCGGAATCAGTGCCCGGATCATTGACAATGATGCCGTGGTCGTCAAAGCCCCGCAGCACGATCATGTGGTAGAACGGCCCGGCCTCCTGATACTTCGGATTGCCCAGCAGCCGAGCGTTGATCGGCAGTAAAATCGGATGGCCCTGAATCAATTCGCGCTTCAAATCCTGCTCGGTGAAATCCTTAATTTGTTTGACCTGCAGGCCAAACGCGCCCTGTGCCATCCTGGTCGTGGCATCTGCCCCGGTATCGGCATTGTAGCCCAAATTGGCCTGCTCCCATTTTTTCAGCAGATCAATCGAGGCTTGCGAAGCCATCGCCGGTAGCTTGTCGACCGTTTGGCCGTTGAGGTAAGCATTGGCCATGGTGATGCTGGTTTCTTCGCAATCCTCGTTGCGATCCCAGTTGTTATTGGGCGCCTGCGAGGTAAACGGCACGTGCAAAATCACGGACCGCAGCGGCGGGTCGATCTTGCTCATGACAAACACCACGGCCAAAGCCAGGGCGATCAGACCGGATGCCAGCAGAGTTTTTTCGGTTTCAATCATAAAATTTATTTTTTGACCACTACGATGGTGCAATTGGTCAACATCGCCGCAATCGCCCCCACCGCAGCCAGGGCCGGGGCCAAAACCGCCCCAACCGCGCCCCAAGTCAGAGGAATTTCCAAAATACTCTCCCCGGCTTCATTTTTGATAATAATTTTGCGGGCATTGCCAGCTTGGATCAGTTCTTTGACTTTCGCCTTCACATCCGCCCCGGTAACTTTGAACTCTTCTTGTTGTTCTTCGGTCATAAATTTATGGATTAATGACTAATGACATTATACACTAAAACGATAAACGCCCCATACGGGTGTGGGGTGTTTAAAACCAATAAAATCAAGGCAATCCTGAACGGGATTCAGGATCTCTTGTAGATCACACTCAGATATCAACCATGTTGGCTTAACTGGGTTGTCAAAATTTCCTTAACAGTATAAACTCCAGCTATTATGGCTGAAGTTCAGAAACATGGGTTTGTCTTCGAAGAGTGGGTGAAAGAAATTTTTAAGGTAGCCCATCTAGCTTACAAATACACCCAAGCGTGGGATATACCAGGAAAAATTCACACGAGCATTAAAACCGTAGGAGTTAAAAAATCGGTTGAATTTGGAAGTACGGTAAGAATTTGGAAAGCTACCAAATCATTTATACTTATAGTGGGTCGATGGGAGCAAATAGAAAAACGAAAAAAATTTATAAGTATTGATGAAGTGAAAGTTACTCCGGCTATCCTGAAAAAAATGAAGGGCAATATTTCTTTAAATGAAATAATAAAATTTGATAAAAAAATAAGATCTTTTCCCGCAGGAAAAAAAGGCCAGCAACTAGGTAGTAAATTCGCGGCACAATGGAAAGCCGAAAGAAAACACCGAATGGGCTTATTAAATATCTCTGCTAAATTAGACAGTAAAAATCAAAGACGGATTCAATGCAATCTAAACTATAAAAACTACAGGCAGATATTCGGCGAGCCTTGTATGAAAACTGTGCTGCGTAATAAAAAATTTACGGTTGAAATGAACCATGGCCCAAGGATTTTTAAGAAAAAATCAAACCTGAACCTTAAAGCTTAAGATATCTTCTTTTTTGATTGACTTACTTCCGACGCGGGAAGTAATGTGTTTGAAATAGTCAACTTTATTATTTATAGCGCTGCAGATCGCCTCTTTGATCTGTTTATTTTTTTTGTATTGCTCTTTGACATCAAACACGTAAAACATATCATTGATGACGTCTTTTTTAATATTTATAAGGCCGGTTTTGCCCACGCTGCTATTCCCCACTCGGACGACTGCAATTCTATAGTCTTCTACAGAAATACCCTTGGGGATTTTAGTCCGCTCTAAAATATTACTGGCGGAAATATTGTTAGAACTAAACGATTTTTGCGCTTTAATGCTTTTATGATCTAAAAAATTGTCCAAGGGAACCCCGGTTCGATTTTGGGCGTTTCCTTTGGTTTTGTGAAAAACAATCTGCGGTATTAATTCTTCATGAATGCCGGAAATATCATACATCTCTTGATTGGCTTCTCCATTTTCATAAATTAAGACAATTTTATTTTTTAATTCTTTACTATTCGTAAAAATCGCAAAGCAGCATGGAATATTGCGGTCAAACCATACTTGATCATTTTGATAAACAACCACTGTCGAAAAGTGTTCAACTAACTGTTCTTTTACGGAGCGGTTCTTATTTTTTATAAAAAACGAAATGGGCAAAACAAAACCAATCGAAGAATCTTTGTCCTTTAAGTGTTTAAGCGACTTTAAGATAAACACGTTTTCAATTTTTTCTTTCGATTTTTTGAGTTCAGATTTTGTTAAGTAAAGAATCGGTGAAATTTTAGAAAAAAAATATTTTTTAGGATCAAAGTAACTCTCTTTGAGATTAAATTTGCTGAACGGCGGGTTGCCAATAATAAGATCAAACTTCTTATCAAGAGACAGTTTAAAAAAATCTAATGGCTTATTCGTCAATTCTGAGTCAATTTCACACCCCTCAATATTTGCAAAACCATTCTTACGTAAAATATTGATGAAATTACCGGTGCCAAATGATGGCTCTAAAATTTGAGCTTGTTTTGAATATTTTTTAAAGCGCGCTAGAAAATCAACTAGTCTTTCAACTATCTCGATTTTGGTAAAATATTGACCTAAAACTTCTTGTTTATTTTTCATAACACTGAAATTATAACAGTAAAATAGGAATAAAAATAGCGGCTTTTTGCCGCTTTTAAGTTATTCACAATGTTAAATATATTATACTCTCTTCAGCCAAAAAGTCAAATTTCGATCTATTATTTGGAAACCGCCAGGTTATAAGTAGCCAGCATTTTCTTTAGAACCAATTTGATTTGCTTGTCCAGAGGACTTCCATTGCGGTAGTCGGCCGGGGTGACAAAATTGACTCGGTGCACTTTCAATAAACCTCTGGCTTGAGGTTTTTTCTTTTGCGAGCCGGGTTTGTATACCGCAATTGAATATCCGCCCTGTTCTTTGACCAGTTTCATGCAGGGAATATCGGTATCGCCATCGCCGATATAAACCATTCGAGAAAACGGTATTGGTCTTTCCGCTTCCGGAAGATAGGAATTTATTTTGGTATTGTCGGAAGGGTCAAGCAGGCCCTTGTTTATGCGAAAGAGGCATTGTGTCTTAGTGGTGTAATTTAGCGCATGCGCCGGCCAAATGGCTCTGCCGTATTGATCATAAATGAAGGAAGAGGCATAAATGTATTTAAACTCCTTGCTGATTTCGCTGCCGAGGATCATCTCCTTTATACCGGAAGATATTATATAATGTTCGCATTTTATTCCATGCGTTCTGGCATACTGGTTTATCCGCTTAAACCAAGATTTAACGCCTTTGAACAATTTTAAATTTTTACCGAAATTCTTGAAGGCCTTGGACGTAACCTGTACACCATTTTGCCTTGTAGCCTTTTCAAGCATCAGATGCATATAGGTCAATATCTCGTCTGCTTTTTGCTCTTTGGCGAGCTTCTTTGCTTCAGCCCAAAAATTCTTCGGTGTAATTTTTAACTCCTGGATATATCCGTATTCTTGCATACTTTTCGGAGACAAAGTTCCGTCAAAATCATAGCAGATTGCAATTGTTGGCCGCTTTTTCATAAGCTTATGATGCCACTAATCAACGACTAAAGCAAACCAAAATTAAACACCCCAGACGGGGTGTGGGGTGTTAAAAATGCCGGAAACGCAGGCAAAAAGCAATGTATTGCTTGACAATTAGGCAACGCTTGCGATATACTATCTTTAGATTTCGATTTGGAATCAAGAAAAAGGTCTTCGGCCGTAGTTTATATACTACAACCTGGCGGAAGGTCTTTTTTTTATACTAAATCTTCAGGGAAGACTGATATAAAAAAATAAATAACGGCCTTTTGCCGCTTGATTTGATATTCAGATTAATATAATTATACTCCCATTTCGAAAAATTGTCAAATTTTACCCAAAAAACGAAGGGTTGCGCACACAGGCGCAACCCTCAGACAGACGGTTACTGGAGGAACTTCTGGCCAATCGAGGGGTTGGGGGCAATCCCCCTCTCCGCGAGCTGCCGCCCGGCCCGCTCGCTGCCCCGCATCCATCGTTCGTAGACGCGCAAAACGTCCTGGCTGGTCCGCAGGCCCGATTGCTCGCTGACCGCGGTAAAGACGTCCATGAACGGCACGAACTTGCCGGCCAGCTCGGAGAAGACCTCGCTGAAGACATCTTCTTCGCGCCGACCAAGGAAGCCGTAGGCATATTGGCCCATTGATATGTAATAATCAATGTCGACCACGCGCCGCCGGAAACTGTCGGAGAAGAATCCGGCCATGAACAGCGAGAAGTCGCCAAGGTTCCGCAGGCGGACGTGCTGCTCGAGTCCGCCGCTCTCAAGCGCGCGGCCCAGGCGCAGCGCCAGGGGTTGGCCCGCGTCCTCGATGAAGGGGATGCGCTGATCAGGCCGCAGAAAGCGGCAGAGCAGATCAACCAGGTAGTAGCGCGTCAGTTCGTCAGCCGGCACCTGCTCGCGCCGCAGAGCTTCGTCGATCTGGTCTTTGAAAAACAGGGTCGGCGGGTCAGCTCTCACCAAACATTCATCCATTTAGGCTCCTCCGCTCTAATCTTAGGACCATCTTATCATAAAATATCCCGGCTGGCGCCAAGGCGGCGAGTGATGACAATGGAAACGAGGAAGGCAGCCAGAAAAAACAGCAAGCCGTAAAAACACGGGGTCAGGAGCGGATTAATCCCGGGCGTGCAGCTTACTGGCACGGCCGGCCCCGGCAACCATTTGAAGTAATCCGCCGTTTCGTAGCCGACTACTGAGCCGGCAAAGACCACGCCGAACAGCAGGAAGTTGCGCAGCCGCCGTTGGCTCACAAGAGTGGGATGCTGCACCAGGGTAAATGACCAAATAAATGCCGCCACAAACGCCAAGGAGCCGTAAAAGCAGGCGGTCAGTATGGGATTGGGCAGGGTGCAATCCCGAAAACGAAAAAGGGTGCCGTAAAGTTCCTGAAAATTTTGAAACTGGCCGAGCAGACGCGACCAGGCAAAGACCATGCCGCCCAGCAGCAGCACGCCTTGGAGCAATAATAATTTGGGAGTGGATAATTTGAGCATAATTTAAATTAAGAGGGGTGGAGCTGCGTCAGCGAGACGCAGCTCCGAAAAAGCCATCAATCGCGATCTTCCCGAGCGCAGAGCACTTCGTCCGCGGCCGCGCACTCCTCGGCCAGGGAACAGGAAAAGCCCGCGCCACCGGTGCCGAACACGGGGCAACCGACGCCGACGTGCACTGAACGGGTCAACAGTTCGTCGACCGGCACTTCCCGGAACTCCTGGCCGGGAACCACGCTTTGCTCCGCATCATCGATCATTGGGGCCGAGAGCTGCCGGTGAATTTGAGTTCGAACCTTCGCTGGTGCCATACCAAACCTCCGTCCGAGTTGACTAACCGACCAATTCGCGACCTTAGTATAAACCCGATCTGGCGCTCGGTCAAAACAAAAAGCGCCCGGAAATTCCGGGCGCCTGATTCTTGATTCTTTTTTAGACTTGATCCGCCAGTTCGGCTGCGGCTTTTTCGGCCAGGGCATCCTTGCGGAACCCCGTGCCGGCTGGGATCAATTTACCAATGATCACGTTTTCCTTGAGCCCGCGCAAATAATCGGTTTTGGCGCTGATCGCCGCTTCGATCAAAACCCGGGTGGTTTCTTGGAAAGAGGCTGCGGCCAGGAAGGATTCGGTGTTGAGGGAGGATTTGGTAATGCCCATGAGCAACTGCTCGGCTTCGGCCGGCCGGCCGTGGGGCGGAATTTTGGCATTGGCCGTGGCCAGGCGCGACTTGTCGACAATATCGCCGAGGAGCAAATCGGAATCGCCGGATTCGGTTAAGCGGACCTTGCTGAACATCTGGCGGACAATGATTTCAATATGTTTTTCGTTGACGTTTTGGCCCTGGGACGAATAAATTTCCTGCACGTCTTTGATAATGTAGTCCTGGCAGGCTTCGATGCCCTTAAGCGCAAGGATCTGGCCGAGGTTTAAGTTACCTTCCGTCAGCGGTTGACCCTTGGCCACGAGGTCGCCTTCCTTGATCAAAACACTAAAGCCGGCTGGGGAGGAATATTCCTTCAGATTCTCGGCTTCGCGCACCACGGTCAGTTTGTTCGCCGAGAGCTTAACGATGCCGGCGGCTTTCGCTTTGACGGTCTGGCCTTTGGCGTCGGTAAACAGCGGATCGCCTTCGTCGACTTGTTCGCCGTCCTTTAACTGCAGCTTGGGCGAATCGAGCAGGTATTCATCCTTGGCCACGTCTTTGGCCTGGATGCGGATCAGGGTTTCTTTCGAGCCGGATTTGATCGATTCGACAAAGCCGTCAATTTCGGAGAGCACGGCTTGGCCTTTTGGTTCGCGCGCTTCCAGCAATTCCTCGACACGCGGCAAACCTTGAGTGATGTCGATGCCCGCCACACCGCCGGTATGGAAAGTTCGCATGGTCAGCTGCGTGCCCGGCTCGCCAATGGCCTGGGCGGCCACGATGCCGACAGCCGCGCCTTCGGACACGGGTTTGTTGAAGCCCAGATCATAACCATAGCACTTGCCGCAAATGCCGCGGGTTAAGCTGCAGCGCAACACGGTGCGCACTTCCACTTCCGTGGCCGTGGATTTTTCAATCTTTTGAGCGAGTTGTTCGTCGATCAGTTCCCCGGCTTTGGCCAAGGTTTTGGCCCCATCTTTGACCTCGGCCGCCAGGACCCGGCCGAATACGCGGCGCGCCAAGGGGCGGCCGAGAGCTTCGGAAGAGGCGCGGGTGATAATGCGGCCGAGGGTGACGCCGCAATCTTCGGTGTTGACCACGATATCTTGCGCCACGTCCACTAGGCGGCGGGTCAGATAACCGGCGTCAGCCGTACGCAGAGCGGTGTCCGTCATACCTTTGCGGGAGCCGTGCGTGGAAATAAAGTATTCCAAAATGTTTAAACCTTCTTTGAACGAATCGCGGGCGGGAAGTTCGATAACTTCCCCGGCCGGGTTGGTGACCAGGCCCTTCATGCCGGCCATTTGGGCCAGCTGCGAGATCGAGCCGCGGGCGCCGGACGTGACCATCTGGTAAACCGAGCCGTGCTCGTCTAGAGTTTTGGTCACCGCTTCCGCCACGCGGTCGCGGACCGTGGCCCAAATTTCAATCACGCGGTTGTAGCGCTCGCGGTCGGTCAACAGGCCCATGCGGTATTGTTCGTAAGTCTGCAGCACTTCCTTGTCCGCCTGCTCCACCAGTTCCTTCTTGATTTTTGGCACCTGCAAATCGTCCATGCCCCAGGACAGGCCGGATTTGGTCACGTAGTGGAAGCCCAGCGTCTTGATTTCGTCGAGCAGGACGGCAGTGCGCTCGATGCCGTGTTCGCGGTAAACCGATTGCAGGGCCGAGGCCAATTTTTTCTTGTCCATGACATCGTTGATAAAACGGGAGGATTCCGGCAGGACCTGGTTGAACATAACGCGGCCGAGACAGGTTTCGGTCAGGCCTAAATTGCCCCAATCCTGGCCCAGGCGGATCCGCACTTTCGCTTTCAGGGTCACGACGCCGGATTGGTAAGCCAAAATCGCTTCGTCAGCGCTGCCAAAAACCATACCTTCGCCTTTTTCGCCCGGCTTGTAGCGGGTCATCCAGAAACACCCGAGGACCATATCCTTGGTCGGCCCCATGACCGGTTCGCCGGAAGCCGGCTTGAGCAGGTTGCGGGCCGATAACATGATGTTGCGCGCTTCGTCTTGAGCAGCTTCGGTTAGGGAAACGTGGACAGCCATTTGGTCGCCGTCAAAGTCAGCGTTATACGCGTCGCAAACCATGGGGTGGATCTGAATGGCTTTGCCTTCGATCAAAACCGGCAGGAAGGCCTGGAAGCCCAAACGATGCAGGGTCGGGGCCCGGTTTAAGAGGACATAGTGACCCTTAGTCACTTCTTCCAAAATATCGTAAACTTCACTCTTGCCCTGTTCGATCAGGCGGTTGGCCGAGCGGACGTTGTGGGCGAATTCGCGCTGGATGAGCTTGGAAATGACAAATGGCTTGAACAGCTCGAGCGCCATTTTTTTCGGCAACCCGCACTGATGCAGTTTGAGTTTCGGGCCGACCACGATCACTGAACGGCCGGAGTAGTCGACGCGCTTGCCCAGCAAGTTTTGCCGGAACCGACCCTGTTTGCCCTTCAACATGTCCGCCAGGGAGCGCAGTTTGCGCTTTTGGCCGGTCGAGGCCGTGACTTCTTTGCCATGGCGGATGGAATTATCAATCAGGGCATCCACCGCTTCCTGCAGCATGCGTTTTTCGTTGCGGGTGATGACTTCCGGCGCGCCGATTTCCAGCAGTTTCTTTAAGCGGTTGTTGCGGTTGATGACGCGGCGATAGAGGTCGTTTAAGTCCGAAGCAGCAAACCGGCCGCCGTCTAACTGCACCATCGGGCGCAGATCTGGCGGGATGACCGGCAGATTAGTGATGATCATCCATTCCGGCCGAATGCCGGAGCGGATCATGGAGCGGACCAGCTTGAGGCGCTTGATGATTTTGCGCTTATTGATGCCTTCGGCCGTGGCGGATTCTTCCTTTAACTGTTCAAATAGCTTTTCTAAATCAATCTCTTCCACCAGGTGCATGACGGCGGCAGCGCCGATTCCGGCTTCGAACACGGGCCCGTATTTGAGGGACAGGTCGCGGTATTCCAATTCGGAAATGACCTGGTATTTTTTGATTGACTTGAGTTCGCTGCGGGCCAAATCCCGGATGGATTCAAGGTGGTCGGTTTCCTTGCTCCAGAGGTCGCGGATGCGCATGGTTTCGGCATCTTCGGTCGCGTCCTTGAGATCCTTGTCCCCTTCCACTTGCTTGGCCAGCTTCTGCTTGGCCTGATTGATTAGGTTTTCGTAGCGGGCATTGATTTCTTTTTGCTTACCTTTGAATTCCTTTTCAATTTGCTCGAGCGTAGCGGCGCGGGAGTCATCGTCAACCGAAGTGATAATGTAAGCGGCAAAGTAGGCGACTTTCTCCAGTTCCTGCACCGAGAGATCCAAAATCAAACCGAGGCGCGACGGCACGCCGCGCAAAAACCAGATATGGGTAACCGGCGCGGCCAGCTTGATATGGCCCATGCGCTCGCGGCGAACCGCGGCGCGGGTGACTTCCACTCCGCACTTGTCGCAAATGATGCCTTTGTAGCGGATGCGCTTGTATTTGCCGCAGTAGCATTCCCAATCTTTGATCGGGCCGAAAATTTTCTCGTCAAACAGCCCGTCTTTCTCCGGCCGCTGGGTGCGGTAGTTGATGGTTTCCGGCTTGGTCACTTCGCCGTATGACCAGTTCAAAATATCGGCGGGGGAGGCCAGGCGCAAACGGACGGCTTTGAATTCTTCGGTGGCTTGAATCATATGATTATTTTTTAGCTTTCTTCTTCTTTGGCTTATCGTCCAGCTTGAGTTCCGCCTCGTCGCGCACGTCCGTGGTGGCCAACTCCTGGATTTCGCCGGCCCCGGTCGGGGCGGCTTCATCCGTGGCCAGTTTTTCGCCGATCAGTTCGACGTTCAGGCCCAGGGATTGCAATTCCTTGACCAAGACGCGGAACGATTCCGGGACGTTGGGCTTTTTGATCGGTTCACCTTTGACAATCGATTCGTAAGTTTTGGCGCGACCGACCACGTCGTCGGATTTGATGGTCAGCATTTCCTGCAGGGTGTGCGCGGCGCCGTAGCCTTCCAAGGCCCAAACTTCCATTTCGCCAAAGCGCTGGCCGCCAAACTGAGCTTTGCCGCCCAAGGGCTGCTGGGTAATCAGCGAGTAAGGGCCGGTGGAGCGGGCATGCATTTTATCGTCGACCAAGTGGTGCAATTTGAGCATATAAATAACGCCGACCGTGACGCGCTCGACGAATTGGTCGCCGGATTTGCCGTCATAGAGGACGACTTTGCCGTCTTCCGGAAAACCGGCTTTTTTAAGTTCGGCGCGGATCGTTTCTTCCGGCACGCCGTCGAGCGGCGGGGTGGCGACGTTGTAGCCGAGCTTTTTGGCCGCCAGGCCCAGATGGGTTTCCAAAATTTGGCCGATGTTCATGCGGCTGGCCACACCCAACGGGTTCAAAATAATATCCATCGGGGTGCCATCAGCCATAAACGGCATGTTTTCCACGGGAATAATCTGAGAAATGACGCCCTTGTTCCCGTGCCGGCCGGCCATTTTGTCGCCGACTTGAATTTTGCGCAGGACCGCCACGGAAACCTGGATCGATTTGATGACGCCGGACGGCAATTTGTCGCCTTGTTCGCGGGAGAACTCGCGGATGTGCACGACTTTGCCATATTCGCCGTGCGGCAGGGTCAGAGAGGTGTCTTTGACGTCGCGGGATTTTTCGCCGAAGATGACGCGCAGCAGTTTTTCTTCCGCCGTCAGGTCGGTTTCGCCCTTGGGCGTGATCTTGCCGACCAGAATGTCGCCGGCTTTGACCTGAGCGCCGATGCGGATGACGCCGTTTTCATCCAAGTCCTTCAATTTTTCTTCACCGACGTTCGGAATGTCGCGAGTGATGATTTCCGGACCGAGCTTGGTGTCGCGGATATCCACTTTAAAATCTTCAATGTGAATTGAGGAGTAACGATCTTCTTCCACGACGCGGGAAGAAATCAAAATCGCGTCTTCGTAGTTGCCGCCCTCCCAGGAAACAAACGCCACCAGCAGGTTCTGGCCGAGGGCCAGTTCCGCGTTTTGGATGGCGGCACCGTCTGCGATCGGCTGGCCGGCTTTGATATCCTGGCCTTTTTTCACGATCGGGTGCTGGTTAATTGAAGTCGAGGTGTTGGAGCGGACAAATTTAAGCAAGGGATATTCGCGCTTCTTGCCGTTCTTTTCGGCAATGACGATTTTGTCCCCGGTGACCGAAGTGACTACGCCGTCGTTTTCGGCAATGGCGACCTGGCCCGAATCATAGGCGGCCTTGGCTTCCACGCCCGTGCCGATGACCGGCGCATCCGGCTTGATGCAGGAAACCGCCTGACGTTGCATGTTTGAGCCCATCAGGGCGCGGTTGGCGTCGTCGTGTTCGAGAAACGGAATTAGGGATGTGGTGACGGAAATAATCTGCTTGGGAGAAACTTCCACGTAGTCGATTTCCGCTGTTTCGGCAATCGACGGCTCGCCGTGGACGCGAACCGAGGTTCGCTCTTCCATAAAATAGCCGTGCTCGTCCATCTGGGCCGAAGCCTGGGCGATAATCGTAAACTGTTCTTCGTAGGCGTCAAGATAAACGATTTCGTCTGTGACTTGGCGGCGGCCGGATTTATCCTTCACAGCTTTGCGGTATGGGGTTTCGATAAAACCAAAGTCATTGATCCGGGCATAACTGGCCAAATGCGCCACCAGACCGATATTCGGGCCTTCCGGCGTGGTAATCGGGCAGAGGCGGCCGTAGTGGGAGCGGTGCACGTCGCGGACTTCAAATCCAGCGCGTTCGCGCGAGAGGCCGCCGGGGCCCATGGCAGAGAGACGGCGCTTGTGCTCGAGTTCAGCCAGCGGATTGGTCTGGTCCATAAACTGGGACAGCTGGGAGGAGGAGAAAAATTCCTGAATGACGGCGACAATCGGGCGGACGTGAATTAGCTGAGCCGGGGTCACGGTTTCGATGTCGGCCAAGGACATGCGGTCTTTGGCAATGCGGCTCATGCGGGCCAAGCCGATGCGGAATTTGCCCTGAATCAACTCGCCGACCGATTTGACGCGGCGGTTGGAGAGATGGTCGATATCATCCCAAGCTCCTTGGGAATTGTTGAGGCGGATGACTTCGCGGACAATGTCAGTTAAGTCACTCTTGGTTAGGACGCGGTCCGCGCGGTCCTTAATATTCAAACGCTGATTCAATTTGTAACGGCCGACCTCGGAGAGATCATAGCGGTCGGCATTAAAAAACATGGCTTCGATCAGGGAGCGGGCGTTATCGACGGTGGCCAGATCACCCGGGCGGATTCTTTTGTAAACTTCCTTAAAGCCTTCGTCCGCAGTTTTGGACGGATCTTTTTCCAAAGTGTTCTGCATGTAGCGCATGTCGGGGTTGGTGTCGACATCGGCGACGGCGGCGAGCATCTCTTCGTCGGAGGTAAATTTAAACACGCGCATCAGGGCGCTGATCGGAATGCGGCGCTTGCGGTCGATCTTGACGCTGATGATGCCGTTGATGTCAGTTTCGAGTTCCAGCCAGGCCCCGCGGTTGGGGATGATCTTGGCCCCATACCAGTTGCGGCCGCGCACGGATTCGCCGCTAAAAAATACGCCTGGCGATTTCACTAACTGGGAAACCACCACGCGCTCCACACCATTGATGACAAATGTGCCCCGGGGGGTCATGAGCGGAAAATCACCAAGGTAGACGTCCTGAGTCTTGGTCTTGCCGGTAACCTTATTGACGAGCTTAACCGAAACATAGAGCGGCGCTTCGAAGGTCGTATTCCGGTCTTTGGCCGTCTTTTCGTCGTATTTGGGCTTATCCAGGTAATAATCCCCAAAAAACAGCTCCAGATTCTTGCCGGTGAAGTCTTTGATCGAGTTAATCTCCTGCACCAGCTCTTTGAGACCCTTTTCCCAAAACCATTTGTAAGAACGGATCTGAGCTTCGATCAAATTGGGCATATCAAGCACATCATGTTGACCGGTAAAGAACTTCCGGTTAACTTTTATTGCTTTATGAGGCATGAAATTAAGGCTAAGATTAGCCATTTTTTCTTTTGGAGACATAAAATAATCCCTCTTTTTCGCATACACAAAAAAGAGCCGCGTTGGCTATACGTTTATTAAATTAGATATCACATATCTATTTTACTTGACCCTCAAAACTTGTCAAGTAAGCCTTGCGCGGGGGCGTAATTTTGATCGGTTGGCTGTAACTTGGCGCGATTGTTTTTTGATCGAGATTCAGGGCGAAAGCGAGGGCATTGGCTGTGGCCACCGCAGTTCGAAGCCGGGAAAAATGCCCCTCCCCGGTCGTAGCCGTGATTTGCTTAAGTTGGCTGAGCTTAACTTTGTGGCGGCTAAGGAATTTTTTAATCTCCGGAACCAAGACTTCCGACAGATTGTGATCGGTTTTAAAACTATGAGCAATCACTTTGCTGTTTTGGCTTAGCTGGAGCGTCACCGCCTCGGGATTTTGGGTATCAATCGATAAAATCATATTAAGACGCCTCGGTCCATTTGCTGGCGCGCTTTTGGCGATCATTGGCCCGGATCAATTTCACAACTTTGTCCACTAATTTTTTGGGGTCGCTGTCAAAAACAATCCGTTTGCGGCCACGACGCGCCAACTTTAAGATATTCTCGATATCTCCTTCGATGCCGCCGGTGCCGGTAAGAACTCCGACCACGCGCTTGTCTTCAAAGGCCGTGGTAAATTCATTCAAAGTGCCGATCCGGCCGCAGATCGTGATCACGGCATCCGAAGCTCTGGTCATCAGCATGTTGCGGCCCGAATAATCAAAGCCGGTATAGATAATCAAATCCATATACCGGGTGGGCAGGCGGTAAGTGTGCATGTGGGCTTGCTTGGATACGGCTGGCGAAAGCCCGATCGACACGCCCCCGGCTGATTTGGCGCCCCGGGTCGCCCACTCGGGCACGCCGATGGTCGCGCCAGTGATCAAAACGCAACCATGCAGAGCAATCTGGCGGCCCACTTCATAGGATTTTTTAAATGCCCCTTTGGTGCAATTGTTACTGGCTGACCCGGAGACAGCGATTTTATACTGCATAAAAATTATTTATTACGGATTGCGTATTACGAATTAATCCGTAATACGAAATTCGTTAATCTGTTTAATTGCTTAATAGCTTGCGCGCCAATCTAGCATTCTTGTAAATATTATACCAAATTGGCGAGTAAATTAAATCATAAGCTCCGGGGTAGCTAACCATGAAGCCGCCAAAACCTTTCTTAAACCGGCTGATCCCGGCCCAGGCGTGTTTGGGCTCATTGTCCGCCGCAATGCCGCCAAAATCGTAAAATTTACCGCCCGAGAGTTTGGCCCGGCGAATCGCTTCCCAATGCAGCAAATAGGGGGCCATCGCCTCTTTCAGGCGCTGCGATGAACCGCCGTGCAAGTAAGTGGTCGTGCCGCCATAGACAGACAGCAGGACGCCGGCCAGGATCTGGCCGTCGTAGTCAGCGAGCATTAATTTCAGATGCTCGGGCGCGAGATGATCCCACATCTGGAGGTAGTAATTCTGCGAGTGCAGCCGATAGCGGTTGCGGCTGGCGGTTTCGAGCATGAGTTTGTAAAATTCCAGCAGGTCCGCCTGACTGCCTTCTCGAATGACCACTCCCTTGCGGCCGGCGAGGTTGATATTGTAGCGGGTCTTGGGCTTCATCCCGATCAAAATTTCCTCTTCCGATTTATCCAGCGCCAGCATCCAGTTGTCTTTTGGCTGGGTTTCCTTGGCCGCTGGCGGCAAGTCCATTTTTTGCAGCGGCTCGATGCGCGAAAAAATTATGTCGTGGTCGGTTTCAAACTTTTTGAGATCCACCAAAGCGCTCGCACAGTTGCCTAAGGGCCCGCGCGGGCAGTAAATATATTTTTTATTCATGACCAAATCTGTTTCGACAGCCAGACAAATAAAATCTTGGTCCGAAAGTCGGTGAGTTTTTTGCCCGGTGGCTTGTTGAAACTGACCCCAAGCCCAGGATTGCAAAATCGACCCGCCCAGGTCGATCACTTTTTTATCCCAGGATTCTTGGGTCAACGGAGAAATCATAATTATTTATTCAAATTCTTCAAAGCCATCTTAATCTTATCCTGCAAATTTTTGACAGTCACCGGCACGGCTTTCAGAGCGTCGCGGGCCTGCTGCTGGTTGTAGCCGAGAGCGATCAGGGCGTCCATGGCGTCGGAGTGTTCGCGCGCCACCGGCATGGAAGTTTTCTCATCCTTTAATTTTTCCTTAAGCTCGACAATCACCCGTTCTGCGGTTTTGCGGCCGATGCCGGAAACCTTGGTAAAAACCGACGGATCTTCCGAGACAATGGCCGATTTAATCATATCCAAGGAAGCCAACGACATGATGCCGAGCGCGGATTTGGGCCCGACGCCGGAGACGGTCAGCAGCAGCTCGAAAAACTCGAGCTCCGGCAGCGACGGGAAACCATAGAGGGAAATCTGATCCTCGCGAACATAAGTCAAAATAACCAAAGCCAGTTCCTGGTTGAGCTTGGCGGCGAGCAACACCGGCGGGGTCACAAACACTTTGTAGCCCACGCCATTGGTCTCTACGATGAGATAATTGCCAGCCTTGTGGCTGACTTGGCCTTTGATTGATCCGATCATGATCTAATTATACCTGCGGCTCTATACAGGCGCAATAACTTTCTGCTAAAATATAATTTGGCTATTTTAAAGCATTCGACAGCAGCCCAAAAGAAAAAATCTTATGCCATTCAAACTCCACTCGCCATTCAAACCAGCCGGCGATCAGCCGCAAGCGATTGCCAAACTGATTCAGGGTTTGGATAAAAAATACCGCTACCAAACCCTCCTTGGCGTCACAGGGAGCGGCAAAACTTTTACCATGGCCAATGTCATCCAGAAAGTCCAGCGGCCGACCCTGATTATTTCCCACAACAAGACTTTGGCCGCCCAATTGGCCAGCGAATTCCAGGATTTTTTCCCGGACAATGCCGTGCATTACTTTGTCTCCTACTATGACTACTACCAGCCGGAGGCGTACATTCCCCGATCCGACACTTACATCGAAAAAGAAACCCAGATCAACGAAGAAATCGACAAACTGCGCAACGCCGCGACCCAAAGTCTGCTGAGCCGCAAGGATGTCATCATTGTCGCCTCAGTGTCGTGCATCTACGGCTTGGGTTCGCCGGAGAATTATGAGTCCCTGGCCTTGGAGGTCAAAGTCGGCACCAAAATCAAGCGCGATAAATTTTTGCGCCGCTTAACCGACCTACAATTTATCCGCAACGACATGAATCTCTCCCGCGGTAACTACCGCGTACGGGGTGATGTGATTGAATTTATCCCGGCTTCAGCGGACAAAATCATTCGGCTCGATTTTTTTGGCGATGAAATTGAAAAAATCTCCGAGCACGATCCCTTAACTGGCCAGGATTTCGGCGTGCACGAGGAAATCACGATTTTCCCGGCCAAGCACTTCGTCACGCCGAAAGAAAAACTTCTGCGGGCCGTGGGCAATATCCGAGAAGAGCTGCGCGAACAAATTAACTTTTTTAAATCCCAAGGCAAGGAGCTGGAAGCGCAACGGATTGAGCAGCGAACTAACTTTGACCTCGAAATGATGATGGAAACCGGCTTTGTCGCCGGCATCGAAAACTATTCCCGACAGTTGGATTTTCGCCGCGCGGGTGATCCGCCCTCGACCCTGCTCGATTATTTTCCCGATGACTTTTTGCTGTTTATTGACGAATCACACATTACCCTGCCCCAAATCGGCAGCATGTATAACGGCGACCAATCGCGCAAAAAAACCCTGGTCGACTACGGCTTCCGCCTGCCCAGCGCCATGGACAACCGGCCGCTGAAGTTCGAGGAATTCGAAAAGAAGATCAATCAAACGATCTTTGTTTCGGCCACGCCGGAAAAAGAGCGGGAACTGAAAATTTCCAAACAGGTGGCCGAACAACTGATCCGGCCAACCGGGTTGCTCGATCCCGAAATCGAAATCCGCCCAACTAAAAATCAAATCGATGACTTGATGGAAGAAATTCAGAAACGCGTGAAAAAGAAACAACGCACGCTGGTGACTACGCTGACGAAAAATATGGCTGAGGAACTGTCCAACTACCTAGTGGAGTATGGCATCAAGGGCCACTATCTGCACTCGGACATCGACACGCTTGAGCGCCTGGAAATTCTGCGCGACCTGCGCCTCGGCATTTACGATGTCATTATTGGCATCAACCTCCTGCGGGAAGGCTTGGATTTGCCCGAAGTCTCATTGGTGGCCATTCTCGATGCGGACAAAGAAGGATTTTTGCGCAGCGAAACCTCACTGATCCAAACCATGGGCCGCGCCGCCCGGCATTTGGAAGGCCGGGTCATCATGTATGCGGACCGAGTCACGGGATCCATGCAGCGGGCCATGGATGAAGTCGACCGCCGCCGCCAAATTCAGGAAGACTATAACAAAAAGCATGGTATCACCCCGCAAACCATCCTCAAAGCCATCAAAGAAACCCGCCTGGCCGGCATGAAAGCTGTGGAAGAAAAAAACGCGATCACGGGCGAGATGGACCTAACCAAAATGTCCAAACAAGACATCGCTTACGCGGTGGAAGAGCTGCGCGATCAGATGGATCTGGCGGCGCGCAATCTGGATTTCGAAAAAGCGGCGTCACTGCGCGACCAAATCACCGCCATCCGGACCAAAACCCGAATGAAGAAGCATAAGTTTAAGTAAATTGAATTTTTGGATCTTGGTGTATATCTTTTTGCTCGGCCGAGCAAAATATGATACGGACTTGCGGCCAATTTATCGCTGGCATTATAATAACTACATTCATTATGAGGGACGAGAATAAAAGCAAAAACTCAATAAAAACCTTAAGAGTACTATTGGCGGCGCTGGTCTTGGGTGCGGCTTTTTTATTACCCCAAACCGGCCGGGCCATTACCCTGCCGACCACGCCATGCGATACCCAACAAGCCAATGCCGCGCACCTCACAAGCAATGCCACCCTAGAGGATGGTAATAAAGCCTTTGTGTATGGCAGCAACAACGATTTTGTATCCCGAACGGGAAATACTATAACTTTCAATGTTGATTTTTTATTTAACCCCGCCACCACTGCCTATATTAAAGCATTTTTCATGGGACAGAACTGCGCGGTCGGCGCGGCGCCCGCCTTCGGCGATATTTTTACCCAAAATAATGTCGTTTCGTATGATTTTTCCACCGACTTGTTTTCAACAGGCGGGCAAAGCACGCGGGTTTTATCCAATGTCTCGACCAAATATATCTGGATTGAAATTTGGGATGGAATCAACAATAGCAATGCCGCGAGCTACTCTTATCTTGTCGATACGGATGATATCCAAAACCCAACCGGCGAACCGCCAGAACCATCGGAGCCATCAGGTCTGCGACCAGTTTTGATTATTCCTGGGATAACTGGCACAGACTTATTTAATGAATCAACTTTGATTTGGCCAGACCTATTGGGAATGTTGGGCAGTAGTAGTGATCAATTTATTTTAAATAATTTAAATCTAAATCTCGAAGGAGAATCCATCCAAACAATAACAACTGGCGATATCAATAGAATCACGGAAATAACACCATTTTTTAGATTGGACATATTCCAATCTTTAATAAATGATATTGAAAATACTGGTTATGGTCCGGAAAATTCGTATTTCATTTTTCCTTACGATTGGCGTTTGAATCTAGACTCCAGCATATCCTTACTAAATACTAGAATTGAAACAATAAAAACATTAACCAATTTTAATAAAATAGATATTATCGCGCATAGTATGGGTGGGCTGCTAGCCGAAGATTATATAGATCAATATGGCCACGATAGTATTAATAAGCTAATTTTTGTAGGAACTCCGCACTTAGGATCACCCAAATCCGCGAAAACTATAATGCACGGAGATAACTTAAGCATTCCTTTTCTTAACAGGGGAACAGTAAAAGAATTATCTAAGAATATGCCGTCTATTTACGAACTCTTGCCAAATCAAAATTACTTTAGTGAAACCAACGGTTACCTAATGACCTCGTCCAATACGAACGCTCCCCGGCTTAACTATAATGAAAGCAAAAAATTTATTCTCAGTCGCGGCGGCAACTCCAATGTCTTTGCCCAAGCTGAAAACTTTTTTGCCAAAAATCTGGAAGATACCGATTTTACCGGAGTCGATACCTACAACATCGCCGGCTGTTGGACCGGCACTCAGTCGGCTTACAGTTACCGCACTACGACTGGTTCTTTGGCCCAAATTGGTTACGGCAACGGTGACGGCACCGTGCCACTGGCCAGCGCTGACTACATAAACATTGCCTCAAACAAAAAATACTACGTCAAAAGTATCAAACATGCGGAGTTACCCAGCGCCAATGGCGTACGACAACTGATGCTGGACATTCTGTCCAACTCCCTCGGATCCTTGGCCGGGAACATCACTCAAAACTCCAATAATTGCAACTTGCAGGGAGTGAGCCTGCTCTGGCGCAGTCCGGTTACGGTGCATATTTATGACAGCGGCAACAACCATCTGGGACCCGGCGATAACGACTCCATAGATTTGGATATCCCCGGCGCTGATTATGAAATCATTGATGGAGAAAAATTTGTTTTCCTGCCGACTAGCGATGGACAAACTTATACCATCCAAGGATTGGGCGAAGACAATGCCACTTTTGACCTGTTAATTTCCACCATCGACAACGGCGTCATAACCGGCACTCAAATTTTCAATGACATACCAATCAATCCCGATGAGACGGTTGAATTTACCATCAACAATACCAGCAATAATGACGCCATTACAGTCCAAGGTGAAACAGTCCAATCCAACGGCAGCCTAACCGCAGAGCAAAGTTCTGACTTGGTGTCGCCAGTGACAATGGCGGAAGAATCCGGTCCAAGCTTCGGCCCCAAGCAGCTCATATTGAATGCAACTGATAATAATGCCGGAATTCTGAGTACAAATTATTCATTCACCGGTTCCAATTATCAAACCTATGGCGGGCCGATTGCTATTTCCGCCCCAGGTATAACGTTCGTATATTACTATTCAGTTGATAATGCGGGAAATAATGAACCGGTAAAAATGATTCAAATAGGGATCGCTACCACCGGAGGCAGTATACCAACACCAAAGTCAGAGCCGCCGGTTGCTTCGGAAAGCACTGATGAAGAAGCAAAGATAAACGAACCACTGGAAGACGGCGCGGTTTTGGGAGAAAAAATCGAGCAGCCAAAGACTAGCCAAATTCACGATAGTGTTTTGGTTTTGGATATATCAGACGGCCGGACGGTCTATATTATTGGCAATAACGGCAAAAAATTTGGGTTTATTTCCGAACAAGTTTTTTGGGATTTAGGGTATACTTTTGAAAATGCGGTCAAAGCTGATGTTTCCGGCTATGAATTGGGAGGATTAATACAAACCGCCGAAGCCCCGCATCCGAATGGCAGTTTAGTATTAAACAATGGTATAATTTGGTATATAAATAATGACCAGCGGGTGGCCTTTATCTCGATGGAATCGTTCTTATCTTACGGCTTTAAGATAGAGCAGATTGTATCAGCAAATGAATTTGATATGGCCTTAACAGAGGATAAAATTATAAATTAAATAATCTAAATATGTCACAAAATAAAAAATTTACTGGAATCTTATTAATTACATTACTACCTCTTATAGGTGCATTTATAAATGGATCAATAAACGGTAAAAATGTAAATAATTTTAGCACACTTGCTTTCATCATCGCTATCTTGGGTTGCGGATTTATAATTATATTAAATTTCTATCAAACTAAAGAGTCGTTCTGGTATACATTGCCTATCGCCTTAGGATTATCTCTTGGATTATTTCTATATTTCGGTTTATCTTTAACAAATTTTGGTTTCTAGCCTCTTGCCAATCCGTCTACTTTCTGCTATTATCTTTTAGCTAATCAGAAGTGTCGCTTCTGGAAAGCGCTATCAGCTATCATCTAATAACTTTCAACTTTTCTCATGCCTAACACTAAATCCGCCATTAAAGCCGCGAGACAGAATCTCAAGCGCCGCGTGGCCAACCTCAAGACTCTCGATGGCGTTCGCAAAACAGCCAAACAGGTCCGCAAGTTTGCCGCCTCCGGCGACAAAACCGAAGCCCTCAAAGCACTCTCGGCCGCGTTCGCCGCGCTCGACAAGGCCGCCAAAAAAAACGTGATTCACCGCAACAACGCAAGCCGACACAAATCCCGACTGACGAAACTCGTGGATAAAACAAAATAAACCTGAATACTAAACCCCGGAAATCCCGGGGTTTTTAAATGTAACAACCACCAAGCGATAGGTGGGTAGTTGTTACAAGGCTATTTAAATAATAGCTCTAATCTCCGCCAGGGTGTTCACCACTTGCCAGGCCAAAGTTTCCAAAATTTTATCTTCAAACTCCGTTCGCACCGCGATGCCCTTACCAGTAATTTTAAACAATTCATGATCGTTGTCGCTATCGCCGATCACGGCGCATTGTTCCGGTTGCAGATTATTTTTCTTTAAAAATTCGTGAAATTGTTTTAGTTTCAATTCCCCTTGTTTCCACTCGTATTTAAAATCCAAAATCCGGCCGTGATCGTCCCAATTCAGTTTCGTGTTGTAATAAAAATTTTCCACGCCCACCTTGCGCGCCACAATTTGGGCATTTAGATCAGTCGACCCGGTAATTAAGCAAATGACGATGCCTTTGGTTTTTAAATACTCAATCAAACTGACCGCATCAGGCCGCAGAGCCATCGCTTCCATGGCGTTAGTAAAATTTTCACGAGTGTCTTTGCCGTATCGTTTCCATAATGCCAAAATTCGGGCATTGGCCTCTTCGTGGGTAATCTTACCTGAGCGCTCCAACTCCACCACTTCCAAATCTTCTGCCCATGTCCCGCCCATGGCCAACATCAGCTGCTGCCAGGAATTTTTCTCAGTCAGCGTGCCGTCGATATCAAAAACAACCGCCTTAATTTCCGGCATTCATATCCCTTAAATCAAATTTTTCAATAGCCGTGCCGTCGTGGTTATAATAAAATTCGCCTTCAAATTTCTGCCCGGCCAAAAATTTGGGCATCCAATATTTATCTTCCAGCCACATTTGTTCAAACGGAATGTCTTCAAACCGAAACCACTGCGGCCGCATTTCCTCGGTTTCCATCGGCTCGCCGGACCAAGTCCGGACCAGATACAGATTCACTTCCTGATCCCAATCCGGATTGTTGGTAAAATAAAATTCCATCCGACCAAGCTTAATCAAATCTTGCCGGTTGATTTGTACCCCGATCTCTTCCGCTGTCTCGCGCACGGCCGCGCTCGCCAAATCCTCGCCGGGTTCCGGCTTGCCGCCATAACCGTTCCATTTGCCGGCGCCGAAGCCTCGTTTTTTCATGGCCAACAGAATTTCCTGTTCTTTGACCAACAAACAAAGGGTCGTTTGCCTCATATTTTTATTTTCTGCATCTCGCACCAGTTCAAACCAGCTTTGGCGTGCGCCTCAATCGGCACCTGGAGTTTATACACCGATTCCATGATTGGTTTAATTTTAGCTGCATACTTTTCCGCATCAGTTTTTTTGACCTCAAAGACCAATTCATCATGTACGGACAGTAGCATGTTCGCCCCGGGAATTTCCTTTTCAATTTGAATCATGGCCATTTTGATGATGTCAGCGGCTAGCGACTGGATGGGCATATTGACCGCCTGGCGTTCAGCGGCTGCGCGGACGGCAAACACCGGCGAATTGATCTCCGGAAAATAACGGACGCGGCCGAGTGGATTCTCGATCCGGCCTTGCTGGTGCGCCACATCAATCATATTGTCGATAAAGTTCCGCAGTTTGGGAAAGGCCTGGTAATACTTTTTGATATACTCTGCCGCTTCCCCGCGCTCCATATCGCTGCGCGATGACAGGCCAAATGCCGACACGCCATACAGAATGCTGAAGTTGATGGTTTTGGCATCCCGCCGCTGGTTGGCAGTCACATCCGATTCTGGCACGCCAAAAATTCTGGCCGCTGTGGCTGTATGAAAATCACCTTTGGCGGAAAAAATCTTGATCATTTCCGAATCACCTGACAGTGAAGCGGCGATCCGCAATTCAATCTGAGAATAATCCAAGGATAACAAAATATTGCCGCGACCAGCGACAAAAGCCTTGCGCACTTCATTGCCCAAGTCAGACCGGATCGGGATATTTTGCAGATTGGGATTAATGGAGCTCAACCGGCCCGTGGCAGCAATCGTCTGGCTGTAGGTGGTATGAATCCGACCGTCCCGGCCAACCAATTGCGGCAGGGCGTCGACATAAGTTGATTTGAGTTTGGTCAATTCCCGATATTCGAAAATCAAATCAATGATCGGATGGAGTCCGCGCATTTTTTCCAGTTCCCCCGCCGCAGTCGAAATGCCGCCGGATTTTTTGTTCTTTTTCAAATTTTCAGTTGAAATCCGCAATTTTTCAAACAAAATTTCCCGCAGCTGTTTGGGTGAAGCGATATTAAAATCCCCGCCGGCCAGTTTGTGAATCTCTTTGGTCAACTGCTTGATCCGTTTATCCAGTTGTACCGATAAATCTTTGAGCCACTTCAAATCGACCTTAATGCCGCGCCGCTGCATCTTCGCCAGCACCTCCATCAAAGGTATTTCTATTTCCTGAAAAATTTTGACCAGTTTCGTTTTGTGCAACTGGGCAGCCAAGTCCTGCCAATCACTGGCTTCATACTCGCGCTGGCCCGGATTGAGCAGATACGCTGCCAGCAGGGCCTGAGCATCGTTTTTAATCAAGGCATTCGGTTCAGTTTTCCGTATCTTGATTCCTGATTCTCGATTTTTGATTCCTTCTTTCAACCCGCCCGGCAGGCGCGCATCCAAAGCCCGGACACCCAAAGCATGCAGCAGCTTTAAAACTTCGCCCTGATCATAATCACCCATGATGCACTTTTCAAAATCGAAATCTCCGCCGGAGGCGGATCCGCCTTTGGCGGACAAACTCAACTCCGCTTTTTGATCAATGTGCGCCAATTTTTGGGATAAATAAGCTTTAGCTTTGCCGTCCTGGAGTTTTTTCAGCGTTCCGGGTTTGATTTTTGCACTATTGGCATCGACTGCTTCATACACACCATCCAAACTGCCAAAAGTTTTGATCAACTCCAACGCGCCCTTTTCCCCAATCCCGGGCACGCCCGGAATATTATCCGAGGTGTCGCCGCGAATGGCCTTGTAATCGACCCACTGCGAGGGGTGTAGGCCATAAACTTCGGCCATCTTATCGATGTCAAAAATTTGGATATCGGAAAAGCCGATTTTGAACCGGTAAACGTGGGTATGATTGTCAATCAGTTGCAGCAGGTCCAGATCGCCGGTGACGATCATGTTGAGGACGTCTTTGCTGGTCTTGTGCGAAATGATCCCGAGCAGATCATCGGCTTCATAACCGGCTTTTTCATAAATCGGAATGTCCAACGCATTTAAAATTTCTTTAAGTTTTGGCGTCTGCATACTGAGTTCATCCGGCATCGGTTTGCGGGTCGCTTTGTAATCCGCAGCCATGTCATCGCGAAAAATTTTGCCCGGCATATCAAACGTGACCAAGGCGTGCGTGGGTTTGATATCCACCAAGGACTTAAACAGCATGGATAAAAACCCAAAAATTGCCCCGGTCGGAAATCCGTCCGGCGCCGTCATGTTGGGAATGGCGTGAAAGGCGCGGTAAAACAACGCGTGCCCATCAATTAACAGCAATTTTTTCTTGAATTCCATGTCCTTATTCTATCAAAAAACCGCCTCTTAATCGAGGAACGTCAGACGTTCCGAGACGGCGGGGGTTAATCAAAATATGGAATTTTCCACCAATCCCAGGGATCAATATATCTAAGGTTGCGATCCAATTTATTTAAACTGTTCATTTCAGCCAGCGTCAATTCAAAATCAAACACTTCCAAATTGTTTTTCAGATGCTCCGGGTTTAAACTTTTTGGGATCACGATTGTCTGACGCTGAATGGCCCAGCGCAGCAGGACTTGGGCCGCGGATTTATTATGAGCCTGGGCAATTTGCTTGACTGCCGGGTCCTCACTCACAAAGGGCAAAGTTGATCCCTTGCTTTTAAGCCGGCCGGGTGAACCTAAGGGCGAATACGCGGTCACTGCAATATTTTTCGCTTGGCAATATTCCACTAGCCGAGCTTGGGAGTTATATGGATGCAATTCAATTTGATTCACCGCCGGAAGAACCTTGGCGTATGTAAGCAAATCCGCGACCATCGGCCCGGTAAAGTTGGAGGTGCCGATGGCTTTAACCAACCCTTTCTTAATTAATTTTTCCATGGCCTGCCAGGTTTCCTGAATTGAAACTTTCGCCGTAATCAGATTGCCATGCTCATCCAAGGGCTCGGGATCCTCGCCGTTTGGGGTCGCTACGCCCCAGTGGATCAGATACAGGTCCAAATAATCCAGCTGTAAATCGGCCAAAGTTTGCCGGCAGGCCGGCTCGACATCTTTGGCGGCATGCTGAGTGTTCCAAAGTTTGCTGGTGATAAATACTTGCTCGCGCTTAACTTTACCGCCATCCCATACGGTTTTTAGTGCCGCGCCAACTTCTTTTTCATTGCGATAAACCGGCGCGCAATCCAAATGCCTGTAACCGGCCTCCTCTAAAGCAAACTTTACTGCCGCCCCTACTGCATTCGGTTCAGCTTTCCACGTCCCAAGACCAATCTGCGGCATACCCGCATTGGAATTACCCAAACCGAACATCGGCATGATGTCTCCGGTATTCAAAATAATATTCTTATCGCTCATGTTGAACATTATATCAAAAGCCAGCGCTTTCTTGTAGCAAGCAGAAGAGGCGGCCGAATTGCTCGCCGCCTCTCTCTATTCGCCGTTGAGATCACCGTTCGAATCGGTGGGCTGTCTCCGTCTCGACTTGCGGGCCCGCACTCTGCAGGTCAACTGGAAAATCTGCCCCTCGACAGACTCAATCTGTTCGGAGCCAAAGTCGAGATAGTCTTTTTCCAGGCCGTCCCGGATCGCCAGAATGAACGGCTCGTAGGATTCGACCACCTCGCCCAGCACCAGCCGGGCATGGACGGCAATATGAACCAGTTTCGGATCGACGATCCATTCCACCAGTTCCCAGCCGGTGTCGCGCCTAACATACCTGACCATCAGGATATGGTGCATCCACTTCCCCCTTCCTCGTTTAGGAAGGTATCATATCAAAAAACCGCCCAGAGGGCGATTATTGTTGGGTTGGTTGGTGATCCAGATAATCTTGATACTGGCGTCCAATATAAATCCCCAGCAGCAAAACCAGCAGAAACACCACTACCGCAAACAGTTTCGAATACCAGGTGACTTTGTTCCAAACGATGTGCATAGTGATTAAGGATTAAAGATTTAGGATTAAGGTTTTCTAGCGCTTAATAAAGCCTGCTCAAGTTTATAAAGCATCTTCGAGCATCTTTCGTATTCTGTTATAAAATACTGTAGTTTATTTTCGTCTAAATACTGTTTTTTACAAGCCATTCTTAGATGATGTTTCGTTTCTCTGATCTCGCCTTGAGCTCGACTGATGGTTTCTGTATAAATATTCGTGTGCTTATTACCAAACCCTTCGGCCAAATTCGCTGGCGCTGAATTTGAAGATCGGCGGGTCTGCGAGCCAAGTTCGTAAAGCTCAAATTTCGGATAGTTCATAGTCAATTCATGAACTTCCAATGTCAGAGCACAAAGTCTTTAGTATACTTCTAAATCTTCAACAAGCATATTCCTCCTTAATCCTTCAACCTACAACCTTAATCTCTACTCCTCAGTCACCCTAAATACTTCCTCCACGTCGGTAATGCCGGAGAGAGCTTTCAAAATTCCGTCCTGCGCCATGGTCAGCATGCCGTCGGCAATTGCTTGTTTCCGAATATCAGAAGCCGTGGCGCCTTTGGTGATCATTTGTTCGATCGGCTCAGTGATGGTAAAAACCTCATATACTCCCATCCGCCCCTTATACCCCAATTTTTTACAGGCCGGGCAACCGGGGGAATGATAGAATTCATATTCCCGCGGCACTTTGATTTTGGCCGAGGCAGGTATATTTTTTAAAATCAAATCCACCCGCTGCTTGAGGTTGGTGGGCAGTTCATATTTAATTTTGCATTGGCTGCAAATTTTGCGGATCAGCCGCTGGGCGATCACCGCATTGATGGCGGGAGCCAGGACAAACGGCTTAATCCCCAAATCTAAGAGTCGGGGGATGGCCGATGGCGCATCATTGGTATGCAAAGTCGAGAGCACCACGTGGCCAGTTAGCGCCGCTTGGCAAGCGGTTTCCGCCGTTTCCAAATCGCGCATTTCGCCGACCATAATAATATCCGGGTCTTGGCGCAGAATCGCGCGCAGGCCGGAAGCAAAGGTCATGCCAGCCCCCGAATCAATCGGCGTTTGGGTGATGCCTTCGATCCGATATTCAACCGGGTCTTCCAGAGTGATAATTTTCACGCCCGGCCCGTTCAATTTATTTAAAATGGCATACAAGGTCGTGGTTTTGCCGCTGCCGGTCGGGCCGGTGGTTAAAACCATGCCGTTGGGCTTTTGTATCTCCTGTAAAATCCGCTCGCGGGCCAGCCCCTCAATCCCCAGATCTTCAAATTTCAAACTGCCTTTATCCTGCCGCAACAAACGCATGACCACGGATTCGCCAAAGGCGGAAGGCAGGATCGAGACACGGACGTCTACCGGAAATTTATCAAAAGTCAGGCTAAAACTGCCGTCCTGCGGACTGGTGGTAATATTAAGTTTCGTTTTGGATAAAATTTTAATGCGCGAAACCACAGTCTGGTGCAGTTCCCGCGTTAAACTGGCCGCGTCCTGCAAAACGCCGTCAATCCGCAAACGGATTTTGACATCCCCGCCTTCCGGTTCGATATGAATGTCCGATGAATCAAGATTCAGGGCCACCCCCAAAATGGTTTCGATCAATTCGGTGGCCGAAGTGTTGGTTAATTTTTCGGCCAGGTCGGCCAGGGAGTGCGCTTCCAATTTGGGGTCCGAGCCGGCAAGGTCCATTCTTTCGGTTTTGCGCTCCGATCTCAAGACCTGGCCGTAGCCCGTCATCAGATGATCAAAGCTGCTGTGCGAAACCAGATAATGATCGACGCTATACCCTTCCTTATCCAACATCTGGATGGCCGGCTGCGCCTGTTTGAGCGACGTTAAGATCGCCAATTTGGCCGAGCGGCCTTCTTTGTAAAATACGGCCGCGCCCGAGGACTCTGCCACCGCTTTGGGGAGCAAGGCCAAAGCCTGGACATCCATAGGGAAGCCATAAAGATTGATATAACGGATATTTTGTTTCTGGGCAGCGCGCTGGGTCTCTTCTTCTTCGAACTTGCGATTAAGCTCGGAGTAAACTTGTTTGACCCGCATCGCTTTGTCGGATACCGAAAGCATGCTGTAAGTATATCAAAGTGGTAAAGTTTAGGCCAAAATTCTGGCCAGTTCGTTGCGCAGAGTCTCAACTATTACCAGTTCGGCCTCGGCCAGGCCGGCGCCGACCACAAACTTGACGCCATTGTTTAGGCTGACTTCCGGATTGAAACGTCCGAACAACTCCGACAGATTAAGCGGTATCTGGCTTTGGCAATAGACCGTCACTTGGCCGGCTTGAAGTTCCGCCAGAAACAGCTGGGTTTTGGCAAATGCCAGCTGCGACACCATCTCTTTGAGAATATTGTCGGCATCCGCGCTAGTGGCACCAACCTCGGCCAGATCAACCGCCGTGACCGAAGAATAAACCAGCGAGCGAGGCTCGTCCTGCTTGAGCGAGGACAAGACCCGGCCCCACAACTTAAGCAGGCCCAGGCTCTTGGTCTTGTATAAACTGCCAATGATTTCATGCTGCTTGGCGCCAAGGCTGACCAGCTGGGACGCTTTCATTAAAATTTGAGGAGTGGTGCTGCGATGCTGGAAGCTGTCGGTCTCGGCAATTATACCAGCCAATAATTGAGTGGCCATGATCTCGTCGAGGAGTGAAGCCTCAAATTGGTTAATCAAATCAAAAATAATTTCGGAGCAGGAAGTGGCGGATAAATTAACCAAATTGATCTGGCCAAAATTTTGATTCTGCGCCTTGAAGTCAATGTTGGCCACCGGCGTCTCAAAAAACAAATCTGTATGTTGGGCATAAAATTCCCCCAGCTGCTCAAACGAAGTCAGACCCAGGACAATGACCAGATCATACGGGAAAGTCGAGCTGCGGAACGAAACATCCTGCGCCGTCAGGCTGCCGGTTGCGGGCTTTAAAAAAATCGACAGCCGATCCGTGTCCTTCTTGTAGCTCAATTCCGCCAATGGCGAGCGCTTGGTCGAAACATCAACCACAAAACTCTTGGTCAGATCAACCTGGGGCAAAACCTCTTCGACGCCCGGCAAAAACCCAAACCGGTCTGAAATCGGCTTCAGGGCGTAAAACACGGCATCTTTTTCCAATTTCTTAAGGAAAGCCCGCAGTGCCAACCCCGAGGCTAGCCCGTCCCCCGAGGATCCCGAAGCCAAAATTAACACGCTGCCGGCTTGGGCCAGACGCTGGATCAGGGTTTGTAAAATATTATTCGACGGGTTATTCATATTTGAAATAATCATAGTAATATAGTAGATTTTACTTCTTAAGTCAACCTCGTTAAAATGACTCTATGGCCAGTTACAAAAACCTCGACCTAAAACAGCTCCACCGCCTGGCGGCCGCCCTGGCTCTAACGCTTAAGGGCCGTGGCGCCACCATCGGCCTAACCGGAACCTTGGGCGCGGGCAAAACAACCTTTGTCCAAGGCTTTGCCAAAGCTCTGGGGATCAAAAAAATTTCCAGCCCGACATTTGTGATTCGGCACGATCACCGGGCCAGACGATCCAATCTTTATCATCTGGATTTTTACCGGCTGACCAAAGCCAGCCAGCTTAAAAATTTGGGACTCATGGAACTGTTGGGCCGGAACAATTTGATTCTGATTGAGTGGGTGGAAAAATTTTCGAAAATTGAAAAGCTCTGCGACATTGTTGTTACGTTTAAGATTAAACCCGGAAACGTCCGTGACATTACCATCAAAGCTAATTAAAGCCTGTTTGATCGCCGCACCCCTGTTTTTGGCGCCGATGTTTGCCCATGCCGCAACTTTTGCCTTCAACAATCAAACCTGGGAGATTGCGGTCCAGGTCGACAACTACACGCCACAGCTTTTGACCCGCAATGACGGGGATCTGGCAATTTTGGCGCGGGCCGTTTTGTTTGGGCAGACCAATTTGCCAACAGCCGGTCTATTTGCCCCCACCACCATTAAGGAAGTCATGAAACTCCCTGCCCAAATCAACCAGCAGTCGGCCGGGGCCGAGCTGACGATTGAAAATAAACGGGCCACGCACTTTATCCCCGGACAAAACGGACAAGCGCTCGATCTCTATGCTCTGCGCCAGCAACTGCTCGCCGACGGGTCCCAGCCGCTGCCGGTCCTGATTTCGGAGCCAACTGTTAAGCTTGCCAGCACCAATATCCTTGGAATTAATGAACTCGTGGCGATCGGCGAATCAAACTTCAGCGGCTCACCCAGAAACCGTATCCACAATATCGCCGTGGGCGCAGACAAATTTGACGGTTTGATTGTGGCGCCGGGGCAAGAATTCTCATTCAATAAATATCTGGGCGACGTCGACGCGGAACACGGGTTCCTGCCGGAGCTGGTGATTAAACCGGGAGGGGTGACGCCGGAATTCGGCGGCGGGCTGTGCCAGGTCTCTTCCACCACCTTCCGCGCGGCCATGAATGCCGGCCTGCCGATCACCGCTAGGCGCAATCATTCATTCGCCGTCCAATACTATGCGCCCCAAGGCACCGATGCCACAATTTACCCCGGCTCGGCGGACTTAAAATTCATCAATGACCTGCCCACTAGCCTGCTGATCCACACCAAAATTGTAGGCCGCAAACTTTATTTTGAATTTTATGGTACCAAGGACAGCCGGACCATAACCTTTGACGGCCCCACACAATATGACAAAAAACCTGACGGCTCCATGAAAGCAACCTGGACCAAACATGTCACCAAAAACGGCCAGCTCGTCACCCAAGTCTTCAAAAGCACCTATCTGCCGCCTGCGCTGTTCCACCGTGACGCAGTCGAACAACCCTCCACCCCCAACCCGGAAACGCCGACCACCCCTATCACCCCACCATTAACCCAATAACCATGTTTACTTTTCACCCCGATCAAAAAATACTCAACCGCTACGCGCAAGTTCTCGTCCGGTTTGCCCTCGGTGGCGGGAAGGGCATCAAACGCGGAGAAGTCGTCCGCGTCAGCGCCAACGAATCAGCCCGGCCGCTATTTTTGGCTGTGTGCAACGCTGTCGTCGACGCGGGTGGCCATGTCATCTCCCACTACGCGCCGGATGATGAACAAGGCGACAAGCGCCGCAATGAAAGCTATACCCGATATTTTTATGAACAAGCGGAACAGCATCAATTGGATTTTTTTCCGGACAAATATCTTAAAGGTTTGATGAACCAGATGGATCACTCAATCTTCCTGCTCTCAACCAATGATCCCCATGCCCTCCGGGGAGTGGACCCGAAAAAAATTATGCGTCGTGGCGTCGCCCTCAAACCGTTTATGGATTGGCGAAATGAAAAAGAGTGGGCCGGGAAATTTACTTGGACCATTGCCTTGTATGGCACGGCCGCCATGGCCGCCGAAGCCGGGCTGTCAGAAAAAGCATATTGGAATCAAATCATCAAGGCGTGCTTCCTGGATCACCCCAATCCGGTCGCGAAATGGAAACAAATTTACCGCGAATTAGAAAAATATCGAACCAAGCTCAACAAGCTCGCACCCCAGACCGAATCGCTCCACGCGGTGGGGCCAGATATGGATTTATGGGTCAAGCTGGGCGAGAAACGCCAGTGGCTCGGCGGCAGCGGGCGCAATATTCCCAGTTTTGAGCTCTTTACTTCGCCGGATTGGCGCGGCACCGAGGGCTGGATTCGCTTCAACCAACCCCTCTATCGCTATAGCAATAAAATTACCGGCATCCAACTGTGGTTTAAAAACGGCCGGGTGGTGAAAAGCTCCGCCAAGTCGAATGAAAAATTGTTAAAACAAATGATCGCGACTCCGGGCGCAGACCGGATTGGTGAATACTCTTTGACTGACCGGCGGTTTTCCCGCATCACCAAATTTATGGCGGAAACCCTCTTCGATGAAAATATGGGCGGTCCTCAAGGCAACACCCACCTCGCTCTCGGCATGTCCTATCGGGACACCTATGCCGGCGACGCCGCGAAGCTGACCAAAAAACAAGCTCTGGCGCTGGGATTTAACGACTCCTCGGTGCATACGGATATCATCTCCACCACCCCTCGTGTTGTCACCGCGCACCTCAAAAACGGCTCCCGCAAAATTATTTACGCCAATGGCCAATTTGTCTTGTAATTACCAGGCACGAGGACTAGTGCTATACTTAAATCATGATTGAAACCAACGAAATAGAAACTGATATTATAAATCCCGTCTCAATGCCTGACGAGAGCTTGTTTGAGGCAACTCTACGGCCCCAGAAACTCGCCGAATATGTGGGCCAGGAAAAAATCAAGGAAAATCTAAAAATTTTGATTGACGCTGCCCGCGGTCGCAAAGAAACTCTAGAGCATATTTTATTCTACGGCCCCCCAGGCTTGGGCAAAACCACGCTGGCCCACATCATCGGCCGGGAAGTCGGCGTCAATGTCAAAGTCACCTCCGGCCCGGCCATCGAAAAAGCCGGAGATCTGGCCTCAATCCTGACCAATTTGGCGGAAAATGATATTTTGTTCATCGACGAAATCCACCGCCTGAACAAAACCGTGGAAGAAATTTTGTATCCCGCCATGGAAGATTATTGCCTCGACATTGTCCTCGGTAAGGGCGCGGGGGCGAAAGCAGTTCGCCTCGACATGCCCAAATTTACCCTGATTGGGGCGACCACCCGGATCGGCCTGCTGACCGGCCCGTTCCGCGACCGGTTCGGCATGACTTACCGCCTGGATTATTACGAGGAACCGGAGATCGAGAGAATTATCGGCCGGGCCGCCAAAATTTTAAATATCGGCATTGATGACCCCGGCAAAAAAGAAATCGCCAAGCGCTCCCGCCGCACGCCGCGCATCGCCAACCGGCTGCTGAAGCGCGTGCGGGATTTTGCCCAGGTCAAAGCCGCAGGCAAGATTACCGAAGACATCGCCCATCAAGCCCTGTCCATGATGGAAGTGGATGAATTGGGTCTGGATCAAAACGACCGGCGGATTTTGGAAGCCTTGATCGAAAAATTCGGCGGCGGCCCCACCGGCATCTCATCCATCGCCGCGGCCACGTCGGAAGACCAAGGCACGATCGAAGATATTTACGAACCCTACCTACTCCGCTTGGGCCTGATTGAGCGCACCCCCAAGGGCCGGGTCGCCACCCCTGCCGCTTACGATCATCTCAAAAAACCGGTCAAGAAACCGGCCGGGCAAACTCTTTTATAAATTTCTTATGACTCCTGACATTTACCAACCCACCACTCTCGGCCATACGATTTTGGCTTTGGCGTTTTACGTTTTGATGGCTGGGTTTGTGATTTACAGCCTCGTGGCGCTTTATTCGCTGCTGCGGTTTGGTCGCTCCATGATTCTTGCCATTATCGTCGCGCTGCTCTACCTAATTATCTCGGCCAGCCTCTACGCGGCGGCCGTCGGCAATCTTAACGGCATTAAGTTTTAGAATCCTATGTATTGGCCGAAGTTCAAACGAACCATTATGTTTCCGGGGCAGCAAGCCGACGAAGAAGTGCTGCTCGTGGTACGCGAGCACTGGCTGGTTTTTCTAACCAAGCTGCTGGCTTGGCTGATGTTCGCCGCTTTTTTAATGCTCGGTGATTGGGCGATCAATGTTTACGCCCCGGTCCTTAATACCGCCCCTTATCTTGGCTACGTCAATCTGCTTAAAAGCATCTACTTGATGTTTCTCGTACTCGGCCTGCTAATCCTCTGGGTCATGTATTATCTCAATATTCAGATTGTGACCAACCAGCGAATCGTGGATATTACCCAGCGCTCGCTCATCCACCATACGATTTCGGAATTGCATCTGAGCCGGATCGAGGATGTGACGGCGGAAGTTTCCGGCATCTTTGGCACCTTCCTCGACTACGGCAACGTCTACATCCAGACCGCGGGCGAAACCGAACGGTTTACCTTTAACAAAGTCCCCAACCCGCAGCGGATCGAAAAAATGATCCTCGATCTTTACGAACAGCTGCCGGAAGACCTCAGGGGCCACCCCCACGAAAAAAAATAAAAAACAAACCGCCTCAACGGCGGTTTTATTTTAGCTGGTTATTTTCAACCTTAAAGATCTGCACATCCTTGGCGAGTTTTGGCAAATGATGTTCTTCCGTAGTTGTGATAAAAATTTGATGGCCGGTTAACGTTTCCAGCAATTTCGTCCGGCGAATTTCATCGAGTTCGGAAAACACATCGTCCAGTAGGATGACCGGCTTACTCTCACCATTCGTTAAATATTCGGCCTGCAGTAACTTGAGTGCCAAAATCTGGGCGCGCAATTCGCCGCGGGAGGAATTATAAATATTCAGTTCCCCATTTTTTTTGATCAAAAAATCATCCCGATGCGGGCCCAGCAAATTTTTACCAGCCCGGATTTCCGCCGGCTCCAACCGGCCCAGTTCCGCCAAAAATTCATTCTCGTTCGCGAACCGGTTAGCGCTTACAAATTCAATCTGATATATATGATCAAAGTTGGTGAGGTCACGGTTGACCTGATTAAAGCGGCGGTTCAAAAACCCGATCAGTTCTGTGCGCTTGACCCAAATAGTTAGGGCTGTTTTGGCCAATTCCAGGTTCCAATAATCAAGCTCGCTCCTTTGACCCTCCCCGCGCCCCAGCAGCTGCAGGAGCGCTCCACGCTGCTTCAAGACATGCTCTAGCGAAGACAGACTCAGCACATACAGGGAGTCCCGCTGGCCGAGCACCTCGTCCAGATATTTGCGGCGGAAGACGGGACCCAAAATGAACAAATTCAAATCATTGGGGACGAACAGCACGGTAGCGAAAGTTTGCCACAAGCTCCGTTTCGTTTTTTGGCCATCGAGTTTAAATGAGCGCTTAACCAAACCGGACTTTTGGACCACGGTTTCCATCTGCCGGTTGCCCGCTCGGCCCTGGAGAGCAAAATAATCTTCCCGGTGGTTGATCAGCAGCTCATCCGGAGCGCGGAATGACCTGAGGCGCGACAAAAAATAAATGCTTTCGAGCAGGTTGGTCTTGCCGGACGCATTGGCTCCCAATATCAAAACGAGGTCAGAGTTGAAACTGACCTCAAGGTTTTGATAGTTACGGAAATTTTTTAAAACCAGATTGGTTAATCTCATTTACAGTTTAATCGGCATCACGATATACAAATAATTATCGCGCTTAATCGGCACAATCGCCGCCGGCGAGGAATCATTAATCATTTTGAAAATCACACCTTCCTCGGACAGGTTATTAAGACAATCCAGCAGATAGCGGAAATTAAAAACAGCGGAGTTGTCGCCCCCGGTAACTTTGGCCTTAACCTGCGTGGTATTTTCGCCGGCGGCCATGGAGGAGGCGGTGACGGTCAGACCGCTGTCCGGCCGAACTTCGATCGTGATGTTGTTCGAGTCCGGAGCAAACAAGGCTGTGGCTTTTAACGCATGTAGCAGGTCTTCGCGGGGGACTTCCACCATGGTTTTAAATTCTTTGGGAATAATCTGCCGGTAATCCGGGTATTGGCCGTCGATCAGGCGCGAGATTAGTTCAGTATCATCAAATTTGAATAGGACTTGGGATTCGGAAAAATAAATTTCCACCACGCCTTTGCCTAGCCCCAAAATCTTATATAGCTCGCCAACCGTGCGGGCCGGGATGATAACCTCTTTCTGGCTGCGGGCCGGCTCCAGGAGAGTTGCGGTACGCTCAGCCAACCGATACCGGTCAGTGGTCGCAATCCGGACGCGATCATTCTCAAAAGCCATGAATACGCCGGAAATTTCCGGTTGGGTTTCGTTGGCGGCAGCAGCCCAGGCGGTTTCGGACAAGGCGTTTTTGAGCTCCTGACTGTCGATTTTGGCCAACGGCTCTTCGGTCACCTGCGGGATCAGCGGAAAATCTTCAGATGAAAGGCCTTTGATACTGGTGTGGTAGTTCTCCGATTCCAGCTTCAGGGTATTGTTTTCTGTCGTTTCGATCTCAACTTTCTCGGTCGGCAGGTTATTAATATATTCATTAATAATCCGGGCTGGCACGGTGATCGCGCCCTCTTCTTCAATTTTGCCGCCGACCCAAGTGTTAACCCCAATTTCCAGATTGGTCGAAGACAGTTTAACCCGGCCCTCATCTGTTTTTATTAAAATATTATTCAAAACCTGAAGCGGATTACCAGATCCGACAATCCGGCTAACCGCAAATAAACCTTTCTTTAAATTATCCCGCGTGCAAGTTATTTTCATAAAGAGTTTATAAAAACAATAATGATAATAGAAGTTGTGGTTTTGTGTAAAAGATTTATTTATCCGATTTTTGTTCGAGGTATTTGGTTTAAAAAATTTAACGAACTGTCTGTAAGCTGTGAACAAGATTCTGACAAGTTTTGTTTTTGGAAACTAAATATTTTTTTATTCAATTTCCTCCACAGCTTATTTGTTCTTACCCACAACATTTGAACATCATATCAGATACAACCGGTCGCGGATTAAATCAATTTCCTGTTTGGTTGAACTTTTTTCTTTAATGATCCTCTCAATTTTATCAATCGCATGGATAACCGTGGTGTGGTCGCGCCCGCCAAACAAATCGCCGATCGACGGCAGGGAGGTTTCCAGTTCCTTGCGGATAATATACATGGCAATCTGGCGCGGGTTGACGTATTCTTTCTTGCGGGATTGTTTGACCATATCATCGGTGGTGACGTTGTAAAAATCCGCCACCGCCTCAATGATTTTTTTGGCGGAAACCCCGCGTTTTTTGGGCGGGGTGATGACATTGACCAAAACACCCTTGACTTGATCGAGCGTTGGTTTGGTGTTGTTGAGCTGGCAATAAACCATCAGGCGGTTAAGCGCCCCTTCCAGTTCGCGGATATTGCTTTGGATGTTTTCGGCAATGTAATTGAGCACATCCGGATCGATATTGTAGTTTTTCTCCCGGGCTTTGGTTTTCAAAATCGCCAACCGGGTTTCCAGATCCGGTGATTGGATATCTGCAATCATCCCCCACTCAAACCGCGAGACCAGCCGCTCTTCGATGGCTGGAATTTCCTTGGGCAGCCGGTCGGAAGTCATGACCACCTGCTTGTTGTTCTGGTGCAGGGCATTGAAGGTATGAAAAAACTCTTCCTGGGTCCCTTCCCGGCCGGCCAGAAACTGAATATCGTCCACCAGCAAGACGTCCACGTTGCGATAAGTGGACTTGAACTGGTCGGCGCGCCCTTGGGACAGGGCGGTCACAAAGTCGTTAGTGAATCGCTCAGAGGTAACATATAAGATTTTGGCTTCCGGCTCGCGCTTTAACACTTCTGCCCCAACCGCTTGCATCAAATGGGTTTTGCCCAGGCCGACGCCGCCGTAAATGAAAAGCGGATTATAGACTGAGCCCGGTTTTTTGCTGACGGCCAGGCTGGCCGCGTGCGCGAGTTGGTTGTGGGACCCAACGATAAAGGTATTAAAGACGTATTTGGGGTTGAGAGTTTGATTTTCGGCCCGTCGGGGAGCCACACGCGATGCTTCCCGGGACATGGATGGAGTAGTGGGGGCCGGGAAATTGTTGGCGATCTGGTATTTAATTTCTTTGATTTCCGGCAGGAGGGTTTTGGCGGCCCTGAGGATTTCGGGATTATATTTGTTCTGCAGCCATTCCTTGGTGAAGGCATTGGGAACGCCAACAATCAGGCTGGAGTCTGCTTTTTCGGTGATGGTGGTGTTCTTGAACCAGGTGGTGAAGTTGGCTTTTGAAAGGGTTAATTCGAGATTTCCGAGAATGGCTTGCCAGAGCTGTTGATTAGTCATAAAGGGGATTCTGAATAGGGGCTAAAAGTAAATCTTTACCCATTTTAACAGATAAGTTATCCCCACGTCCATTGAAATTTTTTGGCTAACTTAAGCTAAAAATATAAGCCATTGTTTATAATATGTGGATTACCGGTGTATTAGTCTCACCTACTCGTCCATTCGTGACAAAAATTGGAAATTATATTATAATCATGGGGTCATTTTAATGTATGCAACCAACTTATAACCCCAAAAAGCTCCATCGCAAACGGGTCCATGGCTTCCGCAAACGGATGCGCACCGGCAACGGCCGGGCTGTGCTGTCCCGCCGCCGGGCCAAGGGCCGCAAACGCCTGACGGTTTAATGCCGAAGTTAACTCTTCTTAAAACTGAAAAAGATTTTTCAGCTTTTCGCAAAAGCCAATCCTATCACTCAAAGCTCCTAACGCTTCGTGTTCACTTTGCGGCAAACCAAAACTTTCCACGTTTTGGTTTTATTGTCCCCAAAAAGGTTCTGGCCAAAGCCACGGCGCGCAATTTGGTCAAACGCCGGATCAAAAACCTGCTGGTTAAGGTCCAGCCCCGGCTCAAACCGGCCGACCTGCTGTTCTTCCCGAAAGCCGGCCTGGTCAAGATCAAATTCGGAGAGCTGGAAGAGATCGTGAATAAATTATTTACCGACGCGCGATTATGGAAATCCTAAAATCTGTCAGCAAATTTTTGGCCCTGCCGCTGGTCGGCCTGGTCGTGGTTTATCAGAAAACACTTTCACCCGACCATGGACCGCAGCAAATTTTGTATCCGTATGGCTACTGTCAGTTTTATCCGTCCTGTTCGGAGTTTGCCCGGTTAAGTTTATTAAACGACGGCTTGCTGTCCCTGCCGCAAATAATTAACCGGCTCATTCGCTGCCGCTAAATTTATGTCATATTGGTTTAATTTAATTTTAGTTTATCCCCTGCTCAATCTGTTGGTCTTTTTTTATCACTATATTCCGGACATCGGGGTGGTGATTATTATTTTGACGGTGCTGACGCGGCTGTTGCTCCTGCCATCGTTTCACAAGCAGCTCAAAAGCCAGAAAGTCATGAATGAGCTGCAGCCAAGAATGACTGCTCTCAAAGAAAAACATAAGGACGACAAAGAAGCGCACGCTAAGGCCATGATGGAGCTTTACAAGGAACATAAAGTAAACCCCCTAAGCGCCTGCCTGCCGTTGCTTATTCAGCTGCCGATTTTAATTGCCCTCTACCAGGTCTTTATCCAGAGCCTCAATGGCACCCAACTGCACGGTCTGTATTCCTTCATTGCCGATCCGGGCCAAATTAATCCCATGTTTTTGCACTGGATTAACCTCGGGGGCCGCAATGTCGCCATGGCGATCGTTGCCGGTTTGCTCCAGTATTTTCAAAGCCGGCTGATGCTGCCCAAGCAGCAGAGCGCCGATACCACGACCAAGATGATGCAATACCAGACGCTCTATTTCCTGCCAGCCGTGACGGTTTTTATCGGCATGCGGTTTCCGGCCGGTTTGACCCTCTACTGGATTGTTACCACCCTGTTTGGCATTGCCCAGCAATATTATATTTTAAGAAGAGAAGTGCAACCGGTTAAGGTATGAATCCCGTTATAAATTTTGCGTGGTTAACTACTGGCAAAAGCTATATTTTACGGGTTGATAATAAAAATTATATATTATATTAACTAATCACTATTTCTAACGGGATGAACGAGATACTTAAAAAAATTATTTTAGACTTACTGCGGCAGATGGGTTTTGAGGCCGAAGTTTATGAGCGGATGGAAGAAGACCGCACGGTTTTTAATGTCAAAACTAGAGACGCTCAGCTGTTGATCGGCAAGCAGGGTGCGAATCTGCAGGCTCTGCAGCATCTGATCCGAATTTTGTTTCGCAAGCAAACCAATGATGACCCGTCTCGCCCGGCGCGAGCCGAGGCGGACCGGTTTCCGTTTGCCGTCGATATCGATGACTACAAAGACCAGCGCAGTTTGTATCTGAAGGAGTTGGCGCGCAAGGCCGCCCACCACGTGCGCCAAACCCGTAAGCCGGTGTCACTCGAACCTATGCCGGCGCATGAGCGCCGGGTGGTCCATTCTTATCTTTCACTTTATAATGATATCGGTTCCGAAAGTGTGGGGGTGGAACCGAATCGCAAATTGATTATCAAGCCCAAACAAAAACCCAAGGACAAGGATGGGTTTAATTTCGTCGAAAATAGTTAAGCCCGGATCTTTAGTGGTTTAGAAATTTGCCAGATCAATTCAAATTGGCCCTTTAGCATTTCAGCCAATTCTTCACTTTCAATCAAAAACCCGAAATTTTCCCGTGAGGATGAGATAAACCTCACGGTATTTTTGTATATGGCGTACCCCAGGGAAAAATTAATGTTTGTTTGCGCGATTCGGACTTCCCTTTTGAATTCTGGGCCGAAAGCTAAGAATTTATGAACTTTGATAGACGGGATTTGGTTTTGTGGCCAAATCACCTTGATTTTGATGTTGTTGGCTAATCTTTTTTTGTTGAATTCTTCTATAAAGTCAGGACCCAAAGTCTCCAACACGTTCAGTATCGGCCAATAAGCCAAGAGGGTTATGTTTTCGTAGAGCAATAAATCCTTCATCATTTGCCGAAGTTCTTCCTGAGTTTCGAATAGCTGCACCCGGGGCTGAAACAATTTACCATTCTTAGTATGTATACTTTTTAATTCATTCAAGGCTTGGCGGGCTTCAATAAGTTTATTCTCTTTTTCTTGGATTAAGAGATTGATTTTTTCGTATGGTGAAATAGCGAATAGTTTAATTCCATTTTTGAGAGTCTCAAAGACCAGACCCAGTTTAGTCATCTGGTCTAAAGAATTATATACTGTCGTCCGATTGGACTTTATTTGCTTAGCCAGAGAACTGGCTTTTTGAGGGCCGGTTAGAAGCAGGACCTCAAAAATTTGTATCTGAGAAGGATCCAAAGCAAATACTGAATAGATTGATTTTAAGTTCATTGTTGTCAAATTGTCTCAACAGTCTTTACAATATATTATATTATTTGCATAATGTCAAATCAACTTGATGGAGGACAACATGAAAAAACGATTGTTGGTAGTCGATCTGGGTTACACGCAGGGCCAATCGGTTATCGGCCAATTCCCCGAGTCTACGGAATTGAAGGTCGTGTATACATTGGAAGAGGCACATGAGGAAGTTCGGCCCAAATATGGTCATACGTGGGAAGAACTGTGGGCGCAGTATAGGCCGAACCATGCAGGAGGCAATACTCAATGGTGGCATCATTTCAAAATAAGACGTGAGAAGTTACTCCAATCGCGCCTGCCATACTGGGACGCAGTGTTGACTGACTTGTGGGAGAACGACACAGATCAGATTCCCGTAGGGTTTGGAATAGCCACGATCGCTGTATTCTCCGGGGCCAAATACGTAGGGATTATGCAAAGGCGTAGTCGCAAAGACTCCATCTTTCATTGGCTGCCAGGTTTAGGTTTTGATAACCCATCATGGTTGCAGATCGAAGAAAGAAAAGTTATCGTGTCTAACGACCAACCATATGGGAAGGGGTGGTGTGAGCAGTGGAACGATCTTTTGAGAACATCGGTGGTCTCCAATGAATTCCCCACGGATAGTTACACGAACCAGCGGGTAAAGATGGAGGAAATGGGCGGCTATGAGGCAGCTGTAAACCACTACTGGCCAGATCTCATCAAACCTAAATAAAGCCTAAATAAAAGCATGGCTCAGTCGCTGACTGAGCCATGCTAGTTTTTATATAGCGTTGGCGATAAAGATTTAATCTTGGATATAGAACAGACTGATCATGAACCAAAATAAGATCGCCAGATCGTTTTTGAAGTAAGGGACATCGACCAAGTCGTGCAGAATCAGTTGGTCATGAACCCGCCCGCAAATTGGTGATCCGGCCCAAACAAAAACCCAAAGATAAAGATGGGTTTAACTTTGTGGAAAACAGCTAGAAATTAAATCGTCCCGATTAATCGGGACGATTTTACTTAATCGCGCTTTGGCTGACCGTTTGAATATTGGTGGATCAGCGAAGCCATCAGAGTTTGATACGGAATACCTTTTTGTAGAGCCATCGCTTTTATCTTCAACAAGTCGCTTTCCGATAGGCGAATGTTAACATTTCTTGTTTTATCTAAAGCAGCCTTCGCGTATGCTTGGTAACGCAATTTCTCAATTTTTTGATTAGAGACAGGCTTAACTTTACCCTTTTCATAGGATTTTATTATCTCTTTTTCGTAATCATCGAGTTCTAAATATTGCATAGTTTATTTATTAATTAAGTATTTCTTAGTCGCCTTACGGCTCGGGATAATAGTTTTTAAAAAGATTTTTTTATCATCTTCCACAAAAGGAACCAAGTAAGCGTAATGATTGATTTCAACCACAAAGATTTTTTGGTTGAGGTATTTTTTTGAGTTCGGGTGTTCTAGGATGTCGAGTAACCGACCCTCATTTAAGGCTATAATGATATACTCAAATCCTATACCGCGGCTATCTATTAGCTGAATATTTTTATCAACACTCCAGTCAAAATACTTCATAAATATAGTTTATGACAAAGCATACTATTTGTCAATATATAGGTTCAAATAAAAAGGAACGGCTCAGTCGCTGACTGAGCCGTGCCGCCGACTTTTTAAGTTGGCGGCATTCGGAACGAATCCAAGAGCGCGGCAAGAAGCTTCGATTTACCCAATTTCTTGATAGGCCCACTTGCTGTAAAGCGTGTTCCTGTCCAACGCACTATTTTGTGTGCGATCCGGCCGATTACGATGCCCATTGGCAGAGATATCGCGAAGGACACGTACCACGCATGTAGCCATCTCGCAACAAAATCGTCAACGAAACCCAAGTTCCGCCAGGTCGCCACGCCGGTCACGAGTAGGCTCATGAACAGCATCCGGAGCACTTGCTCTGCGTACCAGACCATTATTCCTCCTTTGTGTTGCCAGAGTGCAACGATATAGATTATCAGTTCTAGGAATATATACAATAATTTGGGCAGTTATTTCGAGATATTGACAAAAAGCCAATAAATAAGGCATTATATAGGCAATTAATGCCGCCAGTTTTTATGGCAGAATCCCAATTAGAGCGCATTCTTATCGAATATGGGCTTAGACAAAAACAAGCCAAGGTTTACTTGGCGTGTTTGGAAGTGGGTTCAGGCACCGTGCTGAAGATCGCCCAAGCCGCTGGCATGCCCCGTTCCACTACGGAACTGGAACTGAACCACTTGTTGGACAGCGGTCTGGTCTCCATGTATAAAAAGAAAAGCGTGAAGTATTTTAGTGCCGATGACCCTCATTCGCTTTTGAATTTACTGGAAGAAAAATCCGAACTAATCCAAAGAGCGCTGCCAAAATTTGTTTCTTTATATGGCAGCAATAAAACCAGGCCCTCAGTGCGATTTTACGAAGGCCGTCAGGGGTTGAAGCTAGTCTTAGGTGAAATACTTGTGGAAGCCAAGGAATTAATTTCACTTGGTTCAGCAGAGGATTTATTTAAAGTTTTGGAAGACTTTCCGGAATTCGTAATGAAAAGAGTGGAACGTAAAATTCCTGTTAAAGTTATTCTTATAGATTCTCCGAAGGCCAGAGAGAGAAAGCTTCTGGGACCACAACAGCTTCGGCAGGTAAGACTGATACCGGAAACTTACAGTTATCACGGTCAATACAATGTTTGGAACAACAAGATCGCGATGTTTTCCTTTGGCCGTAATTTGTCAGCTGTGGTAATAGAAAGCCTAGAACTGGCGCAAATGCAAAAGGCTGCCTTTAATTTTATGTGGGACAGCCTGGAGGTCAAGAGAAATTAATTGTCTAAGTAAAATAGTGAAATCGCAAACCAAAACAGCACGGCTAAATCATTCTTGAAATAAGGGACATCGACCAAGCCGTGCAAAATCACAATCAGCAGGAATGCCGCGGCCGCCAGGCCCCACACCGTGGGGTGTTTTTTTTGCCGCTCGCCGACGGCACCTATGATCAGACCAAATGCCAGCAGCCCAAGCAAGCCGGTTTCGAGCCAGAAGTTCAGAAAAATATTGTGCGGATAATTGAGAATCTCTCCTTGAAAGTCGGCCGCGCTCAGAGTCGTGCGAAAACCGTGCAGTCCGTTGCCCAAAAATGGTTCGTCTTGGATTTTTTGGATGCCAAGCCGCATGAGCTCCAGCCGGGCGTCACTGGAAGCATCGGAGACGGCGGAGACGAGCCGTTGCCGGATCGGAGCCACTCCCACTCCCAATGATCCGAGCAATACCAGGGTGACGATGGTCAGTACAGCCCGGCCGCTGTGGTTTTTGATCAGGAACAGAGTCAGGGTAATTGCAACCGCGAGCCAGGCGCCCCGGGAAAAGGTGAGAATCAAGGCCGCGGCCATGAGCAGGAGCCCCAGAATTTCCAGCCATTCGCGTTCAAATAACCGATATTTTTTGTAAATTAAAATCGCAAACAGACCAAACAACGGCGCCAGGAACAAGGCCAGGGCATTCGGATAATCGAAAACCGAAGTTATGCGCTCCGGTTCTATCCCCGTGCCCCAAAATCGGATTGGCAAGCCGGACAGGGTAAAATATTGGACGACGCCGAACAGCGAGATTAATCCGGAGCTCACAAACAATCCCTGCAGCGCCAATCTGATATTTGATTTTTCTTCCCATAGCAACACTAGCGCGTAAAATACCAAGACTGGTTCGATAAAGAAAGCCTTCAGTTCTCCCAGGGCCTTAAGTTTTTCCGGCGAGAGATAGGCGGCCACAGACGCGGCCAGTAAAAATAACCCGATGATCCAATTGAGCCGGCCGAGTTTGCGAAGCGGCCGGAAGTCCGGCTGTTGGGCCAGCAATCCGACAAGAAAAGCCAGGATTAAAACTTCAAGCAGAGTGGTTGGCAATCCCAGCAGCGTGAATCGGACTTGATAAGCCGGCAGCAAAAACAGCAGGACGGCCAAAGCCCAGCCAGGTTTTTTGAAAGCCAGATATAAGAAACAGACACTGATGACAAAAATGATCGTCATTTATTATTTGGCGACATTGATTGATATGCTGTTTTGAATTGTCCCCTGGCCGGGCACATGGGCAAATGCCGAGAGCCGGTGGGCACCGTTATCAATATGCGGAATGGTGAAACTAAAGGGCGAATTATTTTTGGTTCCAATCTGCTGATCATCCAGATAAAGTTCGACTGACGTCGGTACGAACCCCGTAACGTCAACCTGCACGGTCAGCGGCAGCTTATTGATGATCTGATTATTGACCGGCGCGACAAAGCTCACCAGCTTGTCATTGCTGCCCGGCGTTCCATCCAAGCCGCCGCTCCCGGCTGACCCATCATCCTCTTCAGTCGGCGGGTAGGCAAAGCCGGCGGCCAGGGCCCAAGCCCGAACCGGGTTTTCCCAGTTGGGATTATTGGGCATTTCCGAATGCAGCACGGTGTAGACCCGGTTTTCCAGCGCATCCGGCGGGGTCAGGCTGGAGGCTTTTAAGCCGTTGTATTTGTTGATGGCCACGGAGATGTGGACGTCGTCGAAATCTTTGGGCAGGGCGAAGCTGGCAAAAACTTCGCTCTTGGTCGACGGGGTCAATTCGGTCGGCAATTTACCGGAAATAGCATCCACCACCACGCGCTGGATGCCCGGCGGCTCAGCAAAGGTTTCCGCCGGCGTTCCTTTGAGCGCATTGAGCATAAACTGACGCCAGATCGGAGCGGCCACGATGACGCCGTCCGCACCGCGGCGCATGACGGAAGAATCGTTGTTGCCCACCCAGACGCCGGCTACCAGCGAGGGAGTAAAGCCCAGGGCCCAGCCGTCCTTCCATTCTTGGGTCGTGCCGGTTTTGGCGGCCACCACCCGACCGGGCAAAGTTAACGGCGAGTTGGGCCCGAAGACAAATGCGCGCGCGTCGTTGTCAGTCATGACGCTGTCAACTTCGTAGGCGACTTGGGGGTCAATCACTTCGCGGCCCTCGCCCGGCTTGTATTCTTCCAAGACGTTGCCCTGGCCGTCCTCCACTTTCAGAATCGGTGTTGCCTCGTGCCGGATTCCCATATTGGCAAAGACCCCCATGGCTGAGACGTGGTCCAACAGTTTAAGTTCACAGCCGCCCAAAACCAGGGCCAAGCCACAGCGATCGGCGCTGATGTCCGAGGTAATGCCCATGTCTTTGGCCGTATCAATGGCATTTTGGACGCCGACCAGGGCCAGGGTTTTAACCGCCGGGATGTTTAACGATCCGGCAAACCCTTTGCGGATATTCACGATCCCGTGGTTGGCGCCGTCATAATTGCCCGGGGCGTATTCCTTGCCGCCGTAGGTGCCAAACACGGTTCGCACATCCACCAGCATCGTAGCCGGGCTCAATCCCTGTTTGAAGGCGGTGGCGTAAATGTAAGGTTTGATTGAGGATCCGGGCTGGCGTTCGCGCAGGGCGACATTGACCTGGCCGTCGTGTTCATCGTCAAAATAATTGCGTGAGCCGACCATGGCCAGAATCTCGCCGGTCTTTGGATCAATTGCAACCAGCGAGGCATTGGAGGCGTTGTTTCGTTTTTCATTGATGGTCACACCATCGGTAACCGCTTTTTCCGCTATTTGCTGCAGGTTCCAGTCCAGCGAGGTCGTAACTTTGAGGCCGCCCACTTCCAAAGTTTGTTCGCCGTATTTTTCCGCCAGCAAGCTTTCCACGTAGAGCACGAAGTGCGGGGCCAGGATCGCGTCGCGGACTTTGTTGAAGGTCACTTTTTCCGCCTTGGCGGTCTCTGCCTGATCATGAGTGATGTATCCTTGCTCGGCCATTTGATCGAGCACGTAATTTTTTCGGCCATCGAGCCGGTCGCGGTTCGGCCCGCTCGGGTTATAAAAACTTGGCGCCTGGGGCAGGGCCGCGACATAAGCGGATTCGGCCAGGGTCAGATCGTGGGCGTGTTTGTCGAAGTAAGTCTGTGCGGCCGCTTCGATCCCGTAGGCATTCTGGCCGTAAGGAATTTCGTTTAAATAAAAACCGAGAATCTGGTCTTTGGAATAGCGCTGATCCAGTTCGACGGCCAATACAATCTCTTTGATTTTCCTGACCCAGGTTTTTTCCCGCGTCAGAATGGCGTTGCGCACAAATTGCTGGGTGATGGTGGAGCCGCCCTGGCTGAGACTGCCGGAGGTTAAATCCACCCAAATCGAACGAAGAATTCCGGTCCAGCTGACCCCGGAGTTTTTATAAAAATTTTTATCCTCGATTGCGATCGCGGCCTGCTTGGCATAATCGGGAATCTCGCTTAAGTCAATCAAAGTCCGCTTGGCCTCGCCATGAACTTCATACAACAGCGTCGTGCCGTCGCGGGCGTAAATTTTGGTCGATTGGGGAATCAGCCGCGTATCCAGTTTGGCCGGGTCAGGCAGGGTCAGGGCGATGACGGTAAACGAGACGCTGACAAAGAGCAGGCAGAACCCGCCGAAGTAAAGGACGAACCGGGTGATTTTTTGGCGATAAGCCTTGTCGCTGCGGAATCGTTCCACGAACCGGCGCGGCCAGGCGGTGGCCAAACCCCAGATTTTTTTGATCGAAAATTTGCGGTGTTTGTTCCAATTGGATTGGATGTAAGCCATGTTTTTAATTGTATCAAAAAATTGCTATAATGTCTTTACTATGAATGAATTACTCACCCGCTCGATTTCCGAAATTATTGACCGGAAGCATTTGGAAGATAATTTGAATTCCGGCCAAAAACTCCGGGTAAAATTGGGCATTGATCCCACGGCCGCCAAGCTTCATTTGGGTCACGCCGTCGTGCTGCGGATTTTGCGGCGTTTTCAAGACGAAGGACACACGGCGGTCTTAATCATTGGCGACACCACCGCGTCCATCGGTGACCCCTCGGGGAAAAACGAAACGCGGCCGGCGCTTACTGCCGAACAAATTGCCAAAAATTTTGCTACGTATGAAAAACAAGCCTTGAGGATTTTGGACAAGTCTCGGCTGGAAGTCCGCTGGCAATCCGAGTGGTTCAAAAATTTCAATCTTAGCGATGTGATCAGGGAAGCAGCCCAACTTTCCGCCGGTTGGATTCTTTCCCACGAAACTTTCCGCAATCGTTTGCAGCACGGTCAGCCCTTGGCTTTTCATGAATTATTGTATCCGTTGGTCCAGGCCTATGACTCGGTGGCGGTGCAGGCGAATGTCGAACTGGGCGGGCCGGATCAAAAATTTAATTTGTTAACCGGTCGGGAGCTGATGCGGTCACACAAAATGGAGCCCCAAGACATTGTCTTGGGGAAATATTTGATCGGTACCGATGGTCAGAAGATGGGGAAAACCACCGGTAATTTTATCGCTCTGGAAGAAGAGCCATTTGAAATGTTTGGTAAAGTTATGGCCTTGGTGGACGAGGTTGTGATTGATTATTTTGAGAACGCGACCACTGTGCCGGTGGATGAAATTAAAACAATTGAAAAAGAACTGAAAAAAGGGACCAATCCCCGTGACATTAAAAAACGGCTGGCGGCGGAGATTGTTACTTTGTATCATGGCGAGCAGGCCGCCAGTGTAGCCTCGGATGAATGGCAGAAAGTTTTTAGCAACAAAGAAAAACCCACGGAGATTGAAGAGGTCAAGGTGAAATCAGAAAATATAGTTGATGTTCTTGTTGAAACAAAACTAGCCTCAAGCAAAAGCGAGGCCAAGAGATTGATTGAGCAGGATGGTGTAAGGATTGATGATCAGATTGCTTCCGAGGAATCAGACACAAGTTCTGGTAATTTAATTCAAGTTGGAAAAAGAAGGTTTATAAAAATTAAGTAATTACTCCCCCGTTGACTCTCTTCTGACGCACCCCCTCTTATATTAAGAGGGGGTTTTAGATTGCTTATTTACTCCTCCCCTTAGAATAAGGGGAGGGTGGGAGGGGTTATTGACCTTGGGTCTTAAAACTGCTATCTTAATGAGCTTACTTGACCGGGCGAATCCGGTCCGTATGGCGACGAAAGGCAGCAGGGGGAAAAATGAAGAACGCAGGAGCAAAGCGACAGACCGGTGGCGAGAGCGGAACCGATCGGCCATCGCGTCGCCGCACGCCGACCGAGCGCATGCCGACGCGGGAGCCGGGCACGGGCGGCGACGCGGATGACCAGGGCGGTCAGTCCGATCGCCCGGCGTGGGACACGCCGACCGACCGCTTGCCCACGAGCGACCCGCCGCCGGCCGATGAAGCGGATACGGCCGACGCGGCGCCCGATCGCGGACAGGCCACCACGGCGATCGCGTAGAACGCGACGCGGACAACCAGATGGACCGGGTGTGCAGTGACAGTGCACATCCCGGTCTTTTTTTATTCCGACCTCGACAAAGTCGAGCGTCGGAACTCCGACCGAAGCGTCGGAGTTTTCTTATCGTCCGATTCCAGACCAGGCGATCGCGCACGCATCTGCGGCATCATCGGGTTTGGGAATTTTTTTCAGTTTCAAAAGTTTGACGATCATGGTCTGCACTTGTTTTTTGTCCGCCTTGCCATAGCCGGTCGTGGACATTTTGACTTGCAACGGCGTGACTTCAATCATTTTGAGTCCGGCTTCAGCCAAAGTTACCATGACCATGCCCCGCGCCTGCCCGACGGTCATCGCGGTTTTGACATTGGTTTCGAAAAACAACGATTCGATGCAGGCGCTGTCCGGTTTTAATTTTTTGATTAAGGTGGTTAAATCTTTTTTGATTTCCAAAAGCCGGGCCGGCTCGGCCGTCCCCGCCTTGGTCGTGATACAGCCGCATTCCAGCAAAGAAGTTTCCTTGCCAGTATGTTTGAGGAATGCATAGCCGGTGCGCGCTATCCCTGGATCAATTCCTAGTATGATCATAAATTTACGTTACTATGAACCGCCACGACATCATCGTCTTCATTCAGCGCATCGAGTAGAGTTTGAATTTTGATAGCATCATCCAGAGCGACTTCCACTGATTGCTGCGGGCGCATAATAAGCTCGCTCGAAAGCGTTTTTATCCCCTTGGCCTCGATAAACTTTTTGGTTTTTTCCAGGTCCATCGGCAGAGTGTAAATTTCCAATCCTTCTGGCGTTTCTTTCACGTCTTCGACTCCTTGGTCAATCAATTCCAGAGGTAAATCCTCGGCGCCCTTCTGCTTCTCCACCAGGATCTGGCCTTTGGACTCAAACATCCAAGCGACGCTGCCCTGCTCCCCCAGGCGGCCGTTATTTTTCGTAAAGATGTTGCGAACGCTTTGGAGTGTGCGATTGGTGTTATCAGTCACGGTTTCTACAATCAGGGCCGAGCCGGCGGGTCCATATCCTTCATAGGTAGCTTGCTGGATGCTTTCTTTGCCTTCGCCTTTGCCGCGCGCAATCGCGCGTTCCACATTTTCCTTGGGCATGCCGACTTCCTTGGCTTTATCCATGGCCATACGCAACTGAAAATTAAACGTCGGGTCAGCCCCGCCTCCGGTGCGCACCGCCACCGTGATGTTTTTGGCAATTTTAGTAAAAGCCTTGCCCTTGCGAGCATCCGTGATTGTCTTGGCCCGTTTGATTGTATTCCATTTACTGTGTCCACTCATAAAAATTATTTTATAATCTTATCATACGGCTCCGCTTGTTTCCAAGCAAACTCAAATAATGTCCGAAGCGACTGATGAATGGTTTTGCTTTGAATTAATACAGCAAAAATATGCGGTTGATAGGAAAAAAACACCACGTTGCCATCGAATAAGCAATTATCTGTGAGAAATTCTTCTCCGGGTTTGGTAAATCGTTGTTGGTAATATTCAGTATGAGTTACATTTTCCGCGAATTTGAGGTCCGCGGGATTTTGAGTCAAAATCTCCAAGACTTTAGTTTTTTTGGCCAGTGTGTTGGCAACTAACTTTTTTTCATAATCCGGATAGATGGTGACAAAATCTCGGATAGTGCCGAAAAAAATAACCTCTTTGGCATTTAAAATTTTATCATATAAATCTTTTATCGCTTCTTTGCCTTCAAACAATAAAACCTGTGGTTTATTTTTTGGTTCATTATAGACGGCCAGTAGGTTAGGCATGAACCTTTTGACTAGCTCTTGTTTGCGATTCAGATCCGAGAGGATTTTGTCCGGCGACTCTGGCATGTATAAAATCTTCTTCGCTCGCGGTACTAGAGCGGCCAATCCCTTCTTCTGTAGCTCGTCGAGGATCAGATAAGTCGTGGGGCGCTTAGTCCCCGCTTTCTTGGCGATCCCTTCAACTGAAGAGGTACCCAATTCCAATAAAGCCATATAGACCATGGCTTCTTTTTGGTTTAATCCGATTTTCTCCAGTATTTCTGCGATTTCCATTTGGTTCTCTTCAGATTAGATCTCCCCTCTCCTGACTAGGAGAGGGGCCGGGGGTGAGGTTAGCCCAGTCAACTTATCAGCATTTTGCTCTTTTGTCAATAATTCTGACAACATAACAACTAAAGATAAAAAAAGCTTTATATAAGCTATTATTTGACTATTATATAAGTCAGAATTATTGACCTAAGGATTAATAAATGGTATTATTACCCGTTAAAACAGTATTAATCATTATTTATGAAAAAACTATATGCGGGGTTTGGGGTTGTGGTATTGCTTGTTGTTTTAATCATGGGATTGAAAGGTTTAAACCATTCTCAGGACAGTAAGTCAGCCACTCTAAAGATCGGACTTAATCCGTGGATCGGCAATGGGCTGTATTTTATCGCTCAGGAAAAAGGATTCTTCGAGGCAAATAATATCAACGTTAAGCTCGAGAGCTTTGACGATGGCGCAATCGGCAAGCAATTGTTAAATAGTGGGAAAGTGGATGTGCTTCCTATTACGCCTGAAACCGTAGTGATAATTAAAGATTCGGGTCTGGGCATTAAAATTATTGGAATGACGGTTGCCAGTAAAGGCGCTGATGGCATAATTGCGACTAGAGATGTTCAGAATCTTACCGATCTTCGCGGTAAAAAAGTTGCATTCGAAGTTGGCTCCCCTTCTCATTTCCTGCTGTCTTATTTTTTAGATCAGCAGAATTTAGATACCAGTATTTTGGATGTGGTTAATACCACAGCCCCTGATGCCGGAGCTGCTTTCGTGGCGGGTCAGGTGGACGCCGCTGTAACTTGGGAGCCGTGGCTGTCCAAAGCAAGCGAACGACCAGGTGGGCATGTCTTGCTGAGTTCTAAAACCATGGAATTATTTCCTGACATGATGATTATCAGGAACGATGTACTCGAAAGCAACCCAGAAGCAGCCGCGGCTCTATTGCGCTCTTTGTTTGCTGCGATTGATTGGATAAATGCCAACAATGACGAAGCGGCTGAAATTATCGGGAAAAATTTTCAAATCTCCCCGGAAGAAGTTAAGGCACAGCTTGCGACCATCCAGTGGTTAACTTATGACGATAACATTGTCAGCTTCAAATCTGGCCAGCCTCAGGACTTGCTGCAAAAAGCCGGGGATCTCTGGCTTAGACTGGATTTGATCCGGAATCCTATTAGTGGCACTAATTTGGTTGATGACTCTATATTAATTAATCTCTATAAATGAAATTAGAAAGGAAAATCAGCAGGAATAAATATATACTCTTCGGATCCGCAGGATTGCTGGTTTTCCTTTCTGTTTGGTCGTTACTGACGTATACAGGATTAGTGCCAGCGTTCTTTCTACCGCCACCGAGCAAGGTATTATCGGCTATTGCAGATTTGCTAATCAAAGGGAATTTGTTGGGCGATATCTTCGCCAGCTCTTCCAGGATTTTTTTTGGTTTCCTTTTGTCTCTAGTGGTAGCTTTGCCTATTGGAATTGCCCTCGGTATATCACGGAAGTTTGAGGCGTTCATAGAACCCATTATCGCCTTTATTCGATATATTCCGCCCTCTGCATTTATACCATTAGCAATCATTTGGTTTGGGATTGGGGAGCTTGAAAAAGTCACGATATTGTTTATGGGGATAGCGCCTTACTTGACATTATTGATCGCTGACGTTGTCATAAACAGCCGTAGGGATTTGGTTGAGGCTGCCTTAACTCTCGGAGCTGATCATCAAAGCGTGATCCTTAAAGTCATACTGCCAAACTGTTTTCCTGGGATTTGGGACTCGTTACGGATCATGATGGGGGCAGCTTGGACTTTTGTGATTATCGCAGAAATTGTCGGAGCAAGTGCCGGCTTGGGACATTTGATGATTGAATCGCAGAGATTTTTAAGAACTGACAATATTTTTGGCGGGATTGTTGTGATTGGGTTTTTGGGACTGACTACGGATTATTTTTTTAAAGTAACTTACAAGTCGTTATTTAAGTGGACCGAGAAATCCAATGCTTGAAATATCAAATATTTCTAAATTATATAAACATAACGACCAGTGGTCGGAAGTTATCAAAGATGTCACCTTGCCGATTGCAGACCGGGAGTTCATTGCGATTGTAGGACCGAGCGGTTGCGGTAAAACAACACTACTCAAGATTCTTGCGGGGTTGCTGGAACCTTCAAGCGGCAAAATTTTACTGGACGGCAAAGAGATCACCGCACCGGGAAAGGACTTGGGGTTGGTGTTCCAGGGCTTCACGCTTTTCCCCTGGTTGAACGTCTGGGAAAACATTGCCTTCGGATTAAATATAAGAAACTTGAAGCAAGAAGAAGTGGTAAAGACCGTGAATCATTATTTAACCGTAACTGGCCTAAAAGACTTTGCTGAATATTTTCCCAAGGATTTGTCCGGAGGCATGCAGCAAAGGGTTGCCATTGCGCGTACTTTGGCCAATAATCCCAAGATATTGTTGATGGATGAGCCGTTTGGCGCTCTCGACTCCCAGACCCGTTCGCAGATGCAGGAGTTCTTGACCCGTCTATGGGAAGCAGAACATAAAACAGTTGTTTTTGTTACTCACGATGTAAATGAAGCGGTTTTTTTGGCTGATAAGGTCTATGTTTTTAGCCCCCAACCCACTGAGATAAAAAAAGTTTTTAACGTGCCTTTCCCCCGCCCACGTACTCACGCGCTTAAACGTACTAAGGAATTTTTTGACTTCAGTAATCAAGTCGCACACGAGTTCGAGCAATAGAAATTAATTTGTTGAACAGAGTTAAATTAAGGTATAAATAATACAAGTATTAATACACCGAAAGGAAGATTATATGGGCAGAGGAGATACTACTAACAGGCCATCCGATCCAAGCAATCCAGAGGCGCAATCAAGTTCGCTGGAAATCTTACAAAGGAGAATGGCACAATTACAAGAACAGACAGCTTCTGCGCAGAGAGAGAAAGAGGCAGCCGTAGGCAGAAAACAGGCAGATTTGGCTAGGACTCTAACTGCACACCAAGGTGCCCAATTGGAAAAGCAAAGAGTGGCTGCTGGGATAGAACAGACTAAAGCAGAATTAATACAGTTTGAGGCGGTAAAGCAACAAGCCAAAGCCGCAGGGATTGCAGTAGAGGACGACGAAGGATTTACGGCTGCTTTTCAGGCAGAAAAGAATAGGTTGGCAGAATTAGAACAAAGTCAAAGGGAATTAACAATAAGGATCAATGTTCTGGCAAGTGATCCTGAAGCTGTGGCAGGAATAAAGACTGAAATCGAGGCAAATAACAAGAAAGAATTGGAAGAAACAGAAACAGATATGCGCATGGCTTTACTTGAATTCGCACTTAATTTACGGAATAGATTTATTGATTCTGATCATAGACCAGGCGACGTAGCAGAAGAAATGAGGCAAGCACTCGAATCCTCTGAAACACTCGACTCCCTTACTGCTCAGGGTGAAGTTTTTAGGCAGCATGAATATAATATCGGGCAAGATCGAGTTGCAATAAGATATCTTGAACTTAAGGCAAAAGCACAAAGTCTTAGGGAATCAGGGAAGTAAAAGAATTTACCGGTTAAAGAAAACTGCCTCGAATTGAGGCGGTTTTGAAATTTATTTATACAAATTGCTGTGCGTGTGGGTTAAAATTAACTCCCCCGCAACCCCTCCCTGTCGGGTTAGAATAGACAGGAGTTTTTTCCAGCAGATTTAATAAGTTAGTCTGTTGAAAAGAATTAAATTAGGTATATAATAAGGTTAGAAAAAGTAACTAGCTTTGTTGTAAAAAGAAAGGAAAAATATGGGGACAGAAACTGAAGATGATGAGCAGGCAAAAGCAAATTTTAAATTTCCTGAAAATCGTGTAGAAGATCCTAGCCCAGTAGCCGTTGAATCCAGAGACAGTCAAGCCGAAAAAGCAGAAGCAAAAATAGAGCAGAGTCTGACCGAGTGCCTGAATTTGGCACAAAACGATACTGACAGAGAAGATGTAAAGTATCTTTTCAGACAATTTTTAACAGGGTCTAGTTCGGTAGATAAGACAGAAAGGTTACGAGGACTAACCCCTGACAACATACAGATTCTGGAAGCGAGAATAAACCGGGTTAGTGAATACGCAAAACTTCACATGGCGGTTTCGCATACAGGTGAAGCTTGGCAAGAAGCGAAAGGTAAATTTACTGAAGATTCAAAAGAATATCAAGCCGCACAAAAAGCTTATAAAGATACCCTTGAATCATACAATGTTGCCAGAGCAATGGTCGCCGCTTCCGATGTTGAAGTTATTAAATACAATGATCCGAATCTTGAAGACGACGAAAACTTGCGAAGAACAGCATTTGAACTTGATACCGCCACAAAGTATACGGATTCAGTGGATAGCCTGCCTTATTCCCAGCAGGAAATTAGGGCTATCCGGGCCAGAAGTGAAGCCAAGAATAAATTAAGTTCTTAAATCTAAATCGAGATAACTAAAACCCGCCAGGCTTGGGCGGGTTTTTTATTTTATATCAATGCGGTGGAGGCAACTTTGTCGCCGGCATCCAGAGTCATAATTTTGACGCCCTGGGTGGCGCGGCCGAGGGTGGAGATCTTACCCACCGGCGTGCGCAGCGCCTGGCCGAGTTTGGACAGCACCACCAGGTCATGCTCTTCGGATTTGTCGATCACATGCAGGCTGACAATTTTGCCGGTCTTAGGGGTGACTTTCAGCGTCTTGATGCCGGAGCCGCCGCGGTGTTGTTTTTTGTAGAATTTCAAGTCGGTTTTTTTGCCCAGGCCGTTTTCCGTCACAATCAGCAGCTGGATGTTGTCGAGGCTTTCTTTCTTGCTGACTAGGTCCATGCTGATCACGACGTCGTCCTTTTTAAGGCGCATGCCTTTGACCCCGGAGGCGGTGCGGCCCATGGGCCGGGCATCTTTTTCGTCGAAGCGGATGGCCTGGCCGTTGGCCGTGGTGAAAATCACGTCATCTGTGCCGGCGGAAGATTTGACCCAGCGCAGCTCGTCGCCGGGTTTGATTTTGATGGCAATCAGGCCGCTGCGGCGGACTTTGACGAACTCCTCAATTGGCGTTTTTTTGATCAAGCCTTTTTTCGTGGCCAGGACCAGGAATTTGGCCGCGGTTTTTTTGGAAATCGTCAGTACGGCCGAGACCAGCTCGTCGCTGGGCAGATCGAGGAAATTGACCAAAGCCTGGCCGCGCGCGGTGCGCGAGGCTTCTGGCAGCTCATATACTTTGGTGGCAAAAACTCGGCCCTTGGTTGTAAAGAACAGGATGTCGTCGTGGGTGTTGGTGGTCTTGAGCCATTCAACCACGTCCTCTTCTTTGGTCGCCATGCCGATCACGCCCTTGCCGCCGCGGCCCTGGGATTTGTAAGTATCCGTCGGCAGGCGCTTGACATAGCCGGATTTAGTGATAATCACAATCGCCTGCTCTTCCGGAATCAGGTCTTCCGCCTTGAATTCGCCGATCGGCTGTTTGACCAAGACGGTCTTGCGCGGGTTGCCATATTTGTCCTTCAGTTCCAGCAGTTCGGTTTTGACCACGCCGCGGATCTTTTTCTCGCTTTTGAGCAGCGTTTCCAGCTCTTCGATCAGCTTCATTTTTTCTTTCAGTTCGTCATCAACTTTTTTGCGCTCCAGACCCGCTAACGCGCGCAGCTGCATTTGTAAAATTGCCGTCGCCTGTTTGTCCGACAGCTTGAATTTGCTCATCAGGCTGGCGTGGGCCTCTTCGGTCGTGTCGGATTTGCGGATGGTGGCAATGACGGCGTCGATATGGTCGAGGGCTTTTTTCAACCCCTCCAGAATATGCGCCCGGTCTTTGGCCTTGTTCAGATCGAACACGGTCCGGCGCGTAATAATCTGGATCCGATGTTTAATGTAATATTCCAAAGTGTTCTTCAGATTCAAAACCTGGGGCTCAATGCCATCCACCAGGGCCAGCATGTTGACGTGGAATGTTTCCTGCAGCTGGGAGAATTTAAACAGTTGGTTGAGAATTTTGTTCGGCAGGGCTTCTTTTTTCATTTCGACCACGATCCGGACGCCGTCCTTGTCGGATTCGTCGCGCAGGTCCCGGATACCTTCGATTTTTTTGTCCTTGACCAGTTCGGCGAATTTTTCCAGCAGCGTGGCTTTGTTGACCTGGTAAGGAATTTCAGTAATTAAAATTTTGTGCATCCCCTTTTCTTCCACGATTTCGGTTTTGGCCCGCATGACGATCGGCCCCTTGCCCGTGGCATAGACTTGCTTGATCGTATTCCAGTCATAGATAAAGCCGCCGGTTGGGAAATCCGGGCCCTTTACAAATTCCAGCAATTCTTCGGTGGTGGTCGCCGGCTCTTCGATCAGTTTGACGGTGGCATCCACGATTTCACCTAAATTGTGCGGCGGGATATTGGTGGCCATGCCGACCGCGATCCCCAGGGTGCCGTTAAGCAGCAAGTTTGGGGCTTTGGCCGGCAGCACGCGCGGCTCCTGCCTGGTAGCGTCATAGTTTTCCATCCAGTCCACGGTGTCTTTGTCGAGGTCGGAGAGCATCTCTTCGGCCAGGGCCATCATCCGCGCTTCGGTGTAACGCATGGCTGCGGGCGCGTCGCCATCCATGGAGCCGAAGTTGCCTTGGCCGTCGATCAGCGGATAGCGCATGGCAAACTCTTGGGCGAGGCGCACCAAAGAATCATATACGGCCACGTCGCCGTGCGGATGGTATTTGGCCAGCACTTCGCCAACAACTGCCGCGGATTTGCGGAATTTGGCGTTGTTGCGCAGGCCTAGCTCGTTCATGGCATAGAGAATCCGCCGGTGCACCGGCTTTAACCCATCCCGGACATCGGGCAGGGCGCGGGAAACGATCACGCTCATCGCGTAATCGAGATAAGATTCTTCCATTTCGCGTTCGATAGAGCGCGAGTTGACAGAGCCGATATTGGTGTTGGCCGCGGTTTTAATTTCGGACATTGGGGGATTGGTTAAGTTTGTCAAAATCCAAATCTAATTCCTGCCTGAAAATTTTATCAGGATTTTTTTCCAAAAATAGATTGTCAAAACTGAGCACCCCGGTTTTGTCGTTGGTGGCTTTGAAATTCATGATCCCGAAAATCTGGGTGTGGGACAGGACTTTTTGGGCCAGAGGCTGGCCTTGCCGGTCCAGCAAGCTGCCGGGATGCAGGCTGCCTTCGTCAACCGTCAAAGAGATGTCATCTGTTTTGGAAACGTTCAGGATATCATTGGTCTCATTTTTGAGGGTAAAGTAGATTTTTAAGCTGCCCGCGATGCGCTCGACCCGCTCCACTCCCAAAAACTGATTGGTCAGTTCGCTGCTCGCCGGCTCCTGGGGCGGTGCGCTTTGGCCGTCGCTGTTTTTAATCGTTGATTTGAGGTTTACTGTCCAGATGATGAGCAGGCCTATGGCGATGACCACGGTGGTTATCCAGAGAATTTTAACCCGGGTCTCGTATGGTTGGTTTTGGAGGCGTTCAAGCAAGCGGCGCATAATTTACCTTTGCGGAGTTAGGACGACCAGGGATGTCGCCTCGCCGACCAAATCTTTTTTCTTAAGGCTGAGCTTTTCCTCTTCGGTGTGTTTGCCGCCCATTTCCTGTAAAAACTTATCCAGCTTATCCAGGTTAAGAGCCAGGCCGGAGGTTTTGTAGCTATGCGGCACGATAATGAAGGGTTCCAGCTGCGTGGCGATTTTGGCGCCGACCTCAAAGTCCAAAATTTGCCGGCCGCCGACCGGCACCAAGGCGATGTCGGATCCTTCCAGCACTTCCTTCTGTTCATCGGTTAGCTGCGCTTGTTTGATTGGGCCCAAAAAAGCAATCCGGATCCCTTCTAGCTCAATGCTGTAAATCGTGGTGGCGCCCAGCTCCTTGTTTTCGGCGCCCGTTCCGATGATAAAGGCTTCTTTGATGTCGTATTCGCCTGGGCCCGTGATTATAAACGGCGCGCCAGAGATGGACGAAAAATTATTGCACCAATCCAAGGCGGGATTGGAACAAACAACGACGTCAGCGCCGCCCCGCACCGCGGTTAATCCGCTGCTGGAGCCAAACGGGTCGGTAATGATGGTGATGTCTTTGCCGGTAATTTTAAAGCTGCTGAGTCCGAACCAGGAAATAGTCATTTGGGGATAAGATTATGAAATTCTGCCTTTGTATTTTAGCAAATTTCGGGCAATTTTGGAAGTCCAGCAGCCCTTGATTTTTCTGCCCCAAAAGCGTATAATTCTCACAGTTATAGAAGGGGTTTGGATCATCGCAGCGTCGAATGGCCAGACCCAAATTTAAGCAATGAGCAACACAGCAACCATGGACGCCAAAACCATGCAAGAGCTTTTGGCAGCCGACGGCGGGGAAATCAAAGTCCCCAAAGCCGGCGATGTGATTGAAGGCACGGTTTTAACCGTCGCCAAGAATGAAGTTTATGTCGACATCGAAGGCATCGGCCTGGGTGTGGTGCGGGGCCGCGAACTTTATGACGAATCCGTGCGTCTCGGGCAACTGAAAGCCGGCGATACGGTTTTGGCCCAGGTCCTTGAGCCGGAAAACAAGGACGGCAACATCGAATTGTCGTTCCGGGCCGCCGGCCAGGAACGCGTTTGGCAAACTCTGGCCGAACGGCTCAAAGCCAAGGAAATTATCCAGACCAAAATCATCGAAGCCAATAAGGGCGGGCTCATGGTCGAACTCAACGGCGTGGTTGGATTTTTACCGGTGTCGCAGTTAGCGACTGAGCATTATCCACGCGTGGAAGAGGGTGACAAAAACAAGATTTTGGAAATTCTCAAAAGCTATGTCGGCCAAACTTTTGACGTACAGATCATTACCGCCGATCCCCAGGAAGAAAAATTGATCGTCTCCGAAAAAGCTGTCGGCGAGGGCGCCCTCCGCGAAAAGATGGGCAAGCTGCATATCGGTGACGTGGTCGAAGGTGAAGTTTCTGGCATTGTTGACTTTGGTATCTTCATGAAATTTGGCGAAGGCCTGGAAGGTCTGGTCCATATTTCAGAATTGGCCTGGTCGCGGATTGAACACCCCAAAGACCTCTATAAGGTCAGCCAAAAAGTCCAGGCCCAGATTATTTCGATTGACCGGGACCGCATTTCGCTGTCAATCAAGCGCTTGCTGGCTGACCCGTGGCTCGAATCAATCAAGAAATACCAGGTTGGGCAGATCGTGACCGGCAAAATCACAAAAGTCACGCCTTACGGCGCTTTTGTGGAACTGGATCCGGAAATTTCCGGGTTGGTACACTCCGTGGAATTATCAGCCGAAGAAGGCAAAGAGCCCGGCGAAATTGTCGCCGTGGGTGATGAGAAACAATTCAAAATCATTTCCATCGATCCAGCCGATCACCGCTTGGGATTATCTCTTCGAGCCGTGATCGCATCAGCTCCAGCCGAAGCCAAATAATTCTCAATAAAAAAACTCTCCCGGTATGCCGGGAGAGTTTTTTGTTATTCAATGCTACTTTCGATGGCGACCAGATCGTTGTAAACGGATTTGTTATTGTTAACCCAATGATCACCCGGCGGTTGCTTGTAGAGCCCATTCATGCGTTCAAAACTCATTTGGGAATATTTGACCGTAGACCGCAGTGGATATTTGTTTAAGAACCGATTCATGGCGATGACGCCTTCGCCCAAGTTGTCGCCCATGTCCCAGAGGTCTGAGCCCCCCACCCCCCAGCAATTGGCTTTGTCCAAAGGGTAGCGCCGACAGAGCGTGCTTTCGGCATTGGCCAGAGCGGTGATTTTTTTCCAGTTGCGCAGGCTGACCAAAGTCGAAGCATAAGGCGCGAGTGGCGAGCGCTGGGAGGCCAGGTAAGCGCCGACTGCCGTAGCGAGCTTCTGCTGCCGGATCGCCTGCTGCACCGCCTGCCGCTGATAATACTCGTCGGTTAAGTCTTGGTTTAGCTGGGAGAGGTAATCTTCATAGTCGGAAATCCCGGATTCAAAAACCAGGGCCGGACCCAATTCGGGCGCTAGCAACGGCGGCTGGGCATAAGTGACATGCGGCACCAGCGTTGCCAAAAGCCCCAGCAAAAAGAGGGTAAGTGAAAACTTATGGCGCAGGGCCAGTGTGTTAAAGCTGGCTTTCAGCGGATAATTTTTTATTTTACGAACAATGTCTATGTCCATTTAGGATTTGTGGGGGTAATCTCAGCAGAACCGTATCAAATTTAAACTGTCGGGTCAATGCTAACATGTGGATTGTCTGTGCAGAATAAGATATAATATTTGGAGTTTGCGGTTCAATATGGGATGGCGTCATGGCCGAGCGGTTAGGCAGAGGTTAAGTCTGCCCCGACGCTTCGGCCGGGGTTCCGACCCAAAATTTTGGACTTGGTCTGGTGGCCGAGCGGTTAGGCAGAGGTCTGCAAAACCTCGTACACCGGTTCAACTCCGGTCCAGACCTCCAAAATTTTGGCGTCGGAACAAAACCTCGTACACCGGTTCAACTCCGGTTGACGCCTCCAGAATAATAAAATGTAGGTAAACGTAGGAGGATAGAGATTGTCTTTGTCTTTACCATCAGATATACTTTTGTTATGAGTAAAGACAGAAAAAAGAAGTGGACAGGAGACCAGTTAAAGAAAGCGGCACAGGAATCCTTTAGTATACGACAGGTAATCTTTAAGCTGGGTTTAATTCCTGCTGGAGGCAATTATGTTCAAATTCAAAATTATTTAAGGTCGCTTCATATTGATACATCTCATTTTAAAGGGAAGAGTTGGAATAAAGGGCTAACGGGATTAGTGCGAGCGAGTATGCCCATAGAGCAGATTCTTGTTAAAGAAAGTTATTATCAGAGTTATAAACTAAAAAAGCGTTTGTTTTCCCTCGGATTGAAGGCCAGGAAATGCGAAGAATGCGGTTGGGCAAAAACTACACCAGAAGGTCGGCTGCCACTAGAGCTAGATCATATTAATGGTAACCGTAACGACAATAGGTTAGAGAACCTAAGAGTTCTTTGTCCCAACTGCCATAGCTTGCAACCAACTCATAGAGCTAGGAACAAGAAGAAAAAATAGTTTTATTTGCCCGGGTGGTGGAATGGTATACACGCAGCACTTAAAATGCTGTGGGCGTAAGCTCTTGAGAGTTCGAATCTCTCCCCGGGCACCAGAAAGGAAAAGTCAAAGAGTTTTGGGGGAAGAAATTTTTTTAATCACAAAGTCGAAAAAATAATTTACGAATAACCATATGAATCAAAAAGGATTTGCAAATATAGTTTTGATAGTAGTAATTATTGCCATTGTCGCTGTTGGTGGATATTTTGTTTTTTCCAAAAAATCAAATCAATTTAGTAAAAGTCCGATACCTACCTCGACTCAAAATTTCGGTCCAATCGCAGATTGGGAAACATACACCTTGCCGACTACGGACGAATTTTTAAGTCCAGCCCCAGCACTTGGTTTTAGTTTTCGCTACCCTAGTATTTTTCGGGCTCCAATACTTAGTTTTAATCGGGTTACGCCAGGGGATTCGCCGCGTCGTCAGATTAATATTTCTACGGGTAGCGGGTCATTTCTAGTAGATATTACCGTTAACGCTCGTAGTTACGGTGGAACAATAGTTCCTGAGTTAAAAAATACTTCGTCAGGTACTGTTGTATCCGGAGATAATCGTACACTTACTTACCAGACTGGCCGATTCACTCCTCTAGGAGGTCCTGTGAGGATGTGGTATGTTGGCACTAGAGTTAATGAGGACGCTTACTTCATGATTAACGGAGATGTCTATTCCATTAGATTCTCGGCCAATGACGATAGTGATCAAACACAACTTGTCCGCCAGATCCTCTCTACAATCAAATTTACGAATTAGTTTTCAAAGAATTTGCCGCTAAAGAAAAACTTGCCTGTCCGCCGAAACTTTAGTGCAGGCGAAAAATTGTCAGCGGTGCGGCTCCGCCGCCTTTCCGAATTTTCGCGGGGTGAATTCCCCGCCGCCGCAGGCGGCGAAATGCGTTCGGACTAATTCAAGAATACTGCACCATAATTTATAGAAGAGTTATTGGAAATAAATAAGCGGGTAAAACCGCTTATTTTTCAATATGAGCCCTGTAACATTTAACCTGCTTGGGGCATTATATTACTGTGATCACATTATTAACTTCACGATATGAACTCGGCGGATGAGCGGTTGTTAGTGGTTAAAGCACAAGGAGGCGACCGCGAAGCCATAGGGCAGCTTTGGGATCTTTTGACCCCCAAGCTTTACGGATATTTGTTAAACACCCTACGCCACCGTCCCCTCGCTGAAGATATTTTACAGTCGACCTGGCTAAAAGCGATCGAGGCACTCCCCAAATTTCAGCAGAAACATATCCGTGTCGGCTCTTGGCTGTTTGCGATTGCCCGGAATGAATGCCGGCAACATTGGCGTAAATCAAACCGAGAGGTTGGGTTGAATGCGTCCCTAAACGAATTGCCAAGCAATACCTATATCGATTCAGAGAATCAAATTTTAGTTGAACAAATGCTGGCCCCTTTATCTGAAGATGATCGGGAATTGATTCGTCTTCGATACATTGCCGATTTGCCCTTGAATGAAATAGCCAAAATTTTGAATCTTAATTTTGTGGCCGTCCGAGTCCGCCTCCACCGAGCTCTCACTCGGGCCAAAAGTAGCCTTAACTAATACGTATGAATAACCAGCACGATATAGAAGATGTTTTAACTTCCTGGGGTAAAAATTCCCGGCAGGAGCCGGTCAATAATCAGATTTTAAAATCTGAAATTTTATCGAAAGAATTTGCGACCGCGAAAAAGATTGCTCCGACCAGGGCTTGGCCATTGTGGTTTTCTCTGAGCCTTACTGGTGTTGCCGTAATTCTATTTTTCGTTAATTTGTTTCCTACGGTTAATTTTTCCTCTCCTAAATTATGGGCACCGTCCGAGAGCAGTCCTACTGCCGGTGTGAGCGCTCCCCAAAATAGCATCATTGCTCCAGATTATTATCCCAGAGATGTCACGCCTGTTTCCGACAACCGCGAGTTCTTGAAAAAAGATTACAATGCCACTCTTCGCTCCCGTGACGTTTCAGAATTAGTAGATCGAATTCAAATTACGGTCCGTGGGTTCAATGGCCGCGTAGATGGTTCGAGTGGCTCTGTCAAAAATGGATATGTTAGCTTTGTAATACCGGCGAGTTCATTGGAGACTTTCCGAGCTCAGATTAAGACATTGGTTCCTGGCAAATTTTATGCAGAGCAAATTTATACGCAAAATCTTCTGCCCCAAAAACAATCAATCGAACAAAGCCGAACGGAAGCCGAAAAAACTCTGGCCCAGCTTCAGGCCAGCCGCCAACAGTTAATCACTGCGCATTCGTCAGCTGTTAATTCCCTGCAGCAGCGGCTGAATGCTGTGGCCAAAGAACAGACGGCTCTACAGTCGGAAGTAACGTTTGACCCAGCCCGGCAAGCTCAAATCAACGCTCGCCTGGACCAGCTGGCCAAGCAGAAAATAAGCCTGCAGAGTCAGCTGGTCAGCGAAAACAATTCATACAGCCAGAAACTTGGCTCTTGGGACAGCCAAATCTCCTATACTCAGACTAACCTGGAAAACATTCAGAAACAGGATCAGAGCCTGGTGGATAATGTTGCCACAGTTCAAGGCTACATTGCCATCAATTGGATTAGTCTTTGGGAAGCGGCAGACCTATACATGTCTGGACCGTTAGTCGCTTGGTTATTTTTAGCTGCTGCGCTTGCCGTGTATTTATGGCAGCGTCGAACGCCAGAAATTTTACTGCCGTAAGAATTTTAAAAGCCCCCGATATTCGGGGGCTTTATTTTTTATTCGATTGTTTTAGCCACTGGAGCCACAGCCACGGGTTTCAAAAACTTTTTGTAAGTACCTTTGGTGTAAGCATACCAGGGTTGGAATCCGCGAGCCTTATATTTGAGCAAGGCAATGTCGAGGTTGAATTTGCAATCCCGCAATTGCTCAACGCTGTAAGGCGGGTGGTATTTGGGATTCCAGTTGATCTGAGCCAATCCGACGTCGAGCGAACCATTGCGGTTCACGCCGCGGTTGTCGCGGGTACATTCATGGGTCCCATTTTCACCCTTTAGCACTGCGATAAAGATTTCACACTGGGCCAGACCCATCTTCGGACAGACATAAGCGCGGATTTCTGGCTCATGCATGTAAACTCGGTCATCGCCCAAAATCTTGGGCGGGAAGGAGTAAGAAGATTTGGTGACCGCAATTGTTTTCTTCGGTGCAATCACAACTGGAGCGGGCGCGGGATCAACGATCGGTTCCGGTTCAGCCACAGTTTCATCATTATCATTGTTATCAATGAAGTCAGAAATCTGTTGGATGTTGGGAATTGTAATTGTTTGAAAGTTTTTTATTTCAAGGACTTGTCGTGTTTTGTTTTCCGCCTTCGCTAAAGCTATGGCGGACAAGTCAGTTGAGGCCATCGCTGCCTGGGGTAACAACAGGGTTGGCAGGATGGTTAGCAAACTGATCAAGATGATCCGGTTTGCTAAGGTCAACCGTTCAAAACGGCTAGTCATGAAATATGTCCTTGCCGATTATGAACCTGGAACCTGAGACCGCCGGCCGAGGTTGAAATTCGGCCAGACTCCATTCAAGGAAGATCAGGTAAGGACCATAAAACGGTTTGGTTGAGACCTTATAAAAGAGCTTTGATTGCGTGGTAACATAGGGGTTCCTATGTTGCCTGCCCCCGCCTGGCACAAGGCCAGGACGGGGTACGCAACTATCAATATTAGCATAAAACCGGGGTTTTGTCAAGGGTTAAGTCAAAGTGTGCTAGAATTGACCTAGAGGCGATTTTGGCCTATAATTGATAGGATTTTTGTTGGCGCGGGTGGCGAAATGGCAGACGCACTACCTTGAGGTGGTAGCGCCCGCAAGGGCATGGAGGTTCGACTCCTCTCCCGCGCACCAGAGGACGCTTAGCTCAGTTGGTTAGAGCGTCTCGTTTACACCGAGAAGGTCGAAGGTTCGAATCCTTCAGCGTCCACCAGAAAAATTGCTATAATAAGAATCCGCGAGCCTCGGTAGCTCAGTGGTAGAGCGCAGCCCTGAAGAGGCTGGCGTCGTCAGTTCGATTCTGACCCGAGGCACCAAAATAACGAGCAGGTATGGTTTAATGGTAGAACGCTTCCTTGCCAAGGAAGGGGTGGGGGTTCGATTCCCCCTACCTGCTCCAAGAAAACACCCGATTATTCGGGTGTTTTCTTTTGAAAAGATAAATTTAAGGTTACCGGAACGTGGAATAGAATTCTAAATGCAGCAAAAGCTTAAGCTCTAGTGTCTATAGTTGGAGTAAATAAGACTAACAATTTTGACCAAGTTAATTGCAATTAACCCTGCAAGCAACCAGTAGTCTAAAGCGTGATTAAACAACTGCACCAACACGCCGATTGATAGAATAACGGTTCCAGCGATTAATGCTAACCGGTTGGATGTATATCTGTGCTGCATATCTCTTTCATCTATGATCTTACCTTCACCAACCAAAGATATAGCGACCACATAAACCCCTAATAATAATGAAACCGAAATTATTTGCTCCATGCTCATTGAATCAGGGGTTCCTTGCACCAAAAATCCTGTAAGTAAAGCTATTAAAATTAACAGTACCAGGTAATATATAATAATCTTCATATAGTTATTTTACGCTAAAAAGTTTTTCTACGGAAACATCAAAAAAACTAGCAAGATTTATAGCCAGTAAAAGCGATGGGGTATAGTTGCCTTTTTCAATGGCGACTATCGTTTGTCTCGATACTCCCACGGCTTCTGACAATTGCTCTTGGGTCACGTTTTTTTTGATTCTTAATTCTTTAATATTGTTTTGAATTGTCATTAATATTATCCGAAGGTGAAGGTAAAGGCTTCAAAACCAGCCCCTTCAATTTGCAACTCTAAAATCCGCTGTTTGGAATCCGTACCTTCAACAAGAGTATAAAGGCTGGAATCTTGAATCTTTGTTGTTTTAATTAGCTTGCCATCAATTAATACTTTAACGTTAATTTCACTATCGCCCTTGGCTACTATATGAACATCTTTGGAATAAAAATTAAGCCTGATTTTGCCCGAAGTGCCGACAAGTTTGACGCCTTCATCATTAAATGACCACTGGCCTTCCAGAGCAAAATTATTCAAAGGAAGCTCAGAAGGAAAATTATATTGTTGATTCGCTTCTGATGGTTTCTGGTTTTTTGAAAGCAGCTCCAGACGCTTTAATCCAAAATATATTTCGGGAGTCTCAACCACTTTCTGGATATTTTCTTCCGCCATCTCATTTTCATCACCAAGTCCAATCAGCTGCTGAATGGCTTGTTCGGTTTCTTGATATTTTCCTTCGCCAAAATGGGTATAAACAATCTTTCCAGATTGATCTATCAAATAATGTGCTGGCCAGTAGCGATTGCTATAGGCTTGCCAAGTGCCATAGTCATTATCTTGGGCTACAGGATAATTTATCCCATGTCTTTTCAAAGCGGTTTGAACGTTTGATGTGTCTTTTTCAAACGCAAATTCCGGCGTATGGACGCCGACGACCACAAAACCTTTGTCTTTATATTTCTCATACCATCCTGTGACATAAGGCAGCGTCCTGATACAGTTGATGCATGAGTATGTCCAAAAATCGATCAACACAACTTTGCCGCGTAATTGCTGCATGGTTAATGGATCTGAACCTGCCTGACCGGCAGGCAGGTTAAGCCAATTTGCAATACCGGTAAATTCGGGCGCTACGCCATAATTTTCTAATTTAACATCATCCATGGAATCATTTTTAAATAAGGACAAGCTAGTATCAGACCCATCTTTGGTTCTATCCAGATAAAATCCGCCAACAACTAGAAAAATTGCGACTATTAAAATGTAGAGATAAGTTTTTTTCATGTCTAGAACTTTGGGTTTAATGCCGGGATAAATTCCAAAAGTTTGGCTTGGAGCAAGGTATCATATTGAAAATATATGGCTACAGCCAGAAGTAAAATAATAATACCGAATACCTGCTGTAATCTGTGGGCATAGGGTGCAATACCTTTGACTTTAGTAGTCAACGCTTGGCCGCCATAGGCAATGGCCAGCATTGGAAGCCCTGCCCCTACCGCATAGGCAATAAGTAATATTCCGGCTCTGGTTATATCCTGCTGCTGTGCGACTAAAGTTAAAATTGAACCAAGAATTGGGCCAGCGCAAGGAGCCCAGACAATTCCAATCACCACTCCGATTATGAACCCTCCCAAATTTCCCTTGCCCGCACTTCGGCCGGTTTGACTGGCTTTGTTAATCAACCCAGACAAGTGCATTGTCATCCTCTCAAATGGAGTCGGCCAGATCATGAACAAGGCAAAAATTGCCAGGACAATAGCCGCGCTATTTCTTAAGGCATTTGGGGACAACCCCAAATTTTGGATTATGAAGTTAAGGGTCAATCCTAGAACCGCAAAGGTCAGAACAAATCCTAATGTTATAAATATCGGTCGGGTTTTGCTTTGCTGGCCTACGGAACTGCCTAAAATAATCGGCAACGGCAAAAGAATACAAGGAGCGGCAATAGTTAAAATTCCAGCTAAAATTGCAAGTAATACTTCAATCATTTTATTTTAAATATTTCTTGAGATTATCTATGTCGCCACCATTCCATTTGCTGACTTGATTTTCATTATTGTCGATCTGAACGAAAGTGTGCTGATAAGTAACTCCATATTTTTGTTTCAATTCTGTATTGGAATCATAATTGGTTTTAAGTACAGTTACACCAGCTGGAATTTCATTGGCGCGGGATATAAATTCAGCATTAGCGGCTTTGCAGAAAGGACACCATGGAGCGTGGAAAAACAACACGACCTTGTTTCCAGCTTTCTGTTCAGCCTCAACCGTAGCAATAGAATAATCCTTATACGATCCAGCTTTTTGCATCATAGTATCGGAATCATCCATCATTTTATCATCTTTCATGATACTCTCGTCAGATTTATCCTCCATCATTGCGTTTTCAGATTTATTATTATTTTGAACTAAAGCCCAAACTAGCCCAACGCCGATCAATAGAATCACAACAATTGATATTACCAAGGTTTGTGAAAATCCTTTTTGTTTATTCATAAAATTGGACATTACTTATATATTTTTTAGTTTACGCTTATAACAAATTAATGTCAAGTTGACTTGACATTAAGCAAAAATATTAGAGTCAATATTTATAATTGCGACACGGTCGGGTTTTTTCTTAGAAGTATTTAGAATTTACGATCGCGACCGACAATGATTTTGAGCGCCTGGGGCAGGACGGAAATCTGCGCCGGGGTGCGGGCTACGATTTTGCCGTCCACCCGCAGGGGTAGGCCGGCCGGCGTCGTGATTTCCATTTGCCGCACATGGATCAGGGAGCTGCCGGGGATGGCTTCAAAACGGCCGGTGAGAATTTCGCGACGGTAGCGGAAGGTGCGAAATCGGTTTAGCTTTGGCAACAGCACGACATCGAGCACGCCGTCGGTCGGATTGAACATTTGGGACGATTCCGAGCCAGTGGCCCGGCTGTTGACCACAATCCCGCCCACGGCGCTGAGCGTGGCGCTAAAGTCATTGTTGTCCGCCGTGAATTTAATCTGAAACGTGGGCATGCCGAATAAATTTTTCAGGGTTTTGTAGCCCAATCCGCTCAACGGTCCGGCCGGTAGCGCGCCAAAGGTCAGGTTCGACAAAAAAAAGTTACTGTTCACTTGCGCCAGATCCAGTTCCGCCACGCGGCGCAGGCCGATGGTTTTGGCCGAGTGCTCGATATCGCCCAGCCCCAATATTTCCCCCAGCTCGGTGCGCAGGAGCGGGATAAAGCCGATAATCACCTCTCGGCCTTTGACCGCGTTGATAACTTCGTGCAAAGTTTCATCCGTGCCGACCGCGACCAGGGTTTTGACCCCGCGCGCAAGCGCCGTTTCGACCAGCTGGTTGATGGTGCGCAGGCCGGTGACCCGGGCGGTTTCGCCGCTGATCCGATACTCAGACACAGACGAGTACAAAATATTTTGTACTTGGTCGAAATGCCGTTGTGAAATTTTTTGGGGATCGACGATGTAGTAATACATGGGGAGGAAGAACGAATAATGAATTAGGAATTAGGGGAAACGCGGCCGTAATTCATAATTCTTAATTCCTAATTCGACTCGGAAGCGTTTATCGGGCTCTTGGGTTCGGCCATCTTACAGGCGCCGGAAAAGTAAGCGCCTTCGCGTATGCCTAAGGAAGCGCAGCTGACATTGCCGACAATTTTGCCGGTTTCCAAAATTACCAGCGCGCCTTTGACCATGACGTTGCCTTTGACTGCGCCAGCCACGGTGGCATTGCCCGCAATCAAATCGGCATCAATCTGGGCGTTGGGGCCGATGATCAGATCCTGCGCGGTCTGGACTTTGCCGTTGACGATCCCGTCGATTTTGATATTGCCGGCGCTTTTGAGTTCCCCCTCGATCCGCATGGAGGAGGAAACAATGGTCTCGGCGAATTCTTGTATCTTGGCCATTTTAATTTATAATTTATAATCTAAAATTTATAATTCTATTTGGCGTCCTTTATTGCCTGCATTTCTTCTTCCGTCAGCTGGGTTTCGCTGCGGCCGGCCTTAACGGCCTTGGCATAAACGCGCGTCCCGTCCCGCCCATGGAGCGAGGACATGACAACGCCTTCATCCTTGGCATTCAGGAGCGCGAGCGTAAAACTGATATTGCCACCGGCATCGTCAAACGGGTTGAATCGTACAAAGCCGACTTTCTGGATGTTATTCCGGTTACCGGTAAAAATTGTATCCAGGCTTTCGTCAATCTCTTTGATTTGCTGGGTAATTTTGCTGATTGAGCGGTTCTGATCGATCAGGATTTGTTCCAGATCTTTTTTGAGGCCGGAAGAGAAAAATTCCCGCCGCATCCGATCCAGCCGGTGGAGCTTTAACGCCTGCCAAAAGACGATAATCAAAAGAGCTACGCTTAAAATAGTGCTGATTAAAGCTAAATATTGAGAATCCATAAAAATTTCCATGGTGGACCCGGGGAGAATCGAACTCCCGCCTCAGCAATGCGAATGCCGCGTAATACCACTTTACTACGGGCCCACGTCAACCTTTAAAATTTCAGTAGGTGAGCAAAGAAGGCATCAACCTGGCCCGTAGCGTGGTTGAAAAAATATAGTCCAATCAATGCGGCGAAAAAAACGACATTGAGTGTGACCACAAAAATCAAATCTCGGCGGACTTGGGCGGTTTCTTCTTGCTCGTTGCGGATTAAAACAGGGTTATTTTTTATCATAAGTAGCTTGATTATAAAGATAAATTGGTTTTTTTACAAACCGTTGATGGTTTCGTCGATCCGGGTTTGCACGCGCCGCAGCTCGTCGCGGATAAAGCCGCGCTCTTCCCGTTCGTAAATGTTGTCGGCGGGCACCCGCTCATAGTAGCGGTTAATGATGGCTCTAATTTCGTTGTAGACATCCGAGCGCAGCGTTTCCAGCCGGCCCATGGTTTCATAATGTCGGTCTTTGGCTTGTTGCTGTTCTTGTTCATCGGCCATATATTTTGGATTAATTCACTCTTTTCCCTATTTTACCAACTTCCCAGGTAATCTCAAAGAAATTATTTAAAGTCTGAAACAAATCTTCGGATTCGATAATGATGCCGAAGTTTTCTTTTTTCGTGCCAATGATCGAAACCTTGCGATCATACAAATAAATGGTCATGGGGAAAATCATTTTTTGCGGCGCGTAGCGCAACTCGCGGAACTCTTTTTGGCTGCTCGGCCAGGTTTCTTCCACCTCTTTGATCTCGGAGCGGATGACCCGCAGCTTGATCTGGGCCGCAATCCGCTTGGCAACGTATTCGTCCATAAATTGTTTCCCGGGGGTTTTGTATAAGTCCTCCATGGATAGAATGCCGCGTAGCGTTTTGTTGTTCACGGTCAGAGTGTCTTTGAAAACTTCTTTCATACCCTCGACGCCCTCATAAAATTTAATCCGGGGCCGAAAACCGGCCGAATTAAACAACAACTTTAGTTCGGGCAACGCCTCGTCGAGCTTGTGTTCCTGCTCTTTAAGCAACAATTTGAGCTGGATGGGGGGTTCGGCCTCGAAGATCAAGGTCCGGCCGCGTTGGATTTTCCGGATCAATCCCCGATGGGCCAAGTGTTCCAAGATTTCATTGGCCGTGGTGCGCGGAACCCCGGCTTTATCCGCAATGGTCCGAACTTTGGCGCGGCCCAATTCCAAGGCCGCCAGATAAACCTCGGCTTTGGTTTTATGGATTCCTAATTCCCCCAGAACCAGTTTAATATCCATTTTGTCGGAAAATTACGACGACAATAATTAGTTAATTTTGGCTTAGCAAAAGCAAAATTTAAATCTAGATCAATGTGTATATACAACTATTATAGACCAAATATCCAAATTCGTCTAAGCTTACCGGTCAACCTTAATTTCGGGTTGATCAGCAGGAGGAAACAATGAAAGCCAGATTTTTCTTCGTCAGATCCGCGACCAGGCCGGATCGCCTCAACAAGTTCCTGGCCTCGGTCAAAGTCACCCAGGTTCTTCAGAGTTCGGCCGCGCATACCAATTTCAATTTGGCGTCCGCGGTAATTCCCAACCCCTTGGACATGTTGACTCAGATCACGGTTCTTTACGAACCAAAGGAGTAGTTGTGCAGAACAAGCAAATTGCGGCGAGAGTGCGGCGTGAACTGCGGATCTGGTGGCTGCAGCAGTCCATTGAGGACTTGTTGTCCGGCCGCCGCCCGGTCAGCTTCCAGAAGTTCCTGGGAGGTGCGTAATGGATCCCGGAATTACGCAGGCATTGCTCAGGCGGCATTTGCGCCTGAACGTTCCGCAGCAGCAGGTCAGCTATCACATCGAAGAGCAGATCCGAAATACTGCCGCTGACATTCCGGTGATGATTTTTACCGATGGCATCTTGATCCGTGTTGATAAGGCCGACCACCAGATCCGCGAAGCGAGGGTTTCGTTCCAGAGCCTGATTGAGGCCCTGGTGAAGGACGGCGCGGCGGTTAAGCAGCACGCCAAGTTTCACGGGATGGAGATCGACGAGATCTGCCACATCGTCATCGACGGCGAGGAGGTGCAGCTCTGGCTCACCTGAACACAAAACTAAACCGGCTGATAGCTTTGACGAACGTCATAGCAATCAGCCGGTCGTTTATTTTTGCAAAATCTTTTTGAGTTCTTCTCTGGCCACAGTCCGGTCATCCCACGGGATATAACCGCCCCGGACTGCCATTTTTTGTTCCGCGCCTTTGCCGGTGATCAGAATTAAATCATTGGCTTGCGCCAGGGCGAAAGCTTTGGCCATGGCTGCGCGCCGGTCCGGAATTTTATATAAATTTTGATTGAGGAGTTTGCCCTGTGCCATGCTGCCTGCCGCCATCTCATCCATAATTGTTTGCGGGTCGTCGTCATACGGATCGTCGGTCGTCAGAATCACCACGTTCGCATTTTCTGCCGCGAGTCTTCCCAGCACCGGCCGGCGCGCCTGATCGCGGCCCCCGCCGGTTGACCCGAGGATTTGAATAATATTTTTTTCGCTCCAATTTTTGATTGTGGCGTAAACTTGCTTCAGGGCTGCGGGTTCGTAGGCATAGTCAACCAGGACTTGGAATGCCTGGCCCTCATCAACGAGCTCCATCCGGCCCGGGACATTGGGAATTTTTTCCAAGGCGTGCCTGGCCAGGCTCAGATCAATCCCTAAGCGCGAGGTTATGGCAATCGCAGCTAGGGCATTGTAAAGATCAAAAATTCCTTTTAAATTCAGGCTAAAATCCACGTCGGCCACGCGGAACGCCACTCCCCGTTCGCTGGCTTTCAAATCCATGCCGCGGATGTTGGCGACTTCTGCTTGGCCGTAAGTTATTTTTTGATCCACGCTGAAGTTCAAAAATTCCGCGGCCGCACGATCGTCAATGTTAGCCGCAATTATTTTGGGCACGCGCTGCTTGGCGATCGTCTTGTGCGGCAGATTTTGCAAAGTTTCAAAATACTTTAATTTTGATTGTTTGTAATTTTTAAATCCCCCGTGCGCTTCCAGATGCTCCGGCGTTAAGTTAGTAAAGACCAGGCAATCATAATGAAGGCCAACCTGGCGGTGCTGCAGGATTCCTTCTGAGGACGATTCAATCACAGCAAAGCCGGCGCCGTTTCGCACTCCCTGCGCCAGCAGGCGCTGCAGGAAGAATCGTCCCGGCATGGTCATCTTTAGATTATTGAGCCATTCGTTTTTGCCGTCGCTGAAACTGACGGTCGACGAGACCACGACTTTGTGCCGGGCCTCGCGTAAAATTTCCGCGATCAAATTAACGGTCGTAGATTTGCCGTTGGTGCCAGTCACTCCGATCACGATCAGATTTTCCGACGGCCGGCCATAAATAAAATTGGCTAAGTGAGCCAGCATTAAATGATACCAGCCAAGCAAGAATTTCGGAATAAATTTTTTAATAAAGTTTTTCAATTTATAATTTATCATTTAAAATTTCATGCTGTAGGTTTGGCAAAGCCGCGAGTAATCCCAGCACGACAAACAGCATGAGTCTCCCCTGCTGAATTGTAACAAAATAATGATCAAACTGTCCCAGGATCAAAAAAATCAATCCTAGAAAGATCAGGGAAAATTTAAGCGGCCCAACTGGGCCATGCCGCGCGCCGCGGAAAATTTGGATGATGATCAGGACAAAAATAGCCAAAGCTCCGACACCGGATTCCGCCGCAATGAAAATAAAAATATTATGGGCCGGTTGGTATTGCCAGGCCTTCAAAGCATACAGATCCCGCAGTGCCGGCACGTAGTTCCCTACCCCTACCCCCAGCCAGGGATGTTGGGCCACCAAGTTTAACCCTAGGTCATTGAAGAATCCACGGTCTGTAATGGAGGTTTGATTCTGATCCAAAACCCGGGTTTTGAGTAGCTCAAAATAAGTTCCATCCGCCTTCGTTAAAACTCCGGCGGACAGGCATGAAACAATGCCAATAATGGCTAAGATAAGCGATTTTTTCCATTGTTTGTGCCAGAGCCAATAGATGCCAAAGCCCAAATATCCGATGGCCGTGGCCAACCAGGCTAGCCGGGAAAAAGTCACAAAGATTCCGAGCGTGATTAAGATCGTTCCACATGAAACCAAGAATAGCCTTAGTTTTGTTTCACGCCTGCCCGCCGAAGCCTCGGCGAAGGCGGATGAAACCAAAAAAAAGCCCATAAATAAGGCAAAAATCAGGAAAGACGCTAAAACATTGGGGTGTGGGAATGTTCCGTAAGCCCGAATAACCTTCCCTCCCAGAGTATCGATCGTGGCTAATCCCGTCGTTCCCAGCGGCGGGATATATTCCCCAAGGAATTTCAGGCCAAGCATATGTTGCACGTGAAACTGCCAGAGAGCCAAAATCGCCTGGGTAACCCCTAATATAAATAGTATAGTGGCTGAAAGCCGGAACTGAATTGTTTCACGGAATGTTTCACGGAGGTAAATTAGCAGTAATAATAGCTCAAACCATTTAAAAACCCCGTAAATCCCCAGTTTTATTTGTTTCACGTGGAACACCGAGACTACAACCCAGAGAAATAACCCCAATAATAGCCAGAGTTTGCTGGTCAGGCTAATTCGAGGGCGCTCAAAAACCAGCCAGCTTAAGAAACACAAAATTAAGATTAAATCAGTCAGATAAACAAAGATGGCCAGGTGGTAATTGAAATACCAGGAGATATATGATTGGGCCGGATTATAAAGCATCCGGGTTTGAATGGGCAGCAATAATAGGAATAAATAAAAGAAAACTTCATGAAACCGAAGTTTCATAAGCCAAGCTGATAAATGTTTCACGCCTGCCCGCCACGCCGCATTTTCTAGAAAATTTAAAAATTGTTTCACGTGAAACATAAATTTTTGGCTAATATTATTGATAAAAGGCAAGGCAGGCGGGTGAAACATTGACATATTGAATAATTTATTTTTTAATAAAAATATGAATTTACATTTTGAGTTTCTGCTTTTTCAAGATATCATGGAACGTAAGAGGAGGTAACCCATGACGCCAAGAATCGTCGTGGCCAAGGGAGCGGGGTTGATCCGGCAATACGCGCAGCTGCGTTCCCGCTGGGATCGTGAAGCCTGGCTTGCCAAGGCTGAGCGGGCCGTCAGCTTGTGCACAAGAGATGAAGAAGAAAGGCTCCTGGCCATGATCCGTCTCACGCAATATGCGCTGGGACAGGGGAGCCCTTACCCGGATAATAAAGAAGGAGGAGACCATGGGACGAAGGGAGGAGGTTCTCGCTGATGCAATTGCGGCGCTTAATCGAGCCGCCTGGGCTCTGAATGAGCCTTGGTCAGAGCAGAGTGCGCGCCGCAATCAGGACACTCTCGCCGCCATTTGTCGCGCCTTGCCGTATTGTCAAGGGCAGTGGTCGAGCCGCTTGCCTGGCCATTTCCAGGCCGCGGCCGAGGCTATGAAACAAAAGCTTCTGGCGCGCTTGGCCCAGCCGGGGACACTCAAGGAGCGTTGAATGGTCCACCCAATCGTCGATTGAACGCCAGGTAGTCGGGCCGATAGCCAGATAATAAGGCTATCATCCAACACTGGCGTTCGTTCCTGCTCTAGAAAACATACGGAGATAAATGTATAATATATGAACTTGAAAATTGTTGAAATACGGGGTGTCGTATACCGGTAGTATGCACGCCACGCCCCCCACACCAGTTTTATCGGGATGTAGTATACCGGTAGTACACGCGCTTCGGGTGCGTGAAGACCGGGTTCGATTCCCGGCATCCCGACCAAAAGACGCTCGGACCTTGCAAAATTACCGGTTGTCGAAATTTAATTAAATTTCGCAACCTGCGTTCTCGACCCGCTTAAAGCGGGTCTGCGAAGGCTAATTTTGCAAGGTCCTCGCTGAAAGCAATTATATGAAACCTTTAATACTCGGCATTAACGGCTCGCCGAACCAAAACGGCCGCGTGGAACAATATTTAAAACTGGTTTTGAAAGAGATCGGCATAGCGGGCGGGACAACCCGGCTTTTAAATTTGCGGAAATACAAGATCTTGCCGCACCGGGGTGCGTTGAATGCCAAAAGTTATTTGGAAAAGAGCCAAGACGACATGGCTGAACTGGTAAAACAGATTTTAAGGGCCGACGGCGTCATTTTTGCCACTCCCACACACTGGTTCCATGTTTCATCGCTCATGAAATTATTTATTGATCGACTGACTAGCCTGGAGCATTACAATTTTTTGTTGGAAGGCAAAACAGCCGGCGTGATCACTTACGGTCCGCAGGGCGGGGCGCTCAATAGCGCTATGAATCTGCTGATGATCCTGAATCAATGGGGCATGAGTGTCCCGCCATACGGAACGTTGTTTGATGAGGGCCGGCAGGACAAATGGTTTGCTAGGGACTTGAAGCTCCTAGCTAAAAACATTTTGACCCAAATAAAAATATCCCGGCAGACGAATTGGGGATACAAGGGGGCCAAGTATAAATACCGGCCGACCGAGCTGATATGAGCAGAATTTTTTTCGTAGAGCCGTTATAAGTATTTACAAATCCGCCAAAAATCTATAAAATAAAGTGCAAGTTCACTCGGTGAGGATTGTAGCCCTCGTAGCTCAACGGATAGAGCCGGCGCGTCCTAAGCGCACGATGGGGGTTCAATTCCCTCCGGGGGCACCACAAGGAAAATATTATTTTAGGGCCCATAGCTCATTTGGTAGAGCGCTTCCATGGCATGGAAGAGGTGACCGGTTCGAGCCCGGTTGGGTCCACCAAAATAATAAGTTAACAAACTTATGAAGAAGTTATTTTACGGTTCGATGTTCTTGACGATTGCGTCACTGGTTATTGGCATGTTTAGTTTCGATAACTTTCGGGATCGAGTATATTTAGCTGCGATGTTGTTGGGTTTTATATCAATTTTTGCCGGGCTGGAATATTTAATCAGAAATGCAAATAAGAAATAGTCAGAGAAAAACAACCCAATTACGGGCTGTTTTTTAAATGCTAAAATAGTCATATGAAATTCCCGACGTTCGTTTATGAAACCAAAAAATATAAAGAGGGGCTTTTCTTTGTTGCCGGGTGCGATGAAGTCGGGCGGGGGCCATTAGCTGGACCAGTCGTGGCCGCGACCGTGATCCTGGATCCGCTCTCGATCGGCAAGCAGCGGTCCAAAACCAAATGGTGGTATCGGGTGCGCGATTCCAAGACCGTGAATGAGCGGGAGCGCAGCGAACTGGAGCGGTTTATCAAAGATCATTGTCTGGATTTTGCCATTGCCGAAGTCTCGCATGAAACAATTGATGAAATCAACATTCACCAGGCTGGGATGCTGGCCATGCGCAAATCGGTTGATGGCCTGAAACCAAAACCGGATTTTTTATTTCTCGACGGCCGGCATACGATCAGGGGTTTGGATATGAAACAGGAAGCAGTGATTCAGGGCGATACAAAAATTTTGTCGATCGCGGCCGCCTCGATAATCGCCAAAGTCGCCCGGGACAAAATTCTTGGACAGCTTCATGCGATTTACCCACAGTATGGTTTTGGCAAGCACAAAGGCTACCCGACGCGGCAACACCGCGAGGCGATTCTAAAATTTGGCGTCCTGCCCGTGCATCGCCGCAGCTTTGCCTTCGTGAAACAATGTTTGCGATGAAACTTGCCAATCATTGAAACAAGAGCAATTTTCGGCTATCATTTATGGGCTTGGAGAGGTCGCAGATGCCGCCTCCGGCGGCACCCCGCCTTCATTAGAATTAATCGAGGTGGCGGTGGGTGGCCACCGCATTATGCGGGGTCCCGCCTACGTCTAATAAATAGTAATGGCGGGATCGAATGAGATTTTACGCATATATTCTCAAAAGCCAGAAGCACGGCAGATATTATGTTGGATCAACAAATGATCTTCAAGATCGATTGAAAAGACATAACGCCGGTTATAATAAATCAACCAAGGATGGCGTTCCTTGGGAACTAGTCTATAGTGAAACTTTTTTGACGAAGCAAGAAGCATACAAAAGAGAATTAAAAATAAAAAGTTATAAGGGCGGTGAAGCCTTTAAGCGCTTGATAAATTTATAAATACGGAAGCGTGGCCGAGTGGTTGAAGGCACGGCTCTCGAAAAGCCGCAGAGGTGAAAGCCTCTCGTGAGTTCGAATCTCACCGCTTCCGCCAAGAAATCAAGCTAGTTCGTCCGGTCGAATGACCGGACGCCCGATCGGATGATCGGGCGACTCCCACCCTCTCCGCCAAGAAATTTATGATTATTACTTACGAAGATTTTCAGAAAGTGGATATCAGACTCGGCAAAATTATTGACGTCCAAGATTTTCCGGAAGCGAAAAAACCGGCATTTAAGCTTCGGATAGATTTCGGGACTGATGTGGGCATCAAAAATTCCAGCGTCCAAGCCGTCGGCGCCCATACTAAAGAAGAGTTGTTGGGGATGCCAGTGATGTGCGTAGTTAACTTTCCTGTTAGAAAAATTGGCCCGTTTGAATCCGAAGTTTTAACTCTCGGTTTCAAAAATAATTCAGGAACTGGTTGGATCCTGGCAACTCCAGCCAAAAATTCAGTAAACATTGGTGATCGACTGCAATAAGTATGGACAACGTGCAAGAGAAATTTATGCGGGTCGCTTTGGCAGAAGCCAAGGCTGCCCAAGCCGCGGGCGACTTGCCGTTTGGCGCAGTCATAGTTTGTGACGACAAAGTTGTTGGCGCAGGCCGTGCGCAAAATAACACGGTCGGCGATGTCACCGACCACGCAGAATTATTGGCCATTCGACAGGCCTGTCAGACTTTGAGTAAGAACAATTTGTCCGATTGTGTCATTTATTGCAGCAATGAACCGTGTATTATGTGTGCGGCCGGAATCTTTCAAGCCAACATACCCAAAGTCGTGATCGGTGTTTCACGGGATGATCTGCCTAATTTTTTACGCCCGCGCCGGATAAAGATTGAACATCTGGCTGAAGATTCCAGTTATAAAATTGAAATTATACGGGGTGTTTTGAAAGATCAAATTTTGTCATTGTTTGAAAATATTAAAAATAATTAAGCAAAATTTATGGACAACATCAAAGTCAAAGTTGTCGAGCATGGGGCCAAGGGCGGGGTTTGGTTCATCGGCTGGTTATTTACCATCGGTTTCGTGCATCTCTCATTTGGGCAGGGGGTGCTGGCCATTATTATCTGGCCCTACTATCTGGGCAACGCGCTTAGCTAAGTTCTCAAAAAGTCGCCTCGTCAGCGACTTTTTGATATGATTAAGCTAGAGAATTAAAGAAATGAATATGGGAAGTTTTATTGAGCTCAATGATACGCTACAAATAACGAGAGACCAGGGATTTCCGAAGGAACTGGATCTGACTAGGCATATGAGTAAGCCCTTTCAAGCGGCAGATTTTGCGGGTCAGGTTTTTGAATTTCGTGATAAGAAAGATCCGCGGGTTTACCATATGCCGCCGGTCAGAGTTTTTTTTGCCGAGAACATTGACGGCAAATGGCTTTACTGGGGCCACGCAGAAATTTTGGAAATTAATATCGATACGGTTAAACGCATGACCAGCGGTAAGTATCGAATTACTAAAATATTTACTTTCGAAGAAATGAAATCCGCATTTAACTTTCTTGATAATAGATCAGAGATAGACTACTTAAAATAAATGTATATTGACCTGACACAAACTTTTGGTCCAGTAATGCCAGTATATCCCGGTGATCCGGCTCCGGAATTGAAACAAATTACCACCATTGAAAAAGACGGTTTTACCGATCATCAGCTCAACACAGCGATGCATGTGGGGACGCATATGGATGCGCCGTGGCACATGATTGCTGGCGGCAAACGGATTTCGGAAATTAGCCCTGAGAAATTTTTTGGCCGCGGAATCCTGATCGACGTCCGCGGCCGGGACCAAATCGGCCCGGAACTTCTGGCCGGAGCGCAAGCCGGGGATATGGTTTTGGTACTGACCGGTTTTGGTGCGAAGTTCCACAAGGCGGATTATTATGACACCTATCCGGAACTCACTGTCGAGTTTGCGCAAAAAGCCGCGGAGCTCCAAGTGAACCTGATTGGTCTGGATACGCCGAGCCCGGATCGCACGCCGTTTGCGGTCCATAAGATTTTACTGGGCGCGGGTATTTTAATTGTTGAAAATTTAACTAATTTAGAACAATTGTTAAATCAAAAGTTTGAAGTCGTCGCCCTGCCGGCTAAGCTGGAAACCGATGCCGCCCCTACCAGAGTGATCGCCATGCTTTAAGCTATTTGGCATATTGACATATACTACCATATTAGCTATGATGATAGTAATTTGTCGTATATATACATATATAAACGTGAAGACTGTAAAAAATCGATTAACCAAACAGCAGCAAGAAGGGCTCTTGATCAAGCTGGCGCGGGCCGTGGCTTCAGTTAATCGTGCCGAGGAAGGCGCCAAATTCCTTAGGGATTTATTGTCTGAGCCCGAGGTATTTATGTTAGCTCGTCGGCTGCAAATTGCTGAATTGTTGATGGACGGTTTAACTTATGAACAGATTCGAGAAGAATTAAACGTAGGCTATAATACCATTGCTAAGGTTCAAACTTGGCTGGAGCTTTATGGCGACGGATATAGGACGGTGATTAACCGGACAATTAAGAATAAAGTAGAAAAAAATATTAATGAACCATTTACAAAGTTGAAGCGAAAATACCCGATATCGTTTTGGCCGCAGTTGTTGCTCGAAGAGATGATTAGAAACGCCAATCAACGGGAGAAACAAAGATTACGGAATGTGGTGGAAGGGTTACGGAACAAAACGCAACTCTCGCGTGAGCTAACAAAATTATTAGCTAAAATAAATTAATGAAAACCAAAATTTTGGTTTTATGCACCTCGGTGGGCGGTGGGATCAAATCCACGGCTGACAATGTCGCCGAGCAGCTCAATTTGTCCGGCCGTTATGAGACGCGGGTCGAAGACGTGGAAAAAGTTGAACGCGGAGTCGTCACTTCCATCATCCGCTCCGGCACGGTTGGCATGTTAAATCACATGCCTTGGCTGTGGGGATTTTTGTATGACGCCCAAATTATTCTGAGCCTGAGTCTGCCGCTGCGCAAAGTATTGGCTTCGTTTAAATCCAAGCACGTATTGGAGCTGCTGCGCTCCTGGCAGCCGGCAATCGTGATCTCCACCGGCGTCAACCCGTCCGCCATTATGGCGTATTTGAAATCCAAGGGTCTATATCGCGGCAAATTCGTGACTGTGTTTTCGGATTACCATGTCCAGAGGTTTTGGCTGCATCGCGAAACGGATTTGTTTGTCTGCAACGTCCCAGAGCAGATTTCCGAGCTAAAACGCTTGGGATATGGCGAAGTGCCAGCCGTCCTAACCGGCACCCTGATTGCCCAAAAGTTCCACCGGCCGCTTAGCCGGGATCTCGCCCGCGATCAACTGGGCCTGCTCAAGAGTATGCCCCTGGTCCTGGTCGGCGGAGCGGGCAAAACCCGATCCAGCATGCGAGAAGTGTTCCATCAGCTGCTGCGGAGCTCTCAATCGTTCCAGGTCGTAGCGCTGTGCGGCAGTAATCAGACGTTGAAGGAGGAGTTGGCCCAAATTTCCGCGCCGGATCGGCACCCGGTAAAAATTTTGGGCTTCATCGGTAACATGGATGTCTGGATGGCGGCCAGTGAAGTTTTGGTTTACAAAACCGGCGGGCCGAGCATGGCCGAAGCTGTGGCCAAAAAGCTGCCGATTGTTTTCGTCGATGTCCGGCCCGGCCACGAACAGAAAAATTTGGAATATTTGACAGACCATGGCATTGGGGTTTATGCTCGCAGCCCGCGGGAAGCCCAGCATTGGGTCGAGGAAATTTTGGCTCATCGGCTGAAATTTAACCATGAAAAAAGTTTCCAGACCATTGTGCGGCCGCCCGGCGCGATTGCCTTAATCGAGGCGATTGACAGGTTGCATCCGAAAGATTAGTATTTAGATACTTAATGAGTAATCACTATGGCTAAAGAAAAACTTATCAACAAACTTATGGGTTCTCAAACCACCACGGAGGATAGTGACGACGAAATTGCAACCCCGGAAGAAACCGAAACCGCAGCTGCCGCTCCGGCCTCTCAGGAAGATTGGCTGTCGGAATACGAAGGCCAATTAACGATTGATATGTATCAGACCAAGGACAACGTGATTATCAAATCGACCATTGCCGGCGTGCGGCCGGAAGACATCGACGTCACGATCGCTAATGACATGGTGACGATCCGCGGCGAACGCAAGCGCGATTTTGAAGCCTCAAGTGAAGATTATTTTTATCAGGAATGTTACTGGGGTTCATTCTCCCGTTCCGTGGTTCTGCCGGTCGATGTCGACATCGAACAGGTCAACGCCGATTTGAAGGATGGCATCCTGACCGTGATTCTGCCGAAAGCCGCCAAAGCCAAGGCCAAAAAAGTCAAAGTCGGCGCCAGAGTGTAAGGCAGGTATCAGATAATACTAAACAGATAACAAAGAGAAGAAGCAGGCCTGTTGCAGGTCTGCTTCTTTAGTTACGTAATTGCCACGCCACGGCCGGCGCAAATTTGAGCGGCCCGATGAGCCGGCGGGCCGGAAGGTCATTGCGACTTGCTTTGATAGAAGTTATCCACTATTTCGGCGGCGCCAAAAAGATCACCAATTAGAGATCTCACCTTATAGTCGTTAAGTTGTTGTCCTTCGAGGTCCATCTTCCGTAGAATCAATTGAACGTAGTCCAGCAGTTTTTCTCTTGCTTCGGGGCTGAGATTCCTAATTGCCCAGCTCGGAATATCCTCGTCCGTAAGTGTAATTATTCTTTTCAATTGAACCTCCAAAAAAGATAGGGCAAGCCTTGCGACTCGCCCTGGTCCCCATTCAATCACTTGCCGGGCTTATACACGACATAGGTCCGGACCACGACGTTGCCATGGATATTCTTGAAGGCCGTCGTGGCAATGTTCGTGCCCTTAAGCTTGGGAACTTTGACGCTGGCGCGCAGGCCGACCCCTGTAGTGGTTTTGGCCGGCTTGCCGTGAGCCTTGTCCTCAAACACCACGACCTGCTCGTATTCAACTCCGACGCGCCAGCCCAGGGTGTCCGAGGTTACTGGGACCGTCACGAACCCGCTCATCAGCGCTAGATTGCTCCGTAGCTGAAACTCGGTGTAGAGATCGGTGCGCCGGCTTTTGGCGTAAGACCGGAAGTTGGCCACGGGTTTGACCACACCGTCAGTGCCGATCACGGAGCCGAACATGACTTCTTTCCAGCCCCGGTCGTCGCGGGTAAGGTACCCCGCGACCAAAAGCAGTTGCCGCGGCGTGCGCGTGGCGTCAGGCACAATGACCCAGCCGGCCAAGTGGCCCGCCTGCCAGTGGAGCAGGGGTCGGAACTGATAATCATTCGGCGGCGTCTGCGCGGTAACAAGAGAGGGGAGAACGAGCACGGCACATGCGGCCAGAATCAGGTGCTTCATGGTTTCCTCCATGGAAATCATTAGGGCCGCAATTGGCCGCTAGTTAACAGGTCTTGCCTGTTAACGTCAAAGCATATATTATATAGTTGGAGTGGCCAATACCACCACGAGGTGATAATTATCACCACAAAAATATGTATCAAGAAACTCTACAATCCTTGGGATTAAGCCCAAATGAGGCGAAAATTTATGAAACCCTGGTCGGGACTGGGGAGACGACTATTGGGGACATTGCCGTGGCCGCCAAAGTTCACCGGCGGAATGTTTATGATTCCGTTCAACGCTTGATTGAAAAAGGCCTGTGTTTTGAGGTTTTTTCGAGCGGCGGGAATTTATATAGCGCAGTCGATCCAGGTAAACTTTCCGAATTGGTGGCGGAAAAACAACAAAAATTAGAATTGATTTTACCAGAATTGCAAAAGAAATTTCGGAAAGGAACTGAGAAGGAAGAAGCTTACATTTATAGAGGCTTTGAAGGTCAGAAAAATGTTTGGCGTGATATATTGCGAGTTGGTAAAGACAGTTATTTTATTGGAGCCAAAGGAGGTTGGTTTGATCCGCGGATTGATAAAACTGCCCGTGATGTTTTTTTCCGCGAAGCTAATCGAAAAAAAATAAAATTTACTCAACTATTTGATTATGAAGTTAAGGAGCAAATGCCGGACTTTCCGCGTTATTTTCCAGGAGACTTAAAATATCGCTTTCTCCCAAAAAAATATTCCACTACTTCCGGGGTTGGGATATTTGGGGATTATGTGATTACTTACACCGGGTTAGGGGTTATTGGCCGAATGGAGGAGAATACTGTATTTTTTATTTTACACAGCAAAGATTTGGCAGAATCCTACCGGACTTGGTTTTGGTATATGTGGGAGCAGTCGGAGGAAGATAAAAAGCCACGTAGCGCGAATCACGAAACACGTAACAAATAAGCTTGATTTTTATCTGAAATTTTGTCATAATAGTTTGATTCTAGTGACGACCTCACCCCTGGCCCCTCTCCTCGCCAGGAGAGGGGAATCTAAATTGAAATAAGTAAATGGATATCTCAACTTTATCGAAGCAACTGAATATGTCCTCGCAGCAGCTGCGCTACAAGATCCGCGAAGCGGGATTTTTCGTCTCGCCCAAGGCCAACAAAATCGACAACCAGCTGGCGAAACAGATTTTGAATTCCTTAAGCCAGAAGAAGCCCGAAACCGGCGTTCCCGCTGAACCCAAGGACGTGTCCCTCCCTAAGGTCCTGTCAGTCAAAGAGCTGGCCGCCAAATTGGGACTCGACATTACGGTCGTGATCAAAAAATTGATCCAAAACGGCGTCATGGCCACGATTAACGAAGAAATCGACTATGATACGGCCGCCATCGTGGCCGGGGATTTGGGATTCAATGTTTCGGAAGTGCAGGAAGCCACGACGCGGTTGGGGCTGGGCTATATTGCCGATGAAATGAAAAAAGAGCAGGCCGTCAATCCGGAAACTTTTATTGTCCGGCCGCCGATTGTAGCCATCATGGGCCACGTCGACCACGGTAAAACGACATTACTCGATACGATGCGCAACACCAAGGTGGTCGACACAGAAGCCGGCCGGATTACCCAGCATATCGGTGCCTATCAAGTGGCGCACAACGGCAAGTTTGTCACCTTTTTGGATACGCCGGGCCATGAGGCTTTTTCCGCCATGCGCGCCCGCGGCGCCAATGTCACGGACATGATAGTTTTGGTTGTGGCTGCGGATGACGGCGTCAAGCCGCAGACGATCGAAGTCATCAACCGGGCCAAATTGACCGCGACGCCCTTGATCGTGGCAATTAACAAGATCGACAAGCCGGATGCCAATCTCGAGCGCGTCAAAAAAGAACTGGCGGACTTTGGTGTCTTGATTGAAGAATGGGGCGGCACCACTCCGGTGGCCAAAATTTCCGCCCTAACCGGCCAAGGCGTGGATGATCTGTTGGATTTGATTTTGCTCCAGGCCGAAGTCATGGATTTGAAAGCCAATCCAACGGGCCAAACTATGGGCACCGTGATCGAGGCGCATTTGTCCCGAACTTTGGGGCCGGTGGCCACCGTGATTGTCCAGAACGGGACTCTGAGCCTGTCCGATATTGTGGCGGCCGGCAAGGCCTTTGGGAAAATCCGATCAATGATCGACGCGCGGGGCGCTAAGCTCAAAACCGCGCCGCCGTCGCGCGCGCTGCGAATCAGCGGAATTTCCGACGTACCGCAGGCCGGTGACATTTTGAAGACTTACGCGACTTTGGATGAAGCCAAAATCCAGGCCACGGCCGTGGCCCGGGGCGAGCGCGCGAAAAAATTTGCGACCACGAAGCAGCTGGCCTTTGCCGGCAAGGATCTGAATTTGATTATCAAAGTCGACGTGCTCGGCAGCCTCGAGGCAATCAATGATGCCTTATCCAAACTTAAAAATACGGAAGTCAAAATCAATGTTTTGGATGAAGGCGCCGGCGAAGTCAACGAAAACGACGTGTTGCGGGCCGATTCGGCCAGCGGCGTGATCATCGGTTTCCATACCAAAGTCAGCAGCCAAGCGGCGAAACTCGCCCAGGCCAAAGGCGTGACAATTCAGACTTACGATGTGATTTACGAACTGATTGAAGACATCACCCGCCAGGTCGTGGACATGCTGACGCCGGAAGTGTTGCGCACGGATCTGGGTCGGGCCAAAATTTTGGCCATTTTCCGCACGGAAAAAGACAGCATGATTATCGGCGGCAATGTCGCGGAAGGCAAAATCAAGGACGGGGCGGAATTTGAAATCAAACGCGGGGACGAAATCGTCGGCAAGGGTCTCGTCACCCAGCTGCAGCAAAATAAGATCAAAACCAAAGAAGTCCTCCATGGCTCGGAATTTGGCGCCAACGTCAAAACCGCGACCAAAATCGAGGCCGGGGACGTGCTGGTATTGTTTGAGGAAAGCGTCCGCAAGAAAACTTTATAGCCATGAGCCGAAGAACCGAAAAAGTTGCTTCGTTGCTGCACCATGAAGTGGGAGAGTATTTGCTTCATTTCGAGCTGCCGGCAATTACCACGATCAGCAAAGTGGAAGTGACGCCGGATCTTAAATGGTGCAAAATTTGGGTCACAATCCTCGGCGATGCCAGTAAGCAGCAGGCCGTGCTCGCTCAGATCAAAGAGAATTTGCCGGAAATGCAGCGCTCAATCAATCATAAAATGAGCATGAAGATCGTGCCGCGGATTTCGTTCGTGATCGACCACGGGGAAGAATATGCTTCCCATATCAACGAGCTCTTAAAGAAAACCCACGATGAGTATTAAACTCCAGTTCAAAAAAGCCCAGGAATTGATTGACCAGTCCACGGTAATCTTTTTGACCACGCATGAGGGCACGGACGGCGACGATTTGGGCAGCTGCCTTGCCATCTATCAGTATCTAAAAAAGTTGGGCAAAACTCCCCTGATTGGAATTAAAGGAGGCGTGCCGACTAACTTGCTGTTTTTGCCGTTTGTGTCCGAAGTTGCCGGACCGTTTGAAACGACCGAGGCGGATTTGTTAATTACCTTTGGTTGCTCGCGGATCGAGCGCACCGGCCAGCGGCTGCTGCAAAGTTTCAAGGGGCCGATTATCAATTTTGACCACCATCCGGACAACACTAACTTTGGCACGGTCAATGTCGTCGACGAGAAACTGGCGGCGGTGGCGCAACTGATCTATTATTTTTTGCAGTATAAGGAAGCGGCGATTGATCAAAAAACCGCCAACTGTCTGCTGACCGGGCTGTTTACGGATACCGGGGGGTTTAAGCACGTCAACACGTCGGCCGAAGTGCTTGAGGTCGCGGCGGAACTTTTAAAGCGCGGCGGCCGGATCGATAAGATCGCGTTTGAGACCATGGGCAAGAAGCGGCCGCAGGCGCTTCGGGCCTGGTCCAAGGGCTTGGAGAATGCGCGGTTTGACGGCGACAAGCGGATGGTGTTTTCGGTGTTAACGGAAGAGGATCTGCGCGAAATCGGCGCCAGCGACGAAGATCTGGACGGTTTCGTGGAGCTGTTAAACAATTTGCCGCAAGCGAAATTCGCCTTGTTGTTGCGCCAGGACGGCGACGTGGTCCGGGGCAGTTTGCGATCCGAACCCGACAAGAAAGTGGATGTCTCCAAAATCGCCAAATCGTTCGGCGGCGGCGGCCATAAACTGGCAGCCGGATTCAAAGTCAAGGGTCGGCTCAAGCGCGCCGGCAGCGCATGGCAGATTGAATAAGCTTTATGTTAAAATAAACCCATTATGGCCCGCAAACGAAACCAAGATTCAAACGACTTTCCCTCATTCAAAAGACCGCAGCTCAATTTAAAGCACGAAACCCGCAAGGGCGTGCTGATTGTGCTGTTTTTGGTCTTGGCGATTGTGTTTGTGCTCAGTTTAGTTGGCCTCGCCGGCCCGTTTGGCAGCATCACCAACCGGGTTTTGAAGCTGGCGTTTGGATGGGTCGCCTATCTGGTGCCGCTGATTTTTATGTTTGTGGCCTTTGCGCTGTTTCGGCAGAAGAGCGAAGATGATGCGTCTTCGGTTTCAACCCATGCTTATGTCGGTGCCGTGCTGATTACCTTGACCTTGACCGGTTTTTTGCATCTGCTAATGCTGCGGTCGAATATTAACCGCGCGTTTGATTTGGTCAAAGAGGGGGCCGGCGGCGGTTATTTGGGAGTACTGACCAGCTATCCCTTGATGCACTTTATGGGATTCGTCGCCTCGCTGGTGATTTTGCTCGCCGGTATCATTGTTTCATTTCTCGTGACCTTCAATGTTTCCTTCTCCGATTTGTTTGGCGGCCCGGCCGACGCGCCAGCGCCAAAACCTCTAAATGGCAAGCTGAAAATCAATAATGCCGCCAATGCCGGTTTTACCAAAGAGCCGGTGGGTGAGCCGAACAGAGTTGCGCTGCGCGAAAAAGTGGAGTTTACGGTCAACGGTCTGGATGATCTGGACAAAGGGATTGCGAAAAAATCCAAAGCCGTGCTAGCCGCGGATAAAAATTGGAAATTTCCGCCGCTGGATTTGCTGGAGGAATCCAAGACCAAAGTTGATTCCGGCAATATCGAAGCCAACGTCGCGATCATCCAAAAAACTTTGAATGATTTTGGCATTGACGTCGAGATGGGCGAAGTCAACGTCGGCCCCACCGTCACCCAATATACTTTCCGGCCGGCCGTCGGGGTCAAACTGTCTCAAATTGCCGGTTTGCAAAATGACCTGGCCTTGTCCTTGGCGGCTTCATCGTTGCGTATGGAGCTGCCGATTCCCGGCAAGGCTCTGGTCGGCGTCGAAATTCCCAATAAATCTGCGGCATTGGTGCGCGTTAAGGACATTATTGGCAATGCCGCGTTAAGTGAAAATCCGTCGAAGGTGGCATTTGCCCTGGGTCGCGATGTGGCGGGCCATCCAATGGTCGCTGATTTGGCCAAGATGCCGCATTTACTGATTGCGGGCGCGACCGGCACTGGGAAATCGGTGGCGATCAATTCAATCCTGATCAGTTTTCTGTATCGGGCGACGCCCTCGGAAGTGAAATTTATTGTCATTGATCCCAAGCGGGTGGAGCTCAATCTTTACAACGATCTGCCGCATCTTCTGACTGGCGTGATCACTGATCACCAAAAAGCGGTCAATTCTTTAAAGTGGGCCGTGGCGGAAATGGACCGTCGGTATAAGTTGCTGTCCGAAGTGCATAAGCGCAACATCGGGGAATTTAATAACTCATCTTTGATCAAACTGCCCTACATCATAGTGGTGGTGGATGAGTTGGCTGATTTGATGAGTGTGGCCCAAAATGAAGTGGAAGCGACCATTGTGCGTTTGGCCCAAATGGCGCGCGCCGTGGGGATTCATTTGGTTTTGGCCACGCAACGGCCGTCAGTTGATGTCATCACGGGATTGATCAAAGCCAATGTTACGGCCCGCATGGCGTTTGCGGTGGCTTCTCAGGTGGACTCGCGAACAATTTTGGATATGGCCGGGGCGGAAAAACTGTTAGGCTCCGGGGATATGCTTTACGTGACTTCGGATTTGCCTAAACCAAAACGCGTGCAGGGTGCCTATGTGAGCGAGAGGGAAATCAAAAAAGTCGTAGAATTTATCAAAGAGCAAGCCGGCAGCATTATTTATGACGAGCAGATTACAGAGAAGCCGCAGCGGGGTGTGAGCATTCCCGGGTTCGAAGGCGGCAACGATGATGAAGATGAATTGTTGAACGAAGCGATGGAAATTGTAAAAGCCGCGGGTAAAGCATCGGCGTCATTGTTGCAACGAAGGTTGCGCGTCGGTTATGCGCGCGCTGCCCGTCTTTTGGACATTTTGGAAGACAAGGGAATCATCGGCCCCGGCGAAGGCGCCAAGCCGCGGGAAGTCTATATGTCAAATGATTCACCGCGCGAACAAGGTTTTGGTGAGTCTGACGAAGCGGCCGAATTTGAAAAGTCTCAAAAGAGCGAAGAGGAAGAATAATAATAGTTGTAATAGTAAGTTGAAACTCGCAAATTTGCGTGTCGGAATAAATTATTCTATAATAGTATAAATTACCTAAAATATGATCGAACTCAGAGATAAATCTAGGTTTGACGCTTCAAAATATGACTCTAGTGAAAAGGCTGACAAAGCCTTTGAAAGGTTGTCATTAGACGAAATTGAACGCCAAAAAGCCGAGCATAGATTTTTAGACGAGAGGCAGCATGAGCTATATAAGTTTCAGACTGGAATTGGTACAGACATTAGACTTATTAGCCACGAACTTCAATCCAATAGTCCACCAACAGAAATTTCTCGACAACGATTGGATGAGTTACAACGTCAATTTAATGGGCTTAAGATAAAAGCTGAAAGATTTTTTCAAGACCAAAAGGAAAAATTTAGAGGAGGTGTGTATCCTCTGAAAACTGATTTTAGTGTAGTGACTAAAGGGACTGATGTAGGTCATCACTACGATACTGCTTTACATGCAGAACGAGCATCTTTAATAGAACAATACCAAATTTTAATAATGGCTATTGGTAATTATCAAATAGTTCTTGAGGATCTGGATATACCCAGTATTCAGAGGAGACTGAATGAACGAAAGCAAGCAGGAGCTGCTAAGGAAGCAAAATAATTTAAGTGGGCTTAAGACAAGATTCAAAATGAAATTGCAGAACAAGATTAATTAGTTTGACAAAATAATTTAGCGGGAGCATAATTTATTTATTAGAGCGGCCATAGTCCGTCAGAAGTCCGATGCGTTCTCGCATCGGCAGTCGCCAAAAGGCGACTTACTTCTAACGGGCTGAAGAGCCGTTTTTGTTTTTTGTGATATCATTTAGGCATTAATTGAATTGTTGCATTTTTTGCAACAGCTGAACTTACCGGAATTTCCGGGCAGTTGGGCGGTTTAGGAGGTATTTTATGGAAATTCAGGAAAATAAGGGCGAAATTATCATTTATAAGGCTGAATCAGGCCCAGAACTTCAAGTTAAACTTGAAGACGAAACTATTTGGCTTAATCAAGCCGAAATTGCCAGCCTTTTTGACACTGACCGTAGTTCTATAGCAAAACACATAAAAAATCTAATAAAATCAGGGGAATTAGAAGAAAAAAGCAATGTGCAAAATTTGCACATTGCAAATTCAGACAAACCGGTTAAGTTTTATAATCTAGATTTTATCTTATCCGTTGGTTATCGAGTAAATTCAAAGAGAGCTACCCAATTCCGTATTTGGGCCACTAAACACCTTCGGGATTATCTTTTGAAAGGCTATCTTGTCAATGAAAAGCGGCTAAAAGAGAATGAGGAAATTAAGCTCAAGGAACTCCAGGCGGCTGTGGGACTCATGCAGCAGGCGCTGGAAGTCAAAAGACTTGAAGGTTATGAGAAAGAATTACTCAATATCATTACGGATTATGCCAATACCTGGCTGACGTTTTATCAATTTGATGCCGGTCAGTTGCCGCTTCAGGGCAGCAAGAAGTCGGCAAAGTATTTGGAATACGATCAAATCAAAAAAGCGATTATACGATTCAAACAACGGTTGCTGAAAAACGAAGAGGCCAGCGAATTGTTTGCTCAGGAAGTTTCGGAAAAATTGCTTTCACTGCTCGGTAATATCAAGCAGAGCTTGGGCGGGCAGGATGTTTATCCGACGCTGGAAGAAAAAGCCGCCCATCTGTTATACTTCGCGGTCAAAAATCATCCGTTCGTGGACGGCAACAAGCGGATCGGAGCGCTGCTGTTTATCTTGTTTCTGGTCGAGAATAATTATCTGCACAACAAAAAAGGCGAACGCAAGATCAATGACGCGGCGCTGACTGCCGTTACTTTGTTGGTGGCGGAATCCAAACCGCAGCAGAAAGAGGTTATGATCAAGCTGATCGTTAACTTGATCAATAAAAAATAATGCCGACCCCGTTATTTAAAACCAAGACAGTAAAGATCGATACGCTCGGAGAATATTTGGCTTCTGTTCGCAACCAGTTTAATTTCGATATTAAAACTGTCAGCACCCTAACTCAGATCAAGCCGGCATACCTGGAGCATTTGGAAGCCGGAAGGTTCGCCGCTCTGCCGGCCGATGTTTACGTCCGGGGGTTTTTGAAGAATTTGGCGGCCTTCTACCGGATTAAGGAAAAAGTTCTGATCGACCAATACGAGAAAGAACGCGGATTCAATCACGCCCCGGTCGCAGCCAAAACCGGAGGATATAAATTATCTTTCACTCCCCGCAATCTGATTATTGGTAGCAGTTTGTTGATTCTGATTTTGGCGGTTGGATTTATCGGCAATCAAATTCGATCAGTTCTGGCTCCGCCGTTTTTGGAAGTTAGCGAGCCGGCGGGCGATTTGGCGATTTCCGGCAACAGTATCGTGATTTCCGGCCGGGGGGAGATTGGCGCCCAGCTACTTATCAACAACCAGCCGTCACGGCTTGATGCCAACGGGCGATTTACCGAAACCTTGATTTTAGGCCCCGGTTTGAATGTAATTGAGATTGTGGAGCGCAATAAATTTGGCAAAGTCAGCACCAAGACCCGGCAAGTGACCGCGCAATTGCCCAATACCGCACCTTCGGCGCAAGCGGCGGTCAATTTGACAGTCAATATCGGCCCGGGCAACGCCTGGGTATATTTGGAGGCGGACGGCCTGGTCGTCGAACGCGGCACAATGCTCGCCGGCTCATCGAAAAACGTCTCAGCCAAGAACCAAATTATTCTAACCTCGGCCAATGCGGGCTCGACGCAAGTTATTTATAACGGAAAAGATTTGGGCAAACTGGGCCGCGAAGGCGAAGTGGTGCGCAACGTTGAATTCTCATCCCAATAAAGGTATAATCAAAATAATTAAACAAATAAAATTTTATGGCTAAAGTTTCCAATAAAGCCAGCGGCAGCAACCTCGAAGAAGTTCTCAATTCAATTCGGGATAAATTCGGTGAGGGTTCAATCATGACTTTGAAAAAAGCGACCACAATGAATGTTGAAGTTATTCCGACCGGATGTCTGTCGCTCGATTTGGCGCTGGGTGCCGGTGGAATTCCCAAGGGCCGCATTATAGAAATCTACGGGCCGGAAGCTTCGGGCAAAACAACCTTGGCCATGCACATCATTGCGGAAGCGCAAAAGACCGGCGGCGTCGCCGCGTTTGTGGATGCCGAGCATGCGCTGGATCCGGATCGCGCCAAAGCGGTCGGCGTAAAAATTGACAAGCTTTTGATCTCCCAGCCGGACAACGGCGAGCAGGCGCTCGACATTGTGGAGTCGTTGGTGCGATCTAACAGCGTTGGCATCATCGTCGTTGATTCGGTCGCCGCATTGACGCCCCGCGCTGAGATCGAAGGCGAGATGGGCGATTCCCACATGGGCTTGCACGCCCGACTGATGAGCCAGGCTTTGCGCAAACTGACCGCGATCATTTCCAAATCCAACTGCACCGTTATTTTTATCAACCAGATCCGGATGAAGATCGGCGTGATGTTCGGCAATCCGGAAACGACTACCGGCGGCCAGGCCCTGAAATTTTATTCTTCGGTCCGGATCGAAGTCCGGAAAATCGCTCAGATCAAACAAGGGGACAATATCGTCGGCAACCGGGTCAAGGCCAAGATCGTGAAAAATAAAGTGGCGGCTCCGTTTAAGACTACGGAGTTCGACATCATGTTTGGCGAAGGCGGGATTTCGTTTATCGGTGACCTGCTCGATACGGGAGTGTCGTCAGCCGTTGTGGCCAAAACCGGCAACACTTATGGTTTCGGCGACGTGAAACTGGGCGTCGGCCGGGAAAATGCTAAAACCTTCCTCAAGGATAATCCCAAAGTCGCCTCGGAAATCGAAAAAGTGGTCCGGAAGAAAGCCAAGGAGGTGGATTTGACCCTGACCCCGGCTGGTCCGGCTTAAAAAATGTGAATAACCTGCCTGCCCGCAGGTAGGCTCCCACCTTTTCGACAGAAAAAAATTAAAATTTGCTAATAATTTTATATATTTGATCCACTAGGGGGCGGAAAATTGACACGGGAGCAATTTTCTGCTAAAATAGGTATAGACCTGCCGAGCGGCAGGCAGGACATTTAAAACTTGAAGCAAGACAGACAGCGGAGAAAGCTGAATGCTTAAAATCTTGAGCATTTTGTGTTCTCCACTATTCGTCATAGCTGTTCTAACCCAGCTACCTGTAAAACAAAAACAAAAAAAGTTTGTATAAAATAAAACAAATACAAAACAAAAAGTTTGCGTTAGGTGAGCAATCACCATAAGAACAGTGCAGAACAACTCTTATAAAGTGGTTAGGTATATAAGCGTAATTCGGTCTCTACATACGAATGTTGGCCTCTGCTCCAGGCTTGAAGGATTAATCCATTTGATTCTTGAAGCCTGTGAGCGGAGACGAGCTTCAGTAGAAGCCGCCGCAGGGCGGACGCGCTACATTATTATTTATACATGAGCGGACTGTCCGCTCTGCAATCCTTAAACGATTCGCAGAGCCTTCCTGAATAGGGGCTTTTTTTGTTGGTAAAAATTTTGTATACTTATATCAACGGGCTGACTATAAAATAGTAATTATTAACTAATCATTACTTCTAACCGGGATGAATAAACAACTACTCGAAGAGAACAAGGCCAAGCTGTTGGCCGAGCAGAAAAAGCTTAAGCAATTGTTGGGGCACGAGAGCACGGCGGACTCGGAATTTCCAGGCGGCTATAAGCCGAAGTTTGACGAAGCCGGAAGCGAGCAGACCGAGAACGCGTCCGAGATCGAACAGTTCGGCAATGACTTGGCCGTGACCGAAGATTTATCCGGTCGGCTCCATCAAGTCAGTGCCGCTTTGGCGAGAATCGAAAACGGCAGCTACGGCAAGTGTATGGTCGGCGGGGATGAAATCGGCGAAGACCGATTGCGCGCGGAACCGGCCGCTGAAACTTGCATCAACCACAGTAACTAATGCACAAGAAAATTTTTTTATTAATTTTGATCGATCAAATCACGAAGCTGGGTTTCTGGTCTCGTGATTTTTTCTTGGGCCCGGTTCATATCCATTCCGTCCGGAATTCTGGCTTGGCGCTGTCACTTGACTTCGGCTTGCTGCCAAACCTGATCGTCATCATCGCGGCCCTGGTTTTTTTTATTTATTATTACTTTCGCCATCATTCGGAATGGGGTTGGGCAACGGTGATGATGTTTGCCTTGATTTTCGCCGGCGCGATTTCCAATTTGGGCGACCGACTGTATTTGGGATACGTGCGGGATTTTATCGATCTCGGTTGGGGCTTTACGTTTAACCTCGCCGACCTCTGGTTGGCGTTCGGCCTAGTCGGGCTGCTGTTTCTGCAAAGCGATTCAAAACAGGATATAATATAGATATTCATCCCGTTAGAAATTTTACATAGCCAAATGCCACAAAAAGTTATATTTAACGGGTTGATTATAACGCTATATAATTAAGCAAACTAATCATTATTTCTAACGGGATGAAACAAGTCTTAGGGATAGACGTGGGGGGGACCAAAGTGGCATCCGGGCTGGTGGCAGAGGGCTGCCAAGTTAGTGATTTTCGGATCGAATCCACATCCCAAGCTGATTTAGTCGGCCAGCTAGGCAAGTTGATCGGTTCCTACCAGGGCTTTGAGGGGATCGGTTTGGGCTTGCCGGGCCAGGTATTGGCCGATGGCCGCGTGACCAAGTTGCCGAATATTGAAAGTTTTGGCGAAACTTCTCTGAGACAGGCGCTGGAAGATCAGTTCCACCTGCCGGTTCATGTTATGAATGACGCCAAAGCCTTCGCATTGGCCGAAGCTACCTTTGGGGCCGGGCAGGGTTACCGAACCGTGGTCGGGCTGATTTTGGGCACCGGTACCGGCGCCGGCCTGGTCATCGACAAGCAGCTGCATCTGGGCAAAGATGGCATTGCCGGGGAATTCGACCATGTTATGTGGCTGGACGGGAAATTATTTCGGGACCAGGTCAAATTGCAAAAACCCTTCAACCGGATTGAAGAAGCGTGCCAATATTTAAGAACAATTTTAAGCCTGGTTGTGCTGGGCTATAATCCTGATATTATTGTTTTGGGTGGCGGCTGGAGCAATATGCCCGGCCTGCAGGCCCAAGCGCAAGAATTTTTGACCAATGTTGGCGGCTACCAGAATCAGACTCCGGTGGTTATGCATCAGCTGGATCATCCCGGCATCATCGGCGCGGCCCTGCCGCTACTCCGACGCTAGCGGTCGGAGCCCCGACTGAAACGTCGGGGTTGAAAAACCAAGCAACCGAGAATATAATATTGCGATGGGGCCTGTAGCTCAGCGGTAGAGCAGATGTCTTACCCGCCTGCCACGCCGTGTCAATTTCATGGGCCTGTAGCTCAGTTGGTCAGAGCAAGTGTCTTATACACACTGGGTCGAAGGTTCGAGTCCTTCCAGGCCCACCATGAAAACTATTCAATTGGCATGGCGGGCAGGTACACATCGGGTCCTAGGTTCGAATCCTAGCAGGCCCACCAAATATAATTTTATGAATAAAGAGCCGAAAGGCTTTTTTGTTTTGTCACAGGCGCCACTTTATGCTATTTTACTATGAACACTCGAGTAGTGTTTTGAACAGTAAAAAAGAGGATACATCCCTTCCACACGAGGTGCGCATGTTGTCTAGTGAACGGTTTGTCGTATACGGCGGCACGGGCTATCATCATTTCGATAGCCGAGTGCTGGAGCACGTTAACAAGGCCACCGGTCTGGATCTCGATTTCAGCCACATCAAGCACAGCATGTGGACGGATTCGGAGCCAGGGTTCCGATTTGCGAGGCCGGAGAAAATCAAGGACCGGCACGTGATCGTGTTTTCCTGCCCCATCACGGCCAAGCTGTATGTCCAACTGCAGGACATCGTGGTGGCTGCTCACCATCAGTATGACGCGGCATCAGTGACCGTGGTGATGAGTTTTCTGCGCAGCAGACGGATGGACCATCCGGAGAAGACCAAAGAAATCTCGCGGCTGCAGCAGTTCATGCTGCTCCTGAAGTTCTGGGGCGCTGATCGACTCGTCCTGTGCGAACCGCACAACATCGCAAATACTCAACAGTTTTGCGATCAGGCGGGACTGGAACTCTTCGTGGGTGACCCGACCCGTCTGTTCGCCAACGCCATCATGGGTTTGGTTCAGACGCTGGGCCAGGAGAACGTCGTGGTCTATTCACCTGACTTCGGTTCAGGTGGTCGGGCCATGAATCTGGCTCGAGCAATCGGCGCAGGAGTCGTAGCTTCGCCCAAACGTCGTCTCAACGGTCGCGTCGAGGCGTTCGCCGATGACCCGACTTTTCTCGCTCGCTTCAAGGCGACCTATGGTGACGACATTCCGGTTTCCTGCAATATGTCGGACGTTGCCGACAAGCATGTGCTGATGCGGGAGGACGAGGTCGCTTCCGGAAGCACGGCGAACAAGACGGTCGGAAATCTCAAGGCCGCCGGGGCGAAAGGGGTTCATCTTCTTGCGACCCATCCGGTCTGCACTTGGGGCTGGAAGAACGTGCTTCTGCCGGATGAAGAGGGGGAGGCGCCGCCTTTCACCAGCATCTGGTTCGGCAACACCCGGCCGCGAGGGTTCGGCGAAACCGAATACGAGGGCTCAACCGGCGGCGAGATCACGACCGTTGACATGTCGCCGATCGTGGCGGAGACTCTGATTCGGGCGATGGAAGGGATTAAGGATTAGGTGCGCGCAGGCGGCCGGCTGCTTTCGTTTGAGCAGTCGGCCGTTTTTTTGTATGTAAATAATAAACTTGTGGATATTTTTTAAAAATGTCTTTTAATCCGTATATTTTAAGCCCTTGACATTAGGTGAACGATCGTATACCATATATTCATGGATGGTAAATCCCCACACCAAAAATGCGGTGTGGGGATGAAAACGAAGGAGTCGGTGAGCTAGGAAGCCGCCCCGAAACTTACTAACTCCTTCGAAAACCTCCACTAACCTTTATGAATGAACTGACCCCTAAGCAAAAACAATTATTGGATTTATTGACCCATGAAATTCAAGATAAGGGACTTCCTCCGTCTTTTTCGGAGATTGCCCGCAACCTCCGCCTTAAATCTAAAAACGGAGTGGCAAAACTGCTCCGGATTCTGGAAGATAAAGGATATATACGCCGCTCCGGCAAGGCCCGGGGCATCGAAGTCCTAAATCCAGAAGGGGAGCCGATTGGGCTGGGCACGATTAGCCTGCCGCTGCTGGGCCGGATTACGGCCGGGTTGCCAATGTTGGCCGAGGAACAGATCGAAGATTGGTTGAATTTGCCGGCCAGCCTGGTTCGAGGCCGTAAGGATGTATTCCTGCTTCGGGTGCAGGGCATGAGCATGAAGGACGCGGGGATCCTCAACGGCGATCTGGTCATCGTCAAGCAGCAAAAAATTGCGGACGTCAACGACATCGTGGTTGCTTTACTGGAAGACGAGGCTACCGTGAAAAGATTAGTTAAGAAAGACAATAAATTCTTTTTGAAAGCTGAAAATAAGGATTATCCAAATATATACCCTGAGCATGAGTGGTCGATCCAGGGGAAGGTAATCGGAGTAATTAGGAGGCTTGAGTAATATGAGCGAATTTGAGAAACAAAAATACACGATCATTAGCCAGCTTAAAGGGCTGTGCGCCCACTGCGCCAATGAAGTGCATCATTCCTGCCGACTTCAGTCGATCGTGACTGAACTGGCAACCCTGTCCGGAGTCCCGCTGATTGTCAACGACCGATTCAATGGATTGTTAATACATAAATAATTTCGGGAGAGGCATATGCAAGAATTTGCACCAGCACTTTTCTCAACTCGTGTGACGAATGGGGCGCGAACTTTCTTCGTGGATGTAAAGTCTGCCAAGAATAACAAACCCTATTTGAAAATCACAGAATCTTCCATCAGCAAGGAAGGCGAGAAAAAGAAAACCTATATGACCGTGTTCGAAAATGAAATCAATGATTTCAAGCAAGCGATCGAACAGGCCGTCGGGTTTGTAAGCGCCCAAAGTAAATAACACAAAGCCCTGACGATCTTAGCCAGGGCTTTGTTAAATTAATTTTATGAATTACATAGGAACAATACTTGAGGAAAGCTTATCTGATAAGTCAGTTCTGAAAGAAGTTAAAATTTTAAAACAAAAAGTTGAGCCAGTTAGTGAAAAGAGCAAAACACCGTGGGTGACTAAATGGACCCACGATTATGTAGAGATTGCTGAAGGACAAGCTGACGAGATAGCTCATAAATTAAGCCAAGCGATTGAGTTTGAGCACGAAAGTTCCTGGTATGCGGATTATTTAAATAATCAGACGCACTATATTATTTTTAAAAATAAAGTTTTTAAAATTGATCGCGGTAGTAAAGAACAATATGATGCGGCCTTTGACTATGGTTTATCAGTCGGGATTCCGGAATATCAACTAATAACATTTGAGAGTCAAAAACAAATAGAAGGAAGACGGAAGGCCAAATATGACCAGTAAAATTTATTCGGCGGCATTGGTGGGTTTATCTGCTACGCCGATCGAAGTGGAGGTGGATCTCGCTTCCGGTCTGCCGGCAACCATTGTGGTCGGCTTGCCTGACACTGCGGTGCAGGAAGCGCGGGTCCGGGTCAAATCCGCGATACGTAATTCTAATTCTATTTTCCCTCGTAATAAAGTTTATATTAACTTAGCGCCGGCAGATGTGCCCAAAGCCGGCACACATTACGACCTGCCGATTGCGATTTCCGTGCTGTTGAATTCGGGCCAGATTTTTTTTGAGCCGGCCGGAAAAATGTTTTTGGGCGAATTGGCTCTCGACGGAAACATCCGGCCGGTGACCGGGGTTTTGCCCATAGCTCTGATGGCCAAGGAGCGGGGATTTAAGAAATTATTTATCCCGAAAGAAAACAGCAGCGAAGGGAGCCTGGTTTCCGGAATTGAGATTATCCCGGTTAAAAGTTTATACGAAGTTATCGGCTATCTCCAAAATCTGATTAAGATTGAGCCCGTCAAAATCATGGACTGGCAAAAAGTTCTAAAAAGCCCGGAAACTTCATTTGACATGAAATTAATCAAGGGCCAGGAAGCGGCCAAGCGCGCTCTGGAAATTGCCGCCGCCGGCGGGCATAACCTACTGCTGTCGGGTCCCCCGGGAACCGGCAAAACATTATTGGCCCGTGCCTTGCCTTCCATCCTGCCCAAGCTGACCGTGGATGAGGTTTTAGAGATTACCAAAATTTACAGCGTCGCCGGTCTGCTGAATTTGAATAAAAATTTAGTTACAGCCCGGCCCTTTCGAAGTCCCCATCATACCACTTCGGGTGTCGCTTTGGTCGGCGGCGGGAGCAATCCGAAACCCGGAGAAATTTCATTGTCTCATCGTGGGGTTTTGTTTTTGGACGAATTTCCGGAATTTACCCGGGCGGCACTGGAAAATTTAAGGCAGCCTTTGGAAGATGGGGTAGTGACGGTGGCGCGGGCCGCGGCAACCGTGACGTTTCCCGCACAGTTTACTTTGGTCGCCGCCCAGAATCCTTGCCCCTGCGGATATTATTCGGATCCGACCAAGGCCTGCATCTGCACCCCCTCGCAGATTATGAAGTATCAAAAGAAGATCTCCGGCCCGCTCCTCGATCGGATAGATCTGCATGTGGAGGTCGGCCGCATTGAATACGAGAAACTCTCTTCTGACAGCAATGCGGAATCTTCGGATGAAATCCAAAAACGCGCACAAGCGGCCCGGGACATCCAGACGGCGAGGTTTGGCAAATCATTTAATATTAAAACCAATTCTGAAATGGGTATCAAAGAGATCCGGGAGTTTTGCGGCCTGGATAAGCCGGAGCAGGATTTCATGAAAGCGGCGGTAGTCAAAATGTATTTATCCGCCCGATCGTATCACCGGATGCTGAAACTGGCGCGCACGATTGCGGATTTGGCTGGTGAGACCAAGATAACAGTTAATCATTTGGCCGAAGCTTTACAATATAGACCCCGGGTCGAATAAGCGTTATAATATTCGGGCTATGAAAAAAGTCCGAAAAGCTATAATCCCCGCGGCTGGTTTTGGCACCCGATTTTTACCCGCCACGAAAGCCCAACCTAAAGAAATGCTGCCGATTGTCGACAAGCCGGTGATTCAGTATGTCGTGGAACAAGCAGTCGCGGCCGGAATCGAGCAAATTATTATTGTAACCGGCTGGCATAAACGTGCGATTGAAGATCATTTCGATCGGCATTTTGAATTGGAAGCGCATTTGGAAAAAGGAGGCAAAACTGTCGAGCTGGCTGAAATTCGCAAAATTTCCGAACTGGCAGATTTTGTGTATGTGAGGCAAAAGGAGCCATTGGGAAACGGCCACGCTGTGCTAATGGCTAAAGATGTGATTGGTGATGAGCCGTTTGTGGTGATGTGGGGCGATGAATTTTTTTATGGCCAACCTCCGGCGATCAAGCAGCTGATCGAAGCTTACGAACAATATAACAGTCCGGTGATTGCCGGCGTTCGGGTCGCAGAACAGGATGTCAGCCGATACGGCATCGCGGATGTGACTTTGGTTAAGGATAATGTTTATAAAATCAACCGAATCGTAGAAAAGCCGGAGGTGGGCCAGGCCCCGTCCAATTTAGCCACCCATGGCAACTATCTTTTAACGCCAGATATTTTTGAAATTTTAGAAACGATGCCGGCGAGCCGCGGTGAAATTTGGTTATCCGGAGCTATTGATCGCTTGATTCAAAAACGAGACGTCTATACGGTGGAACTGAAAAACAATATATATTATGATTGCGGCAGTAAGCTGAATTATTTAAAAGCCGTGGTAGATTTCGGCTTACAGCATGACGATTTACGCGCTAAGTTTGCTGAATATTTGAGAAACCTGAAAGTTTAAAAATTATTGCGTTTGTGGTAGAATAACGGGGCTTGTACTAAGCTTTAGAGAAACCAAACGAAACTAAAATGGAAAAAAAGTATTATATTTTAGGCGGGATACTGGCGGTGCTTTTAATCATCGCCGGAATTTTATTTTTTTCCGCCGGATCAAAACCCACGCCGAATAACTCGGGCGGGAGTAATTCCGGCCAAACCCAGTTGACCTGGTGGAAAACTTTTGAAGACACACAAAACGTCCAGGATCTAATCAGCGATTATCAGACGGCTCATCAGAACGTCAGCATTACGTTCGTTAAAAAAAATGTGCAGACGTATGAGCAGGAGCTAGTGGATGCTCTGGCCTCAGGCCAAGGCCCGGACATCTTCAGCATCCATAACGACTGGCTGCCCAAGCATGCGGATAAAATCGGACCAATGCCGTCCGCTATGATGAGCATACGCACTTATAACAATAATTTTGTTGACGTCGCGTCCAGCGATTTTATCAAGGACGGCAAAGTTTACGCCGTTCCGCTTTCGGTCGACGTCTTAGCTCTTTATTACAACAAAGATCTGCTGAACTCGGCCGGCATTTCCACTCCGCCGACCACCTGGCCAGAACTGGTCAGCGATATTCAAAAATTAACCAAAACCAGCAGCGGTGGATTTACCCGATCCGGCATTGCCATGGGGACGTCGACCAACGTTAATCGGGCCGTTGATATTTTGAGTTTGCTGATGCTGCAAAACGGCACGCAATTTTATTCGCAGGATCAGCAAGCCGCCACGTTTAATCAATCGATCACTGACCCTAAAAGCACCAGCGGCTCATTTAATCCCGGTTCAACCGCCCTGGCTTTTTATACCCAGTTCGCCAATCCGGCCAAAACTTCCTACACTTGGAATTCGCAGTCGGATTTCAGCCTTGATGCGTTTACGCAAGGCAAGGTCGCCATGATGATCAATTATTCATACATGGAACCGATGATCCGGGCCCGGGCGCCCAATTTAAATTGGGCTGTCGCGGCCATTCCCCAAGTGTCGGAAGACGCAATCAGAATTAACTTCGCCAATTATTGGGGTGAGACCGTTTCCAAATCTTCCAAACAGCAGGCCGCAGCTTGGGATTTTCTGAACTTCATCACGCAAAAAGCGGAACTGACCAAATACTATGCCAAACACAAGCTCGTCTCTTCCCGCAAGGACATGCTGCCGGATCAGTATGCGGATACGGAAATCGGCGTGTTCGCCGAATCCGCTCCAAATGCCCGCAGCATTTACAAGCATGACGCCAATGTTTTTGAGGGCGTATTTACCAAAATGATTGACGATGTGGTTCTCCGCAGTTTCCCGCCGGATACGGCCATTAGTAACGCCGTGCAACAAATTAATCTGAATTTGCGACAGCCATAGAGTTGTGGCATAATAAACTTGATTTAGCCCTCACCCCCGGCCCTTCTCCCGAGGTGGGAGAGGGGAGTTCAAATCTGAAGAAACTCAGATCCAATGAAAGCAAAAAAACAATTTATATCGGCCGCCATGATCGCCCTGATCTTGGGCGGAGTTGCCCTGACTTCCCCGGCCCAAGCGGCTTTGGTCAATTGCGGGCAGTATGACAGCAGCGGCAAAATCAACGAGTGCACCATTGGCGATTTGATCCTAACGGTCGTCAACATTATCAATTTTCTGTTGGCCTGGAGCTGGCTGGTGGCCCTGCTGTTTATCTTCTGGGCCGGTTGGGGGATGGTTAATTCCGGAGGAAACGAGGAAGCGATTGCCGAGGCCAAAACCACTTTAAGCAATGCGATTATCGGGTTTGCCCTGGTTATGATGGCCTTTCTGCTCATTAACGCTATCGTTTCGATTCTGACCGGCAATGATCTTGGCTATGCAGATTCATTAAAAGACGCTTTTGGCATAATTAAGCCATGAAAAAAATTCTAGCCATTCTGTTTCTTATCACTGTCACTTTATTTTTGCCCTTCTTTTCTCAGGCAAATTTTGCCGATTGCATTCAGAATGCGGGTAGCAGCACACAATTATGCGATCCGCTGATCACCGGAACCGAAACCGATAGCGGCGTGGAGGTGGCTCTAAGCTACGCGGCAAAGACCTTGGGCTTGCTAATGGGATTAACCGTAATTACGTTCGTGGTTTTTTCCGGATTCCGGATGATCATGGCCCAAGGCAATACCGAGGAACTGGAGCGAGCCAAGGCCGCTTTGCAATGGAGCCTTTTGGGTTTTATTCTTAGCACCTTGGCATTCGTGATTGTGGTGGCAATTCAAAAATACATCGGAGTGAATGACAACTTGTCGGAAAACGGAACGTTTCAAAATCCTTTAAGCAGCGGCACGTTGGGTGAGCTAATGATAAAAATGATGACCGGCTTTCTGGAAATTTCTGGGACGCTGGCGTTGCTGATGATTGTCATTTCCGGTTTTCGCTACATTACGTCCCAAGGCAACGATGAGCAGACTGAAAAAGCCAAAACCAGCTTGCAGTGGGCAGTCATCGGCTTGGCCATTGCGCTCTTGGCCTATGTCATCGTTGCCGCCACCGCGGCTTTATTTAGTAACCCGCCAACCACCCCATAAATTTATGAAAAAACTATCGACCCTTGTTCTGTCTATGGTTCTGACTTTTTTGGTTGCCCGCCCTGCGCTTGCGGTGACAGTGACCAATCCCGATGCCAATTATTTTTTGAGCTTTACCGACAATAGCTTTAAGGGTATATTGGTTTTCTTCGTAACGAAAATTTTTCTGCCGTTTGCCGGGACAATCGCAATTTTATTCATCATTGTCGGAGGTTACCAGTATATGACTGCCGGCGTGAATGAGGAATTGGCAGAACAAGGCAAAAAGACCCTGCGCAATGCGGTTATCGGCTTGGCAATCATTATTCTCTCCTATCTGATCGTCAATGCCATTATTACCGCTTTGGCCAGCAGTTCTTAAAGGTCGATAAAGAACATTTGACTCCGCAGTTATTAATATTTTATAATTAAACAAATTAAACGTAACCAAATATGAAGAAACAAATTTCATGGGTGAAAGTCGCTCAAATCTCAGCAATTGTGCTGACTTTCGTGTTCGCTTTGACCCCGGTGGCTTTTGCGCAGTTCCAAACGCCAAGCGCCGGCGGCACAGGTTTGCCCAATGACACCTCGGTGTCCGGGTTTATTCTTAAGATTATCAACATCGCCTTGGCCGTGGCTGGCTTGATTGCGGTATTGTTCCTGATCATCGGCGGTTTCCGCTACATCACTTCTGCCGGCAACGAAGAGACGGCCGAACAAGCGAAGAAGATTATTACCAACGCCATCATTGGTATCGTGATTATCATTCTGTCCTTCGTCATCGTCCGCGTTATCTCCAACGCTCTGACCACCAACCAAGTTTAAGACCTTAAAATCTTAAATTATGAAAATAAATAAATTCGTAAAAGCAGGCTTGGTAGCGCTCTTTGTTGTGGCTTTGCTGGTTCAATTTGCGCCCACAGTTTTGGCAACAATTAGCGACACGGTTCGCCCGGATTCGACGATTGGCACTTATTTACCAGGTTCCGCCACCACTGACTTTAAGGGTTTTGTTTCGGAGCTGATTATCAAGGTTCTGCTGCCGGTTGCGGCCACGATCGCGGTTCTGTTCATCATCATCGGCGGTTACCAGTATATCTTCTCGGGCGCCAATGAAGAATTGGCGGAGACCGGCAAAAAGACTCTACAAAATGCCATTATTGGGTTGATCATTATTATCTTGTCCTACGTTATCATCAACGTCATTATCAGTATTATTGGCAATTCAACGACCTAAATTGTTTTAAAATCCCGCCTCTCGCGAGAGGCGGGATTTTAATTTTGCCCAAATCCAGCAATACAACTTCGGTGCTTTGGTTTTTAATGGTTTTTGAAATAAAAAATTTAATGATAGATTATATTTAAATATCACTTTAGACCGATCGACACTTTATGATATAATTAACATTTATTGATGTTGATATACTGGGCAAAAAGAAAAAGGCGCGCGGGATCTGGTATCCACGTCGCGCCCCTATCTCTATTCTTCTTCGTCCTCCTAAGTTTTTTCTGTGACCCCGGCCCGCCCCCCGCGCTAGCTGATCGGCACGACCGCCTGATGCGGGTGGGCGTTGCAGGCGGCCACGGCCTGCGCGTCGCCCGGGAACTTCTCGAAGCCGTAACCCTGATTCCGGTTGCTGTTGCCGCCGAAATCCTGGTTATTGCTCTTGATGGGGCCCCAGATCGTGAACCCGTTGGTCCAGAGCTGAGCCTCGTAGTCGGCCGAGCAGACGGCGAACGTAAACCCCGTCTGCATCGGGCTGCTGCACTCCGCGCCGTGGCAGAGCCGGGCGATGAGTGCGCGGTAGTTGCCCGGGCCGTTGTCGCTGCGGCCGCCTTCCTGCGGATCTTGCAGCACGGTTTTTTTGTCTTTGTGTTCTCTGGGTAGGCCCGACGGATAGATCCCGTCGGCCCACGAACACTCAGACGTATTCGACCGGCTGCAGATTGTATCCGCCTGGTGGACGCGGACCAAGGTCGGCGCCTCGATGACGAAGTAGGTTCGCCAGGCGCTCTGGTCCGCGTAGACGATGCCCTCCGGTTCGACCGCCACCACTGGCACGAGCGACGTATGCCCGACCCAGTAGAGAACCAGCAGGAGCCCGACGATGTACAGGAACCGCAAGACGTTCTTGAGGTTCCACTTGCTCTTCTTGTCGGTTGTGCTGCTCATTGCCTTCTCCTAATTATGATTGGGTTTGAACAGCAGCACGCCGACCCAGATGACGATCACGAACATGACGATCTGCGGGAACGTAATGTGCGTGATGTCGAAGCTCCACGAACTCAGCCCGGCCGCATTGACCTGGCCGATTCCGGGAGGCACGCAGCCCGACAGCTGATTGTGACAGGCTCGGTTCCAGTCCACAACCAAGCGCTTGAGCTGCCAGACGATGCCGACATACGGGCAGATCAGCACCAGGAGTGTTGCCCACACCGCGGCGGGTTTGCTCCAGTGCTGCCAGCTCTTCCACCAGCTGTGGCGCGCTACCGGCTCTCCGTCTTCGCCGGTTTCCGTCTTGTCGCCGTTGGTTGCGAACATCACGATGATGCCCGCCACCACGGCCGGCAGAACCGGATACGGATAGTCGGTCAGCCCGGCGACGGCTTCGTAGATCATGAGCACGACCCAGAAGTAGCCGCAGAACGTCCCGAACCAGCGGAACCAGTCGAACTTCAGCTCGCGATGCGAGATCAGCCACTGGATTCCGAGGAGGAACACGAACGGCAGGAGCCCCAGGAACCACCAGATCGGAAAGACGAGCAGGAACAAAATCGCGTTCAGCTCGCAGTTCACAATGGTCCACAGGATGTCATACGCCTTCTTGATCGCCAGGAATTTCCACTTGAAGTCCGGGTCGAGGCCGAAGGACGTATCGGCCTCGCCGTCGGCGTTTCTCGTCCGATGCACGCGCACGCCGTCGCCGGCCAACCGGGCCAGATTCAGAGCCACATCTGCTTCGACCAGCAGCGTCAGCGCGTTGAGTGCCGGCACGTCGCCGATCGGACCCAGATGCAGTCGCTGCCAGCCAGCCGCGGCCGCATTCCACCGCACCCGGACCAGGAACACCAGGCCGAGCAGGGGGAAGTAGAGGAGCGCGAGCGCGAAGATGAGGATCTTGCCCGGATACAGACCGGGGAACCGCAGCGTCGAGGCGGCGAGCGCCACCAGGAACACGGCGATCGAGATCAGCACCGTGGCACCCGCCATGTAGCCGAGATCTTCCGCCGCTTCCGCGTGCCAATCAGCGATCGGCGCCGCGTTGTTGGTGACAAGTCCCCACGCGGTTCGCAGGCCGTTTTTGACCTTGACGATCGCGTAATCCGACTCCTGCCGGAGGCAGAAGCGCTGCGAGGCGGCGTAGCGAGTCCGTCGCGCGTTGTCGGGGATCGAGGCGATGTGGATCAAGTGGATTCGCACCGCTTCTTCGCCTGCCGCGCGTTCGGCCGCTTCGAGACCGGCCGTCATTTCCCACCACGACTTGATGCAGTCTGCCAGTTGGTTGATGCCGAGCGACGGCAACCACTGCTCATTGAGGGCCTTGCGCACGCCCGCGGTCAGCTTGGCTGTGTTTCGGGCAAAGGCGGCTTCGTCGCGCTTCCGTTTCTGGAAGCTCGGCGCATGCGCCCGCCCGGCCGTGTCGAGAATGCCGGTTGTCGAGTCGGCGGTGCCGCGAACCGCGCGGTAGATCGAGATCCCCACGAATTCGCTGGCGATTTCCATCGCGAAGTGGAGGAGGAGTGAGAGCAAGCTCATCACTTTCCCCGGTTGCTGTGTGATCATTGTGCACTCCTATTTCGCGAATTGAGCGACGGCTTCCTGGCCGTTCTCGAGGATGAATCGGAACGTGGCGACGATCGGGGCGAACCGAACGAAGCCAGTCAGGATGCCGTTGGCCGGGGTTTCGAGCTGGCCCACGAGCGGAGTCTTGTTCTGATCGAGCAGCTGATAGTGATAGCCGTTCGTGCAGGTGGCCCGAAACCGTCGCCCTTTGTAGACGCCACCCTCGCGGGTGATGATGGTGACCGCAAAGTCACCGTCGGCGTCCGGATCCATCGAGGCTTCCGCCTCGATGTCCGGCGGTTTGTCCTTGGCGTCCGGTTTGTCTTTCTTCGCGACGACCGGCGCCAGACCGAACACATCCCACGGAATCTCGACCTCGTCATACTCCTTCGTTCCCGCCCGCTGGATCTTAACCTTGAAGGCTTTGGATCGATCGGGCTTGACCGAGTAGGTTTCCGTCACGTCATCGGTGGCATCGATCATGCCGAGCGGCACGTCTTGCACGAAGACTTTGACGGGGATGGGCGTGGCCGGGTTGTCGTGGTTGTGCCTGATCTTCACCGGGATATCGAACTTATCAGCCGCAGTGGCTGACGGGTTGATCGCCCTGGCGTCGACAGACACGCTGATTTTCAGATCGTGAACTTTCGCCATCTGCTCTCCTCCCAAACTGGCCGCGCGTAGCGCGGGAAACCGAAACCTAACCTCAACTAAACTTGAGACACTGAAACAAAATCCTAATTCGGATGTAAAAGTGCGGATCCCGCAAAAGCGGGATGCCATCAGGTTCTATCCGGGAGGATAGGGCGTCATGATGACCTGATATATTAGCACTTTTTGGCGATTTTGTCAAGACGGCAGGATTCTTGCTAGAATTCAAAGAGATTAGCGGATTAACGAATTACGGATTATGAAATATACTAAATTTGAAGAATTGCCAATTTGGCAAGAATCTTTAAAACTGACAAAGATAATTTATGATTTATCCGGCAACCCGAAGTGGAACAAAGATTTCAAGCTCCGAGACCAGATTCGGGGTGCAATAATTTCGGTCAGTTCTTGCGTAGTGGAAGGATTTGAGAAAAATAATAACAATGAGTTTATTAGATTTCTTCGGATGTCGAAAGGGTCAGTTGGAGAAGTTCGGAACCAATTGCGTATTGGGTTAGAAATAGGCTATATTACACAAATAGAGTTTGATGATATCAATCAAAAGCTTAAAAAATTAGGCAGCGATATTGGCGGACTCATAGTGTATCTAGATAACTTCCGTAGGGGTCAAAAATAATCCGTTAATTCGTAATCCGCAATTGAGTTTAATTTTTTTAGGCCGACGTGGCGAAATTGGCAAACGCACTGGGTTTAGGACCCAGCGCTCGAAAGAGCTTGTCGGTTCAAGTCCGACCGTCGGCACCAAATAGTGCGTGTAATTTATAGGTTGACTACGCGTTTTAAATTCAGTAAAATTAGTAGGCATTAACGGAAGCTTTTGGAACCAGATGAATAGATTTATTCGCAACTTATTGATTATTTTGGGCATCTTCCTCGTCGTGGCCGGAATTTTTTCCTTTGTGGGCACGGACAGCAAATCCACGACGAACGTTTCGGTTTCCGTCATCGCCGAGGAAGTCAATTCCAATCAAGTCGATCGGATCGAAGTGTCCGAAGACGAACTGACCGTGCACCTCAAAGATGGCAGCGTCCAAACTTCAAATAAAGAACATGAGATTGCCCTGTCCGAAACTTTGAAAAATTACGGCGTGGACCAAGCCAAGCTCAAAGACATTAAGATTGAAGTCAAGGGCAGCTCATCCTCTTCATTTATTTTTTCCACACTCCTGCCGTTTATTCTGCCTTTCCTTTTGATCGCGGGCTTTATCTGGTTTTTGATGCGGCAAGTTTCAGGCTCGAACAACCGGGCCATGTCGTTTGGCCAATCCGGCGCTAAATTGATGGATGAATCCGATCGCAAGCGCCGGGTGACATTTGCGGATGTCGCTGGCATCCGGGAAGCGAAAGAAGAATTGAAAGAGATTGTGGAATTTTTGCGCTTTCCACAAAAGTTTTTTTCACTCGGGGCCAAAATCCCCAGGGGCGTGCTGTTGCTGGGCCCGCCGGGGGTGGGCAAGACTTTGGTGGCCCGCGCCGTGGCCGGCGAAGCCAACGTGCCGTTTTTTCATATTTCGGGATCGGAATTCGTGGAAATGTTCGTCGGCGTCGGGGCATCCCGCGTGCGCGATTTGTTTAAAAAAGCCAAACGAAATTCCCCCTGCATTGTGTTTATCGATGAAATCGACGCCGTCGGCCGCCAGCGGGGCGCGGGCTTGGGCGGTTCTCACGACGAGCGTGAGCAGACCCTCAATCAAATTTTGGTGGAAATGGACGGATTCGAATCCGATAGCAACGTTATCGTAGTTGCCGCCACCAACCGGCCGGACGTGCTGGATCCGGCGCTGTTGCGGCCTGGGCGGTTTGACCGCCAGGTCGTGCTCGATTTGCCAGACATCAGAGACCGCGAACAGATCCTCCAAGTGCACACTAAATCCAAACCCCTGGCCAAAAACGTCAATTTGCGCGCGTTGGCCGAGCGGACCCCGGGTTTTTCGGGCGCTGATTTGGCCAACCTGATGAACGAAGGCGCCATTCTGGCCGCCCGCAAAAATCTGAAGGAAGTTGGACAGGATGAACTTTTGACCGCGATTGAAAAAGTTATGCTGGGCCCGGAGCGCAAAAGCCACCTCTTGAGCACGCGGGAAAAGGAAATTGCCGCCTGGCATGAGGCCGGCCACGCATTGGTCGCTACCGTCCTTAAGGAAGCGGATCCGGTGCATAAGGTTTCCATCGTCTCTCGCGGCCGTGCCGCCGGCTACACCATGAAGTTGCCGATTGAAGACAAAAATTTGCATTCTAAATCGGAATTTTTGGCCGATTTGGCCGTATCCTTGGGCGGCTACGCCACCGAAAAAATAATTTTCAACGAATTAACCACCGGCGCTTCCAATGATCTGAAAGTCGCCACGAATCTGGCCCGCAAACTGGTTACCGCTTACGGTATGTCCGAGACCTTGGGCCCGATGACGTTTGGCGAAAGCCATGACATGATTTTCTTGGGTCGGGAAATTTCCGAACATAAGAATTATTCGGAAAAAGTCGCTGCCAAAATTGACGAGGAAGTCTCCGGATTCATTGAAAGGGCGTTCAAGACCGCCAGTGACGTTCTGAAAAAATACCGCAAGCATTTGCGGCTGGTGGCGCTGAAATTGATTGAAAAAGAAACTTTGGAGCGGGACGAATTTGAAGCGCTGGTGGCGGACATCATTCCGGAGCACAAATTGGCCAAAAATGTTCTGACCCCGCAGGTGGCGGATTTACCCGCAGCCGTTTAACAATGTTTCCTTATCGTAAAATAATCGAGCAGGCCTGGTTGGTCACAAAAAAGAACAAATTTTTGTGGGCTTACGGCCTGCTTTTGTTCTTGGGCCAGGCGTTCAATGTATCTTACAGCGTTTCGAGCCAAACGCAAGAACGCTGGAGAGGCCAGTTCAATAATTTATTCGATCATGAATGGCTGGTTTGGGGGCTGATCGCATTGTCCGCTTTGTGGCTGCTGATTTATTTTAGAGCTCGCGCCGGGATTATTCTGGCAGTCAAATCCCTGCTTGATCGGGAACCGGTTCAGCCGTTGGCACCGTTTTATTTGGGCCGGTTTTTTGTCGGCCGGATGCTAGGCCTGACCATTATTTTACAGCTGGGATCCCTGATTTTGGGCCTGCTTGTTTCCACGCCGGTGATCTATCTTTTCTCTAAGGGCCTGGATAATCGGGCGATGATCCTGGGCTTGTTGGCTTTGTTGATAATTTTACCGTTTATTTTTTTGATCGTATATTTAAATATTTTGGGCTCGTTGTTCGTGGTTTTTTACAATCTCCCGTTGCGAGCAAGTCTGGCCGCGGCTGGCAGCTTGATTGGCTCAGTTTGGCGCAAGCTTTTAGCCATCGGGCTGATGGTCTTGGGCCTTCGAATTTTGGTTCTGGCTGTGGCCGCCGCCGTTAGCGCGCCATTTGTGATTTTCGTCAAAATGCCGTATTATTTACCTGTTGTCTTGGCTGCAATTATTTTTTTAGCAGTCGGGGCTGTGTTCACCAGCTTTGAGCAGGCTGTCTGGGTCCGGATGTTTACTGAGTTGGTTAAGCCGCAAAAAACCGAAGAGCGGGAAGAATCGGAAGTGGTGCCGGAGACAATAGTTTAAGATCAGCAGCTTAACAACCAGTTCCATCGCGGACGGTTAGCTCAGTGGTAGAGCATCTCTTTGACGTAGAGAGGGTCGCTGGTTCGATCCCAGCACCGTCCACCAAAAATAATTAATAAAATCACAGCCAGCAAATCACAAATTAGAATGTTTGTGGCTTGGTGCTTGGGATTTGGAATTTCACCCATGGATCTTACAAACTTAGAGACCAAAATCAAAGTCCAATTCAAAGACCGCAACCTGCTGCAATCCGCGCTGACCCACCGGTCATACCTTAATGAAAATAGGAAATGGCCGTTGGCACATAACGAACGCCTGGAATTTTTGGGCGATGCGGTTTTGGAATTGATTACCACGGAATATTTATATCGAAATTTCCCCAACCCGGAAGGCGAGCTGACCAATCTTCGTTCGGCATTGGTTAACTATAAAATGCTTTCCGAAATCGCTTCTGAACTCGGCCTCGATAACTATATTTTGCTTTCCAAAGGAGAGGCCAAAGATACGGGACGCGCCCGTCAGGTGATTCTGGCTAATGCCATGGAGGCGTTGATCGGCGCGATGTATATGGATTCCGGATTTGAAGTCACCCGCGGATTTATCACGGAATTTGTGATTCAGCAACTGGAGAAAATATTAAGTGATGGCAAGGTTCTCGATCCAAAAAGCAAATTTCAGGAATTGACTCAGGAAAAATTGGGTGTGACACCGAATTATAAAGTTTTGGCCGAGTGGGGACCGGATCACAACAAAAATTTTGAAGTTGGCGTATTCGTCAATGATCGCCAAATTGCGAGCGGGGTGGGTTCCTCTAAGCAGGAAGGGGAGATTGCCGCCGCTGAAAACGGGCTGAAAGTTTCGGATTTGTAAATCAGAATTTAAAAGCAAAAAGTCAAAAAATCCTCTAAATGTATTTAAAACGCCTCGAATTACAGGGATTCAAATCATTTGCTCATAAAACCGTCTTGGATTTCGACCCCGGTATGACGGCCGTGGTCGGCCCCAACGGCTCGGGCAAGTCCAATGTCGCGGACAGTTTGCGTTGGGTCATGGGTGAACAGTCGCTCAAAATGTTGCGCGGCAAAAAATCCGAAGATGTGATTTTTGCCGGTTCCGACAAAAAATCCAAATTGTCGATGGCCGAGGTGGCTTTGACTTTTGACAATAAGGATCGCAGAATTCCCTTGGAATATGGCGAAGTGGTCATCACGCGGCGCTTGTTCCGCAACGGCGAGTCCGAGTATTTGATGAACAATCAGCGCGTCCGGCTCCTCGACGTGGTTGATGCGCTGTTGCGTTCGGGTTTTGGCGCTTCCAATTATGCGGTCATCGGTCAGGGCACTATCGATCAAATGATTATGGCTGGCCCGGCGGAAGTAAAAAATTTAGTCGAAGAGGCTTCGGGAGTTAAGCCATACTATTTAAAGCGCGAGAAAACTTTGCGCCGGCTGGAGCAGACCGAAGAAAATTTGTCCAAAGTCTCGGCGCTCCTTATGGAGATCGAACCCCGCCTGAAATCCTTGCGCCGGCAGGCCAAACGGATGGAAGAGCGGGAAGCGATTGCTTCGGAATTGATTGGTTTGCAACTGCAGCACTTCGGCCAGCAATTTTACGTTTTGGAAACCGAGTTGGGGATCGTCACCGATAAATTTAACCAAAAAATCCGAGTTATCAAAAAATTAGAGATAGAAATTTCCGCGTTCCAAACAACTTTGGAAAAAGAGGAAAAACAGACCGAACGATCCGATAATTTTTTGGATGAATTGGAGAAAAAATTGAAAAATTTGGAAGACCGCAAGATTGCCTTGCTCGAACAATTGGCCGAAATTAAAGGCAAGCTCAAAGTTGAATCGCCGGTGACGAAGAATTTTTCTGAATTTCAGCAATCCTTCGAAGCGATCTTGGAGACATTGCGAGCCGACAATATCGGCGAGGTGAAGCAAAAATTAAGGGACCTGGTGCTGGTGTTTGGCGAATCCAAAAACGGGGAGTTGATAAAACAGCAGCAGGAACTGTCAGTCTTGATTGACCAAATTGTTGCGGAAACCAATGAGCAGAAACGGGTGAAAATCCAGTTGCTGCTCGAAGAGAAGCAGAAAAAAAACTTCTTGACCGCAGAAGAGAAGAAATTCCGGGTTAAAAATGCCGAACTCGGCCAGGTCAAAGATGAGCTTAACTCCATTTTGGTCGACAAAACCCGAATCGATACCCGCCTGGAAGCTTTGAACCACGAAGCGCGCCAAGCTCTCGGATCAAAATTTGATGATTTGACCCCGCACAAGAGAGCCGATGGTTCAGTTGACGTGAACCGTATTTCCAAACTCAAGCATCAACTGGAATTGGCCGGCGGTGTCGATGAGGCAACGATTCTTGAATATAAAGAAACCGAGGAGAGGTTTGGCTACCTCTCGGCCCAATCGCAAGATTTGAGCCAGGCGGTTGTTGATCTGCGGAGTGTCATTGAGGAATTGGATCTGATTATCAAAAAACAGTTTGACGAGGCCTTCAATCAAATTTCGGAAAAATTTGTCGAATATTTCCGGATTTTATTCAACGGCGGACAGGCCAAGATGTCGTTGCTTAAAGCGGATACGGAATCGGCAGAAGGTATGGCCGAGCTGGAGGACGAGGCCGAAAAAACTGATCATATTGATGGAGTCAAGCAAAAAAAAGCCGCGTCGCAGATTGTCGGCATCGAAATCAGAGCGACGCCGCCCGGCAAAAAGCTGGCTACGATCGCCGCCCTTTCGGGCGGAGAGCGGGCCTTGACCGCCATCGCCATGCTTTGCAGTATGCTTGCTTGTTATCCATCGCCGTTTGTAGTTTTGGATGAAGTGGATGCGGCTTTGGATGAAGCCAACTCAATCCGGTTTGCTAAAATTTTAGGGACCCTGGCCCACCAAACCCAATTTATCACCATCACCCACAATCGCGAGACCATGCGGCAGGCGCACACTCTCTACGGCGTGACCATGGGGGATGACGGGATTTCAAAAATTTTGTCCTTGAAACTGGAGAAGGCCGAGGAGTTGGTTAAATGATAGAAAATATTTTGGCGGCCGTGACTCATTTTATTACCCAGACCATTTCGGCCTTGGGATACACGGGAGTGGTTTTGCTGATGGCCATTGAATCTGCTGCAATCCCGTTGCCGTCCGAGATCATTATGCCGTTTGCCGGATTTTTGGCTCTGGCCGGCCGATTTAATTTATTAGCCCTGGCTCTGGCCGGGGCGATTGGCTCAACCTTCGGTTCCTGGGTGACGTATGGTCTGGGATTTTACGGCGGCCGGCCCCTAGTTCGCCGATTTGGCCGGTTTGTGTTGCTGTCGGAAAAAGATCTGGATCTGACGGAACGATTTTTTCAAAGATTCGGCAATGCTTCGACGTTTATTGGCCGGCTTCTGCCGGTCGTGCGAACTTTCATTTCGATTCCGGCCGGAATCGGCAAGGCACCGCTGCTTGAGTTTACGATTTATTCCTTCCTCGGCTCATTTATCTGGTCTTATTTGTTGGCCTGGGTGGGATTCAAGCTCGGGGAACATTGGAAAGACCTGGAAATATATTTTAGGAGATTCGATACTTTGATTTTGGTTTTATTGCTTTTGGCTTTAGCTTATGCTATAAAAAGGCATATTAAGAAATAATTTTATGGTATTGGAATTTTATCGTCACCACGAAATTCTGCCGATTAGCCCTGAAGACAAAGCCCGGTTTATTCAGGATTATAAGAATAACAAAAAAGCGGATTTGATCACGGCTGCGGCCTTTGCCCGAGACAATGCCGTCTCTTATCGAAATTTTAAGGTCGGCGCCGCGATCATGAGCAAAGAGCCAAACCAAGCGTCCGGCGAGTATAGTATTTATTCAGGCCATAATTATAAACCGGAACCGGCAGAGCAGGAGGGTATAGCGAAACGCTGCGCGGAAAAGATGGCCTTAGAGCAAGCCTTGGCCAATCATACCAATTTTATACCTGCGATTATCAGTGTTTCTGATAAAATTTCCACTGGCAGCGATAGCCAGGCTCATGATGCTCTTCATCCCTGCAATGAATGCCGCGCCATGATCCGGCAGTTAAAGAAAGAGGGCTTGCTTAGCGGCGAGAGCATAATTTGCAATGTTAATGATTCCCGCCTCGGCCGGGATGGTAATTGGGCCGAAGAAGAAAGAACCGTCGATGAGCTGCTCAGTTTATATTCGGGAGAAGAAACTTCGGAAGAAAACCAGATTGCCGCTGCGGCATAAGGAGTTGACCGGGGAACCTGCTTTTGTTATACTAGGCAAGCTAATTATTTAATTACTCAATGTTAACCATTCGATTACAACGCACCGGCACCAAGAATAAATCGGCCTTTCGCATTGTTTTGACTGAAGCGCATCGCGCCGCGTCCAAAAAAGTTTTGGAAGTTCTCGGCCACTACAATCCGCGCCTCAAGCAATTCGGGATCAAGGATGCCGAAAAACTCAACTACTGGCTCGGCAAACATGTTTCTGTCTCCCCAACCGTTTATAATTTGTTGGTGGATAAAAAAATCGTCAGCGGGAAAAAAGTCAAAGCCTGGCAACCCAAGAAGAAAGAAGGGGAGCCAGCTCCGACGAGCGAAGCTGTCGGAGCTCCAACCTCGGCTGAACCGAGCGTCGGAGTTGAAGCCCAGGCTTAATTTTGCTACACTAATCGTGTAAATACTGATCGGCAGGTTTTGGTCGAAATCGGCCCGCCTTCGTTAAAACTACGGCGGCCAAGCCGTAATCAGAGCTCTTTAATACCAATTAACTGATATACCGACATATGGCAATGGAACAAGATCAGGAATTTGTGGAATATCTCGTCAAAGCACTGGTTGATCATCCGACGGATGTGAAGACCGAGCGGACTGTTGATGAAATGGGAGTATTGATTACTCTGCACCTCAATCCCGAAGACATGGGCCAGGTGATCGGACGCCAGGGACAGACAGCCAAATCCATCCGCACTTTGCTGCGCGTGGTCGGGGCCAAACGAAAGTCCCGCGTGAATCTCAAGATTCATGAACCGGAGGGTTCAACCCGAGGCCGCCGCGAACCATCAGCGCCTTCGTCTCAGGGTCACGATATAGCGTCTGACATCGACGAGTTTAAGCTCTAAAAATAAAACCCCCGCCAGCGGCGGGGGTTTTGAAATCATGAAGTTCATCATTTTAACTTTATTTCCGGAAGCTTTCCAATCTTACTTCAACGTAAGCTTGATTCAGCGCGCGTTAGCCAAGAAATTTATTCAAATCGAGATCCATAACCTGCGCGACTGGGGCGAAGGCGCGCACAAAGTCGTGGACCTTCGGCCGTATGGTGGGGGAGCGGGCATGGTGCTACGCGTTGACATCATTGCCAATGCTTTAAAATCTCTGAAGATAAAAAAAGGGAAAAAGAGCCAGGCCATCGCGCTCATGACCCCGCAAGGAAAAACTTTTAATCAGACTGCAGCGCGCAATTTATCCAAGCTGAAAACTTTGGCTTTAATCTGCGGCCGGTATGAAGGGTTTGATGAACGAGTGCGCGATTTGGTGGATATCGAAATCTCACTTGGTGACTTTGTTTTAACTGGTGGCGAAGTCCCAGCACTGGCCATTGTTGACGCCGTGGCTCGTTTGGTCCCGGGAGTAGTAGGCAAAAGCGAATCTCTGGTTCAGGAAAGTTTCAGCGAAGCCATGCTCGAGTACCCTCAATACACCCGACCGGAAATTTTTAACCGCAAAAAAGTCCCAAAAGTTTTATTGTCTGGCAATCATGCAAAAATTAACGCGTGGCGAGCTAGTGAAGCTTTGAAACGTACCAAGAAACGCCGGCCGGATTTACTCAAAAAATAACTATGATTAGCCCAAGCCAGGAAGAATTTCTCGCCGACCAGCCGGACAAAATTATTACAGTTATGCCTTTTGATCCTAAGGCGAGGGAGGCAGGTATTGCATTGGTTAGACAACTTCAGGAGAAACTACCTCAGGTAGAAATTATTTTTGGAGGTTCTACTCCCCTGGGAATATCGGGTCAGAATGATCTTGATGTTAATATTTTATCGACTCCCGAAGAATACGAGAAAATAAAACTGCCGTATGGGGAGCAGGACTATAAAACCTACATGAGAAAGAAATACGAATTTTTTAATAGAATTTTAGGGTTAGAATAAATGTTAAATTTTACTGCAGAAAATAAAGAGCGCCTCGATAAATTTTTAGCCGGACAGATTCCGGCAGTTTCGCGCGGCAAAGTTCAGAAAGCCATCAAAGACGGCAGGGTTTTGGTTAATGGCAAAAAAATTATCGAAACAGATTTTTCGCTCCATGCCAATGACCAAGTGGAATTGGCGGAATTTGAAAAAGAAGAATTGAAACCCTCGAACATTGATTTGAAAGTAGTTTATGAAAACGACGATGTGGCTGTAATTGATAAACCGGCTGGATTGGTGGTGCATCCGGGCGCTGGCAACACAGAGGATACTTTGGCCCAAGCCTTGATGACGCGATATCCGGGAATAGAAAAAGTCGGCGATCCGCACCGGCCGGGCATTGTGCACCGCCTGGACGAAGACACTTCGGGCTTAATTTTAATTGCGAAAAACCAACCAGCGCTGGAATTTTTGAAACAGCAGTTTCAAGATCGAACTGTCGAGAAAGAGTATTTAGCCCTGGTGCACGGAGTGCCGGTGAAACGCCATGAGATAATCAACGTGCCATTAGAAAAAGTCCCGCTGAAGCAAAAAATGCGGGTTGGCAGCGGCAAAGAGGCGATTACCGAGTATTTTGTGAAGACCTCTGACCCATCTGGACAATTCTCGCTAATTCGTGTAAAATTGCACACAGGTCGCACTCATCAGATTCGGGCGCATCTGGCCCATATCGGACATCCAATTTTAGGGGATAAGATATATGGTGATCGGCCCGCCTCCGCTAAAGCTTCGGCGGGCAGGCAATTCCTCCATGCGCATCGATTGAAATTCCAGCTTATCGACGGCACCTGGCTGGAGCTTGAATCGGAATTGCCAGTAGAATTGAGAGAAGTTTTAAGTAAACTTAATATCGCAATTCCGAATTTATTTCGGAATCTCTAACTGAGATCCTGAAACAAGTTCAGGATTGCCCGAAACTATGCATATCAAAAATTTTAGAGAAGAACAACTCAAGCAAGTCCCGGTGCTCAAAGCCGGCTATATTGTACGCGTCCACCAAAAAATCACTGATATTTCTCCGGATGGCAAAGAAAAGCAGCGCGTCCAGGTATTCGAAGGCCAGGTTATCGGCACTCGCGGCGGCAAAGCCATCAATGGCACGGTGACGGTCCGCAAGATTTCTTCCGGCATCGGCGTTGAGAGAATTTTCCCGATCCATTCCCCGAATGTCGAAAAAATCGAAGTGATCAAGGCGACCCCGGCCCGCAAGACCAAGCTTTATTACACCCGAACCGGCCAGGAAGCCAAGGTTAGGGAATAGTATTTAGTATAAAGTATAAAGAGAAACCGCCAGAAATGGCGGTTTTTTATATTATACATTTTTGACCGGCCGAGCCCAAAATGAAGAATATCAAATTTATGCTTGTAGCAGATATTGCTCGGCCGAAGAACAAATAGCAAAATTAAAAACTGGACTCGATGGGTTAAGAGAACAGGATTAAAATTTTTTCCCGTCTCGAGTTAGGCGGTTTTAGTTTGACAAAACCCTTTGGGGAGGGTATATATGAGTGTAAGTAATTAAGTGAAATATTATGCTAACAGAAGATAAGGAAGATGGGATTCCTCAAGATGCTAAGGATTGGAAAGCTCCGGCCGAGCCTAATGACGAAGATCAAAGGTCAAAATTTAACCTCGCTGGATTTAATAAAACAGGTGAGCACAAAATCGTAGAGACCTCGATGTCTATTAGGGCAGAACAATTAACCGCTGATATTGAGCGCTTAGAAGCCGAAGAGCAAGCATTTGAACAGATGGTTGCGGGAATGGATGACGAACAACTTAAAGCAGCAGTTGAAAAGACGTCTCAAGATTCCAGAGCTGTGGCTCTCGAACGAGCGGCAGTCGAAAAAAGATTCATGAATCTTAGTGCAAAAAATGCGATGCTTGAACATGAAGTTCACAAGCGTAGTAAAAAATAATCCATTTAAATATAACAAACCCGCCTAATTGGCGAGTTTTTTAATATAGAGATAACTCTAGAGTAAACTCAGGAGTTTTTCGATGTTGATTCCTTCGGGATTGATTTCAGTAAAATCAATTATGGTTTCCCACATAAGTTATTATTTTACTGAGACTTTGCGTTCAAGTACGTCCACTCGTCGTTCAAGGTCTTTAACCTCAAACTTAAAAGCAACATTATCAAATTTTAGTGTTAGATCTTCTAAATCTTGCTTGGTTGCCAAAGTTTTAAGATCTTCTTTGGTGGCCATGTCTTCGAATCCTTTGGCCATCATTCGTGCCAGCTCTTCATTTGTGACTTTTTTTGACATTTTATGCCCTTTTCCGCCACCGTTAATTTAGGGATTTAATCATAATCCGATAAAATTCCTTTGTCAACCTAAATCAATTTTAGAACGCTCCACCAAGCGGCGATGTAATCGGTCCGCTTGTTTTGGTATTTGAGGTAATAGGCATGCTCCCAGACATCCAGACCAAGCAGGGGCTGGAGGCCCGTCATGATCGGCGCATCTTGCATTCCCAGGTTTTTGATTTCCAGTTTGGAAGTCTGGCCGTTGCGGACGAGCCACGTCCAGCCCGAGCCGAAGAGCTTGGTGGCGGAATCAGTGAACTGTTTTTTGAATTCATCGACTGAACCGAAGGTTGAGGTGATTTCTTTGACGAGCAGTTCATCTTTTTGGTTGGCGGGATCCAGATATTTCCAGAAGAGAGAGTGGTTGAAATGGCCCCCGCCGTGGTTTCGGATGGCCGTGCGGTCAGCTTCGTCGACTTTCAGTGTACTTAAGTTCAAAAGCAGTTCGTCCAGGGGACGACCGACCAGGTCCGGATATTTTTCTACGGCCGCATTGAGCTTATCGACATAAGCTTGGTGATGCTTGGTGTAATGGATCTCCATAGTCTTAGCATCGATATGCGGCTCTAAGGCATCGTAACCATAGTTTAATTTGGGCAGTTCGTGTTTCATAAAGGGTTGATTGTTAATGGTCGATAGTTTAAGAATAGTGGGAAGTTGACACGGTGTCAATTTGTGGTATAGTGAGATCAGCTGAATAAGCTATTGAACAAGTATTTTACTGGTTGATTGCGTCTGGAATTCATGAAGAACCAATTGGTGTCCAATTATACTTCGAAATTTTTACCTCTTTCTTTTAACGAAAGAGTTTTGTAATTTGATACCAAAAATGCAAGTTCTTTACTAGAGATGCAATCCAAACAGTTTGGAAAGGTTTTGTTATGTCCATTGAAATAATTATCGGCATCACGGTGGGCTTGGTGGCCGGATATTTTGTCCGCAAAGTCCAAATCGCGAGCAAAGTGAACTCGATCGAGGCGAAAGTCGCCCGAGTTGAAGAGGAAGCAAAAAATAAAGAAAAAGAAATTCTACTCGAAGCCAAATCGAAGGCTTTGGAGATTGTGGAAGAGGGCAAAAAGAGCGAAGCGGAATTCCGCAACCAGATTTTGAAAGTCGAAGATCGTTTGAGCAAAAAAGAAGCCGATCTGGAACGTCGCTTGGGCGAGGCTGATAAATCCAAAGAAGATTTATCAAACAAAAAGCTGGAAGCGGATAAAATCAAAGAACAACTGCAGGAACTCAAACAACAGCAGTCCGACAAGCTGCAAAAGATTTCGGGCCTGACCATCGATGAGGCCAAGAAAGTTTTATTGGAAGCCACGGAAAAGAGCGTGAAAGAAGAGCTGGTATCTTTAACGCATAAGCTTTTGAGCCAAACACGCGAAGATGCAGATCGCAAAGCGCGCGACATTGTGTCCTTGGCAATTCAGCGCTGCGCTTCCGAAGTGACGAGCGAGACAACCACGACCGCGGTGACGCTGCCAAGCGAGGATATGAAAGGCCGGATTATCGGCAAAGAAGGCCGAAACATCAAAACCTTTGAACAGATGCTGGGCGTCGAAGTGATCGTCGATGATACGCCGGACGCGGTTATTATTTCCGGTTTCAATTCCGTGCGCCGCCATATCGCCAAACTGGCTTTGGAAAATTTGATCAAAGACGGACGCATCCATCCGGCCAAAATCGAAGAAGCCACGGAAAAAGCCAAAAAGGAAATTTCCGAAATGATCCGCGAGGCCGGAGAAGCGGCGGTTTATGAATTGGGGATTGCGGATTTTCCGCCGAAGCTGGTTCAGCTGATCGGCCGCCTCAAATTCCGCACCAGTTACGGCCAAAACGTGCTCAAGCATTCTGTGGAAATGGCTAAGCTGGCCGCGCTGATGGCCGCCGAAGTGGGCGCTGACGTTCAGACCGTCAAAAAAGGCGCCCTGCTCCATGACGTGGGCAAAGCGCTGGATCAGGACATGGAAGGCACGCACGTTGAAATCGGCAAGCAAATCGCCAAAAAATTCAATTTGCCAGAAAAAATCGTGAACGCGATCGAAGCGCATCATGGCGATGTCGAATACACTTCGATTGAAGCGGCCATCGTGGATGCGGCGGACAATATTTCCGGATCCCGCCCGGGCGCCCGCCGCGACACTTACGAAAACTACGTCAAGCGCCTGGAAGAGCTCGAAACTCTGGCTTCCGGGTTTGAGGGCGTGGAAAAAGTTTATGCCATCCAGGCTGGTCGGGAAATCCGGGTCTTTGTTTCGCCAGCCAAAGTCGATGACTGGGGCGCGACCAAGCTGGCCCGGGAAATTGCCAACAAGATCGAACAGGATTTGAAATATCCGGGTGAAATCCGGGTCATGGTTATGCGCGAAACCAGGGTCATTGAGTACGCCAGGTAATTAGCGGTCAGCGGACAGCGTTCAGGGTGGAGTTCTGAACGCTCAACGCTGCACGCTCTACGCTATTTTTATGTTAAAAATTATTTTCTTTGGCGACATTACCGGCGAACCGGGCCGGAAAGCCATCAAGCAAAATTTACCGGCTTTGATCAAATCGGAACAACCCGATCTGGTTTTGGCCAATGTCGAAAATCTGGCGCATGGCAAAGGGGTAACGGTAAAAACTTTGGAAGAGTTGATCAATGCCGGCGTTGGCGGGTTTACCGGCGGCAACCATGTTTTCTCCAAGCGGGAATTTTCCGACGCCGCTTTAATCAAATATGCGGATCGCGTGGCCCGGCCAGCCAACATCCCGCCGACCTATGCCGGGTCGAGCGCCGTCAAACTCAAAACCGCCAAAGGCGTGGTGCTGTTGGGGAACTTTTTGGGCCAGGTTTTTATGGAGAAGCAGTTCCACGAACCTATCGGTTCACCGTTTGCCGCAGTTGAAGATTGGCTGGCTCAAAACCAAAGCCCGGAGGTTGTGGCGACTTTGATTGATTTCCACGCCGAAGCCACGAGCGAGAAAGTGGCCATGGGCTATTTTCTGTCGGGCAAGGTTTCAGCCCTTGTCGGCACCCACACTCATATCCCCACGGCCGATGCTAAAATTTTACCCGAAGGCACGGCCTATATTACGGATGTCGGGATGTGCGGCGCGGCCGGATCGATCCTCGGGGTCAAAAAGGAGCTGTCCCTGGAGCGGTTTTTGACCCAGGCCCATGTCGCCTTTGATATTCCCGAGGATGCTTCTAGAGCCGAATTAAGTTATGTTATCATTATGGTGGATGAATTGACGGGTAAGTCAACAGAGATCAAAGCAATACACGAGATTGTGAAATTAAAATAATAACTTTTCGTAACCGTTCGTAATTCGTAAAAATATGGCTAACAATTTTGTCTTTGATCCCTCCATGAAATTTACTGATCCGGAAAAAATTCTGTTTGCGGCCGGTTTGGGTGCCGGCCAAAGTTTGGCTGATTTCGGATCAGGGAGCGGATTTTTTTCCCTCGCTGCCGCCAAAATCGTCGGGGAGCAGGGCGCGGTTTATCCGGTGGACATTTTGGAATCGGCGCTCAATCATATCGCCGCCGAAGCCCGCATGAAAAATCTCCGCAACATCAAAACATTCCGCGCGGATTTGGAACAGCCCGAGGCGCTGACGGATATTCCGGTCGGCTCGGTCGATGCGGTTCTGTTTTCCAACATTGCGCATCAGATTAAAAATCGGGCCAATTTGTTTGCGGAAGCTTACCGCGTGGTCAAAACCGGAGGCAAGCTTCTGATCATTGATTGGAATGCCCAGCCTAGCCCGATCGGGCCGGTAGCGGCTGAGCGCATATCTGAGGGCGAAGTGCAGGCGCTGGCAGCGAAAGCCAACTTCAAGCCCGCCGGCAATTTGCCAGTTGATATTTATCATTATGGTTTGATGTATATAAAATAATATGTTTGATCAGATTAACAATTACTACTTCTGGTTCAGCCAACCCGCTGCCGCTTTTTCGCCCGAGGATAAATTTTTGCTCATTAAATTTGCTTCAACCTTCGGCGTGGGCTTGATATTGTGGATCATCTCGACGCAGGTTAAGGATTCGGTTATCCGAAAACTGCTTATGCGGTTTGTGCGCCTGAGTTTGACCATTGGTGCCAGCGGCCTGTTCTGGGTCGGTCTGCGCTTTGAAAACACGCCAATTTTCAGCTTGCGATATTGGGCCGGATTAATTTTATTGATCGGTCTGGTCTGGCTTCTGTTTATTTTTAAATATTTGATTTGGCAATTTCGCAAGGATCGGACAGAGATGCGTCGCGAGCAGCTAAAGAATAAATATTTACCCAATAAAAAATGAAATCGTTGGGTCAGATTGGCGAAGAGTTGGTTGCCGATCATTATCGCAAATTGGGTTTTAAGGTCCTGGCTAAAAATTATGTCTTCCGCCGCGGCACCCAAATTGGGGAGATTGATCTGGTGGTGGCGCGGGATCAAGAATTGGTTTTTGTGGAAGTGAAGACTAGACGCAACGAAGCATTTGGCTCAGCCTTAGAGGCGGTTGATAGTTACAAACAGCGAAAATTGATCGCGACGGCTAAACTTTATTTGCTGCAAAATCCGGAGTATGACGGATTTGATTACCGGATTGACGTGGCTACGGTCGATATTGACAACCAGGAAAACCCTGTTATAATACTTATGAATGTTATTGAAGATCTTGATTAAACGAGCATTAAGCTCGTTTTTTTAGTCACCGGAATTAATTAAGCAAAACAATGAACGAAGCATTTGAACAAGCCTTAAACCAACTGGCAGAAGAAAAGGATATTAACAAGGAAGAGCTCCTCAAAATGATTGAGGCATCTTTGGCCGCGGCATTCCGCAAAGATTACGGCAAGAAAGACCAGAATATTGTGGTTGAATTTATGCCCGAGACCATGGGGACGAAAGTTTACGACGTAAAAAAAATCGTGGAAGAAGTAGTGGACCCAATGAAAGAATGGACTCTTGAGCAGGGTAAGGAACATAAGAAATCCGCCAAGATCGGGGATGAAATTCGAATGGATATTACGCCCAAAGCCGGCGCGAAATTTGGCCGGATCGCGGCTCAGACCGCCAAGCAGGTCATTGTCCAAAAAATCCGGGAGGCTGAACGAGGCGTGCTGTTTACCGATTTCAAGGCGAAAGAACGCCAGCTGGTCTCCGGCATGGTCCAGCGATTGGAAGGCGATACCGTGCTGGTGGATTTGGGCAAGACCACCGGCGTGTTGTTCCCATCCGAACAAATCAAAGGTGAGAAATATTTAGTTGGCGCGCGGGTCAAAGTTTTGATTTTGCATGTTGAACCGACAGCCAAGGGGCCGAAGATCACTCTCTCTCGCAGCCATCCCGATGTCGTGCGTCGCCTGTTTGAACTGGAAGTGCCGGAAATTTTTAACGGGATTGTGGAAATCAAGGCGGTGGCCCGGGAAGCCGGTTCGCGCACCAAGATCGGCGTTTGGTCCCTGCAAGAAGGGGTCGACCCGATCGGTGCCTGTGTCGGCCAGCGGGGGAGCCGCGTCCAGGTGGTTATGGGCGAATTAAACGGCGAGAAAATTGACATCATTTCCTGGGCCGAAGATGCGGTGAAGTTTATCGCCAATGCCTTGTCGCCGGCCAAAATTTTGAACGTGACTTTGAAGGAAGAAACCAAAGAAGCAAAAGTCGGCGTCTTGTCGGATCAGTTGTCATTGGCCATCGGCAAAGCCGGCCAGAACGTCCGGTTGGCCGCGCGCTTAACCGGCTGGAAGATTGACATTGCGGAAGAGAAAATTCCGGGCAGCGAGCCGGAAACCAAAAAAGAAGAAGAGGCCGGCACGGAAGAATTAAATCCGGAGGCGATCCCCGCAGAAGGAGAAGCAAAGAATGAAAGCGAATAATCCCCAAATGCCTTTGGTTCCAATGGTTGTCGAGAAATCTGCGTTCGGTGAACGGGCTTTTGACATTTATTCGAGATTGCTCAAAGAGCGGATTATTTTCTTGGGCGAAGGGATTGATGATCACGTCGCCAACCTGGTCATCGCGCAATTGCTGTTTTTGGAAGCCGAAGACCCGAAGAAAGAAATCAAGCTTTATATCAATTCCCCCGGTGGCTCGGTCACAGCAGCTTTGGCCATTTACGACACTATGCAATATGTTAAACCCGATGTGGCCACGGTCTGTATCGGCCAGGCGGCCTCGGCTGCGGCGGTACTGCTGACCGCCGGTTGCCCGGGCAAGCGTTCATCCTTGCCGAATGCGCGCATGATGATCCACCAGGTTATGGGCGGGGCGGAAGGGCAGGTTCGGGATGTTGAAATTCAAACTAAAGAAATGCTGCGGATCAAACACCAGGTCAATAATATTTTAGTCAAGCATACCGGCCAGACCCTAAAGAAAATCGAAACGGATACGGATCGGGATTTCTTTATGACTCCCGAAGAGGCGAAAATTTACGGCTTGATTGACAAAGTCATCAATTAAATAAAATAATGAACGGCACGGGAATCTTGCGAACACACACAGTGTTCAAAAGATATCACGTGCCGTCTTGGTATTTGACCGGAACCCCCGCTGTCATTGCGTAACGGCTCTAAGCTTCGCCTGCAGGGCATCCAAGGTGAACGGTTTCTGCAGGAACGCTATGTCGCCCAGATCGGCGGGCCTCCGTCCCGAGATCAGCAACACCTTCTGTTCTGGCTGGTCGCGGCGCAGCTGCCTGAGCCAATCGCGGCCGGCATGCAAGTGCGGGCAGCTGTTGTCCGAGATCACCCAGTCGAATGATCCGGCGGCGTATTCCTGCCGTCCCGCCTCGACGCTGACTGCGACCCGGACTTGGTGGCCTATTTCCGTCAGCATGCGCTCCAGCATATATCGGATTGCTCGGTCATTGTCGACGATCAATATGGTCAACTTGAACCCCCTTAAGTTTTTTGCTCTGATACCAAGTTTATCGACGCTTGTAAGTCATCCTCCTCAAAATCCGCCCTCGCGGATACCCAAATATATCAGGAACCCCATGACTTGACAATAGCGGCCAATAGGCCTATAATTTATTTACCATTAAAAACCTAATAAAGGAGCCCCCAAAAAACACTTTGTTTTTAGAGCCAATTTCTTTTCCGCCAGAGGCGGATCCCGCTTCGCGGGAGATCCCACCGGACTATAAAGGGATATCAGGAAACACGAACAGCTCGTGTTTTTTACATGCTAAAGGCTTTAGTGGCGCACTTTCCCAACTGAACAAGACTCCGACGTAAAAAGTCGGAGCAAGTAAACTAATTTGTAACTAGTTTATTGAGAATAAGACTTCGTCAATATACTTTGATACTTTCCGTCCCGCCGTTGGCGGGACACAGGTTTTGCAAATGACCTGAACTAAAAAATATTTGCGCCAGCAATAGACACAGACTGTCGCGGACAGAAAAACGGACTAACGCGGAATTTGTTTTCCGAATTAGTCCGCGTAAAGTCTGTCACAGTCGAGTGTTATATGAAGAGTTTGATCCTGGCTCAGGATGAACGCTGGCGGCGTGCCTAAGACATGCAAGTCGAGGGGGTTTAGACCCC
>MFEY01000008.1:0-7160 GCA_001780035.1 Candidatus Doudnabacteria bacterium RIFCSPHIGHO2_12_FULL_48_16
GGATTTGTGAAGAACACCAATGCGTCGCCGGGGGATACGATTCAGTTCCAGATCCAGGTTTCAGTCAGCGGCAATGCCGCAGCTCAAAACGTTAATGTTAACGACATTCTGCCTGGCCAGATGACGGTTTCTTCCGGTGCCACGACTTTTAATCTCGGCACGATTAATGCCGGGGCGACGCAGACCCTGACTCTCTCAGCCACATTGGCCGGGGAAAACAGTTTCTCTTGCGGCTCGATCACTCTGACCAACACGGCTCAGGCCCAGGCGACGAATGCTTCGTTAGCCAGCGATACTGCCACTGTGACCGTGACCCGCACCAATAACTGCAGTAGCGCCGGCAATATCAGCATGGCCAAATTAGTGCGTAACATCACGCAAGGCCAGAGCGTGTTTACCAATAATGTTTCCGCCAACCCTAGTGACCTGGTTGAATTCCAAATCCAAATGACGGTCCAAGGCGGCACGGTTAATAACGTAAGTGTTTCGGATTTTTTGCCAGCGCGCTTGAATTACAGTAACAACAGCCTGACGCTGGATGGATCCAGTGCCGGCAACAATCTGAGCGCAATCGGATTGGGCAACATCAGCGTCGGTCAAACCAGAACCATCCTGTTCCGCGCCACCGTGGCGGATAGCTCTCAGTTCTCAGTGGGCAATACTTTACTGACTAACACCGCCAACGCCACCTCTTCGGCGAATTCTGCCACGGCGTCTGCTAATATTACCGTAAATGGCACTCAAGCCAACGCCTCTCTTACTATGGTGAAACTGGCGCGCAATGTCACGCAAGGCCAGAATGTATTTGTTAAATCAATTTCGGCTAATCCGAGCGATCAAATTCAGTTCCAAATCCAGGTCACAGCCAATGGCAGCCAGGCCCAGAATGTCAATGTGACGGACAACCTGCCGGGCAATATGTTCCTTAATTCCGGCTCAACTAATTTTAATTTGGGCACGATGAATGCCGGCTCCAGCCAGATAGTGACTTTGACGGCCACGATCTCCGGCAGCGGCAATTTCAACTGTAATTCGGCGACGTTGACCAATACTGCGTTTGCCAATTCCAGCAACTCCAACAGCACCTCGGACACCGCCAGTATATTCGTTAACGCGACTGGCTCCTGCATCCAAAATAACCAGGTGACTTTGAGCCTGACCAAGGAAGTCCGCAACTTAACCACAAACAATGGATTCTTTACCAGTTCCGTTTCCGCCAACAATGGCGACCAGGTCCAATTCCGCCTGACTGTGCGAAATAATAACTTAACCACCAGCGCCAACAATGTTCGCCTGACAGATTCTTTGCCAGCCGGGTTAACTTACGTGCCCGGTTCATTCCAGGTGGATGGGGGATCAGCTTCCGGGAGCTTATTCGGCAGCACTGAATTTTTAGGCAGCCTCTCGCCCAGCCAGAGCCGCACGATTATGTTTAACGCCACGGTTAATGCCACTGCCGGTCAGATCATGACCAATGTGGCGAACGCTGCGGCCGACAACGCCAACTCCGTCAGTGGCCAGGCCACCGTGACCGTTTCGGGCACTGTCTTGGGTGGCAACGTTGCGTTGGTTCAAAGCAAACGCGCCTTTAACCAAACCCGCAATGCTGACGCCATCACCGTGGTTGCTCAGCCGGGCGACATTATCGTTTATACCTTATCCGTGACCAATCAGGGCAACACTCCAGCCGCCAACTATGTTTTTCAGGATGACATTTCGGATGTGCTGCAGCTTTCTCAGCTTCAAGACTTCAGCGATGGGACGTTTAATTTGGGCGCGCTTAGCTTGAGTTGGCCCGCGGTAACGATTAGCCCGGGAGTTACTGTCACCAAGACCTTTACCGTCAAAGTTAACTCCAGTTTTGCTTCCGGTTTGGATAATGTTATGACCAACACCTTTGGCAACACGGTCAATGTCCAGGTGAACAAGCCGACGGTCGCGGGCGCCTTTATCTCGCCCAAAACCGGGCCGACCACCAATCTCAGTTTATTGTTTGCCTTCCTGACTGTCGGCGCATTCGTTGCCCGCAAGCAAAAATCACAATTGAAAATTGTGGGGCAAAAATTAATCGGGCTCGTCTCTTAAGATCATGAATCGAAGAATCGCATTGGGGATTGCGGTCCTGATCCTGATCGGGCTCGGCATCTGGCTGTGGTCGCGCCCCAAATCAAAAACCACCGAGGTTAATACTGACACCAACCAAACCCAGTCCGAGACCCCGGAGCCGATTTTGTCTGTCAGAGCTTTTAATCAAACCGTCAACACCGAGGCTGGGGCCGCTCCGGCCCATCAGGGTGACATCCTGGCGTTTACACTCACCGCTGAAAACCCCGCCAGCCAGCCAATTCCTGGTTATGTGGTCAAAGTGAATATATCCGACTTGGTTGCCAGCGCAACCCTCGTTGACTCAGGGGGTGCCGCGTATAATTCTTCCGATCGCGCTTTGAGCTGGACGCCGTTGGATATACCCGCCGGCCAATCTATCCAGCAACGGTTTACCGCGCGTGTCAATCAATTGTTGAAAAACGCACCGGATAGCGTAATCAAAATTAGTTTCAACAATGACATTCAAATTGGGATTACAGGGAGAGTTGCCGGCGCGGCAACTGCCCAGCCAAGCGGCCAAACCGGCTATCGTGCTCCCGTGTCGGGCACCAACGAAAACATAATTGTCTTGTTGGCACTGTTTGCCACCATAATCTGGTTTGGTCGCAAAAAATTGGGGATAACTCACGACAAAATTTAAAAATAGTTCCGCTTCCAACCGATTTGCATGCTTTTTATTTGTCGCCTACTATGTAATTACAAATAAAAAAGCAAACAAAAACCGAAAACTCTTCGGTTTTTGTTTTTTCCCGCCGGTGGCGGGATCCCGCCTTCGTGGATTTTTTAATAACCGCGGCGGGATAACCACCCTTTATCAATGGATAACCAGAAAACAATTTTGGTCACCGGCGGCGCGGGGTTCATCGGCTCGCATACCGTAAAACTGCTGCTGGAACAAGGCTATGGCGTCTTGGTCCTGGACAACCTGTCCAGCGGGCATGCCTCGGCCGTGAAAAGCCAGTTGATCGTGGGCGATTTGGCTGACAAGGGGCTCCTGGGCAAAATATTCTCGGAATACGAAATTCATGCAGTCATTCATTTTGCCGGATCATTGATTGTCGAGGAATCGGTTTTGATGCCGGGGAAATATTTTGAAAACAATGTCAGCAACGGGCTAAATTTACTCAACGCCATGACCGCCGCCGGCGTCAGAAAAATGATTTTTTCCTCGACAGCGGCCGTTTACGGCGAACCCTTGCAAGCCACGATTGACGAAAATCATCCCAAGCTGCCGATCAATCCATACGGTGAAACCAAATTGATGTTCGAAAAAATTCTCAAATGGTATGCGCAAGCCCATGATCTCTCCTCGGTCAGCCTCCGTTATTTCAATGCATCCGGCGCCCATCCGGACGGAAGTTTGGGTGAAGATAAAAAAATCATTACGCATTTGATTCCCCGCGTATTGCGGGTCGCCAACCGCCAACAGGAAGTGCTGCAGATTTACGGCAACGATTATCCGACCTTTGACGGGACTTGTGTCCGGGATTTTGTCCATGTTTGCGACCTGGCCCAAGCTCATATCCTCGCGCTCAATAAACTGGAGTCCGAACAGGGTAATTTTGTTTACAATGTCGCAACCGGAGTCGGGCATACGGTCGCGGAAGTGGTCAACGCGGCCATGGAAATAACCAAGAAAATGATTCCAATCGAATACGCTCCGCGACGGTCGGGCGATCCGGCGGCCTTGGTCGCTGACCCGGCCAAAATTAAGACTGAATTGGGTTTTGAACCGCAATATTCCGATTTGAATACAATTATTTCCACTTCGTGGGCGTGGCACAAAAAGCTGTTCGAGCGCGAGAAACAAAAAGTTTTATCCTTGATTGAAAATAAATAATTGATGTCATTTTATTTTTTCGCCTGGGTGGCTTCGGTTTTTTACGCTATCGAAGCCGTTATTGGAAAGCTAATCAGCAAATACACGGTTAAGAATCCATGGCTCTTTAATTTTCTTTGGACCGGCATAAGCCTGATTTTAATTGGCGGAACATCCCTTTATTACGGTGTTCATTGGCCTGCCAGTTGGCCGCCATTGATTCTGGCTTCGGTTTTTTACGCGCTGGGCGGGCTTTTATATATAATCGGAATCTATTACTTTGATATTTCGGCGCTCTCGCCTTTGTTTAATTTTCGCACCGTATTCGCGGTAATCCTGGCGGCCTTGATGCTCGGAGAAATACTCTCGCTCAATCAATATATTTTAATTGTTCTTACCTTTATAGCCGGGATTTTCGTCACAATGGACGAGCGATTCAGTATCCGGTCGTTTTTTTCCTGGCCTATGCTGGTTGTGATGGGGGACATGGTCGGGCTCGCTTTAATGGGGATATATATTCAAAAAGCGGTGGTGGCCAACGGTTTCTGGACGGTAACTTTTTTTTTGGCGCTACTGACCCAAATTTTATTCTTGACCACAATCCCCATGTTCCGCAAGGATTGGACCAGCTTGTCCTGGAAACATCTTCCGGGAATTTTTTGGATGGCGCTGGCCGGTTTTGTGGCAACTTTGGCCGCGAATAAAGCATATTCCTTGAATGTTGGGATTTCCTCGACCATTATTTCTTTGCCCTTATCCATGGTTATGGCAATTGTCCTCTCGGCATTTTGGCCCGACCTCTTGGAAAAACATTCTCGCAAGGTTTACTTGACCCGCTTTTTGGCCGCCGGCGTGATGTTTGCGGCAGCGATCATACTCTCAAAATAAAATAAATTGTAAAAACTCAAGGAATCTGGTATAATTGCTTGACAATTTGCCTTCTGAAACAGACAATATCCAAACTCGTTTAAGTTATTGTTGCAAAAAGAGAATGAACAACCGGATTCCCAAAATTTACCGGGCAGTGCTGGCAGGCATTTCGTTGTCGGTTTTTTTGTTTGCCTTGTTTCCGGCCGCGGTCAAAGCCTCGAGCGTGGTTTATATATCCTTAATCGACGCTTCAGATCCGTTTTATAGCAATGATTCGACCCAGCTCGACAAACAGTGGTATCTGGCCAAAACCCATATTCCTGAAGCGTGGGACTACACCCGCGGCTCCAGCAACGTTATTGTGGCCATCGTTGACACTGGCATCCATGCCAGCCATAGAGAGTTAAGCGACGGCCGGGTGATTGCCGGATTCAACACGATTACCAATGCGGACATTCCGGCCGGAAACAGTTCGGATGACAATGGACACGGTACGGCGGTGGCCGGAGTTATCGGCGCCATTGCCAACAATCAGCAAGGTATTGCAGGGATTAATTGGAATATCAGCCTGATGCCGATTAAAGCGGTGGGACCGGACGGCGTGGGCGAAATTTCAGCCGTGGCTGCCGGGATTATCTGGGCCACGGATCATGGCGCAAACATAATAAATTTAAGTTTAGGCGGCACGACTTTTGGCAATGATAACGCTTTGAGCTCGGCGATTTCTTACGCCTATGCCCGCAACGTTCTTTTGATTGCGGCCGCCGGCAATGATTCGCGCCAGCAAGGAATTAACCTCGATCGCGAGCCGGTTTATCCGGTTTGCGGCGACAATGGCCAGAATATGGTTTTGGGCGTTGCCGCGACCGATATTAACGACCGGAAAGCCGACTTTTCCGATTATGGTACGGCGTGCATTGATATTTCCGCTCCCGGCAGCCGGATTTTAACCACAGGCTATCTGCCTAGCACTCCTTCGGATAATATTTTAATTTACGCCTCGGGGACTTCGCTGGCTGTGCCGGTCGTTTCCGGAATCGCAGCGCTGATTAAAGCTGCTAATCCTAACATCAGCAACGCCGAAATGCACAAGCGCCTGACCGTGTCGGCAGACGACATTTATCCTCTAAATCAAAATTCTTGCGGTGGCACCAGTTGTAACGGTTTTTTGGGCAGCGGCCGCGTCAATGCTCAGGCCGCCCTGACCCCGCAACCGATTATTGAGAACAGTTTGGTGCGCGAGGCTTCCTCCGGGAATATCTATTTGGTTTCCAATAGCGTCAAACGGCTGGTGACCGGTTTTGTGTTCAACCAAAGAGGATTCATCGCAAGTTCCATCATCAATGAAGTCAACGGCCAATTGCAAAACTTTGCCGCCGGAACGCCCTTGCCGCCGCTGGAGGGAACCCTGCTTAAACGTGCCGATGATCCGACCGTATATGTTGTGAATCAGGAATTGATACGGCCGCTGACTTATTTAGTGTTTGTTTCCAGGGGCTTTAGTTTTGCCGATGTCAAAACCATTTCCGCCGAGGAATTAAGTCTGCTTATCCCGGGGGATTGGTATTGGCCGCCGGACGGCACCCTGGTTTTAGTGGAGGGTGATCCCACGGTCTTCGTCATGGATCAGCAAGTCCGCCGACCGGTTACGTTTTTCGTTTTTCAGCAGCGCCGTTTATCTTTCAGCCGCGTGGTCAAGGTCAGCCTTTCGGATTTTTCCCACGTGCCGGTGCCGCCGGACGCTTATTGGCTCTCGCCCCTGAACGGGACATTGCTGAAATCGGACAGCGAGCCCACCGTTTACCTTGTTGAAGGTGGGGTTAAACACCCGCTCAGTTATACCACATTTGTGGCGCGGTACTACAGCTTCCGCAATATCAAAACCTTGCCGCAAGTTGAAGTTAATGTTATTGCGCCGGGAGAAGCGTTATGAAATTTAACATTATAAATTATAAATTAAAAATTGTGATTTGGCTTTTGGCCCTTCTGATGGCTGCGCCATCTTTGGTCTCGGCCCAGGGCGCGATTGATTCGGCTTTCAACCCGGGTCTGCTGATTCCGGATAAAGCGTTTTCCGATGTCGGCACTTTTGGTTCGGCCGAAGGCGTACAAAAATTTTTGGAGCTCAAAAATTCGGTATTGGCCAATACCAATCCCGAATTTTTAGCCAAGCTTAAAGAACCGGACACACTGACAAAGGTTCGGCTGGAAGATCCGCAACCCAGCCTGTCGCGGTTGCGAACAGCGGCGGAATTGATCTATGATGCCGCCACTCATTGGGGAATGAATCCCCAGGTGCTACTGGTAATGCTACAGAAAGAACAGAGCCTGATTACTGGAAATTTTAATTCCGGCGCGGCTTTGC
>MFEY01000008.1:7227-7336 GCA_001780035.1 Candidatus Doudnabacteria bacterium RIFCSPHIGHO2_12_FULL_48_16
CGGTTTTTATCGACAGTTATTTGGCAGTTTTGACAATCAAGGCAACCGCTGGCTGGGTACAGCCGCCTCTTTGATGAAATCATTTAACACTCCTGGCGGGCGCGGTCCG
>MFEY01000008.1:7357-43341 GCA_001780035.1 Candidatus Doudnabacteria bacterium RIFCSPHIGHO2_12_FULL_48_16
GGCGGATATGAAAATGTGCCGGCGCAACAAACCGTGACCTTGGCCAATGCCGCGACCGCTGCGCTTTATCGCTATACCCCTCATGTCTTCAACGGTAATTATAATTTTTGGAAATTTTATGCCCTGTGGTTTAAATATCCCAACGGCACGGTTATTCAAAGAGTCGGTGACAGCCAACAATATGTCATTGACAACGGAACCAAGCGGTCGTTTTCCAGTTTTGTTGCCGCTCAACGCCAGCTGAATTTGAACAACATCGTTGCGGTATCGCAAACGGAATTTGATTCTTACACGACGGAAAAACCGCTGCCGCCAGTCAATGGCACCTTGATCAAAGGGGAGGCTTCGGAAACGATTTATCTGGTGGAAGATGCCAGCAAACATCCGATTTCATACCAGGTGTTTATCCAGCGCAAATTTTCATTCACCAAGGTCATTAGTCTGCCGCAAGCCGAAGTTGATTCATATAACCTTGGAAATTATCTGGCGCCCATCGACGGCACTTTGATCACCGGCAATGCGGACCAGACGGTTTATTTGGTTGATGCGGGCCAGAAACGCCCGATTTCGTATGTCATTTTCAAAGTCCGTAAACTCTCATTTGCCAAAGTCGTCAGATTGTCCGACGGCGAAATTGCCAATATTCCCGCCGGGCCGTATCTGACGCCGCCGGAGCAAACCGGCTTTAAAACCGCCAATGACGCTCAAGTCTGGTGGTATAAGGACAATCTTAAGCACTCGGTAACCGCATTTGTATTTAAGCAGCGGGCAGTGGCCAATTTCCCATTCTTGATTCTCTCGGAAGCGGAGGTGGCCAACATCCCAACTGGCGCCGCGTTCCCGCCCAAAGACGGAACCGTATTTAAGGGTGATGTTTCGAGCGCAATTTATCTGATGCAGGACGGCCTGAAAAAAATGCTCACCGCTGCGGCTTATCAACGGATGAGGTATCCCAAAGCGACAGTTTTGCCGCAGGCCGAAGTGGACAGCTATAATCCAGGGGACGACATTGTGAAATGACCAATATCATTGAGGTTAAAAATTTAACCAAGCGCTACGAAAAAGTTACCGTGGTTGACGGTATTAATTTTGAGGTCAGACGAGGGGAGATTTTCGGCATTTTGGGACCCAACGGCGCTGGCAAAACCACCACCCTGGAAATGATCGAAGGATTAAAATCCATAACTTCTGGGCAAGTGATCCTGAATGGCCATGACGTCAGTAAGGAGACCCGCAAGGTTAAATTTTCCATTGGGGTGCAGCTGCAGTCCTCCTCCTTTTTTGACGGCTTAAATTTGATTGAACTGCTGGAAACTTTTGGCGCGTTGTATAACCGAAAAATTGACGCCATGGAATTACTGCGCGAAGTCCAGCTGGAAGAAAAAGCCAAGGCTGAAGTCAAAGAGCTCTCCGGCGGACAAAAACAGCGGTTTTCAATCGCGGCTGCCCTAGTCAACGACCCGAAAGTTTTGTTTCTTGACGAGCCAACCACCGGTCTTGATCCGCAAGCTCGCCGCAATTTATGGGATTTGATTTCCTCCATTAACAAGAAAGGCAAAACGATTGTTCTAACCACTCACTACATGGATGAAGCTGAAATTTTATGTGACCGGATCGCGGTCATGGATCATGCCAAGATCATCAAATTGGATATAACTGAAAATTTATTGAAACTTTCCGGGCTTGATACCGCCGTTCATTTCCGCGTCGACAAACCCTGTTCTATCGAACATCTGCAAGCCCTGGCCGATATCAAAGAAGCCTATGAGGAAGGTCATGGTTATCGCCTAACCACGGCCAACGCGGAAGGGACGCTGCCCGCCCTGTTCAAGCACGCGAAGGATTGTGGATTCAAACTGATCGATTTGCAGTTGCATCAGCCGACCTTGGAAGATGTTTTTCTCAAGCTGACCGGTCATGCCCTCCGGGATTAAACACCCCAGACGGGGTCTGGAGTGTTTAAATATCGCCCAGCAGGCATTTTTTAAGATGTAGACACGATGAAAGAAATTGAGGTTAAAGCCAAAGTACGGAACAAAGCCGAACTCTTGGGCAAAATTAATGCTCTCGGAATTAAACTTGGTCCGGAAATAATTCAAAAAGACACGATTTTTGTCCCGCCAACACTCACGAGTCTGCCGGCGGAGATCGGTGTGCCTATTTTGCGCATCCGGGAACAGGGCAATAAGTTTATCTTAACGCTCAAGGTTCGTCTAAGCAATGGTTTGGACAAACAGGAAAGCGAAACGGAAATTTCCGATCCAGTGGCGGCGCGCGAAATCATCCTTTCCACCGGCTTTAAAGCCATGGAATCATTTACAAAAAAGCGGCAGAAGGCCAAATACCAAAGTTGGGAAATTTGCGTCGATGAGGTGGAAGGGTTGGGGAGCTTTGTTGAAGTCGAGGAAATGTCAGAAGACGGCGATAGCGAGACCATCCAAGCCGAATTATTTAATTTTTTGAAAACCTTGGGCATCACGGAAGCCGATCGCGAGCACTATGGTTACGATGTTTTGATTTGGCAGAAGGGCCAGGGGAAGTTATAATTTTTCCCAATCCATCCAAGCGGTCAGTTCTGATTCTTTTTGCACGTATCCGCGGGTGTCGATTTTCATGCCCTTGTGAATTCCCAAATGCAAATGTTTGCGTTCACCGCCGGTTTCTTGGGGCGGTTGGCCGAGGACCCCAATTCGTTCGCCAGCGGTCAGCGGGTTGCCTTTGTTTTTGGCAACACTGTTTAAGTTTAGGTGGCCATAAACAACCGTGATGGGCTGGTGGTTAATTGAGCAGGATTGGATCAGGTAGCCGCCGTAGCCAGCAGCGGTTTTTTTGTCGACAATGCTCCCGTCGCAAATGGCGTATACGCTTACGTCGACGTCAGCTTCTTCGGCAAAGGTTTCAAAATCGGTACCCGTATGGAAACCGGTAAATCGTTCCGGCGCAACCGGGGAATTTTTGGGCGTCACATAAGTCCCAAAGGATTTTTTGGTAACCCGCTGCCCGGCCCGGTCGATGGGGTCAACGAGCACTTTCTGCGGCAGAACTTCTTCTTGATACATTGCCGTTGCAACGGTCATTTCGGCCTTGCGGCTGTCCTTTTGATGCAATGATGAGGCCAACAGCGCCAACAAGGCGACGAGGCCGATTCCAATAGTTTTATTGAGGTCAAAATGCATAAATGGAAGTTAGTGTCGATAATATAAACGAAGCCCAAGCAGTTTTGTGACTTGCTGGGATGGGCTTTTTTTTATCCTCGAAATTCATTATAATAAAGCGAGTAAGAACCTCACCCCCGGCCCCTCTCCTGGGCAGGAGAGGGGAGTTCTAATTTGTAGAGAACCGAATGTTACAGATCGGACGCAACATATTTAGCCTCTTAGTTTCCAGGATATTGACCGCCATTATCCTGTTTTTGGTATATACGCGCCTGATTCAATATCTGGGGCCGGAACAAGCCGGCCAATATGGATTGCTGGCCGCGTTCTTGACTGTCTTCGGTTTTTTTGTCGATTTGGGCATGCAACAGCTGGTGATCAAAAAAATCAGCGAGAATCGGGCAGAAGCCGGGAAGTATCTGGGTAATTATTTTGTCATCCAGTTTTTGCTTGGTATTGGCTTTATGCTGATCCTTGATACCATCGTGTTCACCGGATCTTATCCGCCACTGGTCAAGCAATCGTTATACATTACGGGAATTGGACTGGTGCTGTCGTCAATGACCATGCCGCTGATGGCCGTGATCAACGGGTTTCAGAGGCTCTCGATCATTGCCCGGGTGAATTTTATCAATTCCCTGATTAACGCCTGTATGATGCTGTTGGCGATTATCTATCATAAGAATATTTTGTTTTTAGCGTTTATCCCCGGCGCTGTCGCCTTATTTGACGTTATCGCTTACGGCATTATCGTCCACCGGCGGATCACACCGTTTAAATTCCAGTTTGACTGGCCATTTTGGAAGCAGTTGTTTGCCTGGAACCTGCCGTTTATGTTGCTGACGATTTTCAGCATTTATAACCGGATCGACGCCCTGATTTTGCCCCACCTTCGAAGCTACGTCGAAAACGGCTATTATACGGCAGTATATAAATTCTGGGATACACTGGCGTTTTTGCCGGCGGTGGTCGCCGCGGCTCTTTATCCTTATTTTGCCGATAAACTGTCCCGGGGCGAAACCGAAGAGGCTCGGAACGTCTTGACCATCTATACGCGCTACATGATCGCGCTGGCCATTCCATTGTCGGTTGGGGCTTATTTTTTGGCTGAAAAAATTACGGTTACTTTTTTTGGCGCCGCATTTGCGCCGGCCGCGCCCGCGCTCTGGCTCCTGGTCGCGGCGGTTTCAATATTATTTATCTATGTTCCGGTCAACAGTCTAATTATTTCCCAGCGAACCAAAACCGCAACCATAATCACCGGGGGCACCCTGGTATTCAATTTGGCTCTAAACTTACTATTGATTCCCAAATTTGGCTTTATCGTGGCGGCGATTGTAACCTTGGCTTCCGAGCTGATTCAACTGGTCGGATACACGATCGTGGTCCAGCGGAAAATTTTGGCTTTCCCGTATCTGGTTAATTTTGTTAAACCGATAATCGCTGGCGCCGTCATGGGCGTTGCGCTGATCATTCTTAGTTTTTTAAACGTCTGGGTTTCGATCCTGGCCGGCGCCGTGATTTACGGGGCCAGCCTGTTACTGCTCGGATTTTTCCATTGGCACGACTGGGAATTGCTTAAGGCATCGATTAATTTTCGCAAACGACTTAATACAGATTAACAACCCCACCCCCGACCCCCTCCCCTCGTCAGGGGAGGGGAGATCTAAATAGAAAATAACCATATGAAAATTGGATTAGAAGCGGAACGGGCCAACCTGCCCAACCCCACCGGAGTCGAACGATACGCGGCAGAGTTGATCAAAAACTTGGCCCGGCTGGATTCAAAAAACGAATATATTTTGTATTTCCGGACTAAGCCGCAGCCGTGGTTTTATGAACTGCCCAAGAATTTCCATATCCGGTTGATTCCGTTCCCGAAATTCTGGACTCAGATCCGGTTAAGTTGGGAAATGATTACCCACCCGGTCGATGTGCTGGTGATTTTGGCTTCGGTGTTGCCGATTATCCACCCTCGAAATTCAATTTTTACCACCCATGACGTGGCTTTCGAGATGTTCCCACAGGCGTTTACGCGCTTTATGCGGAATTATCTGATCTGGTCAACCCGGTTTGCGGCCAAGCATGCGCGCAAAATTTTGGCCGCCTCGCAGGCGACTAAGGACGACCTGGTTCGGTTATATAAAATTAACCCGGACAAGATCACGGTGACGCTGCTCGGCTTCAGTTCGGAGGAATTTTACCCGCGCCAATACGAACAAGTGCAGGCGGTGTTGGATAAATACGGCTTGGTTTACCAAAAATACGTATTATTCGTCGGCACGATCCAGCCGCGTAAAAATGTCGAGCGCCTGGCCGAAGCGTTTCATAAACTGCGCAAGCAATACCATGTGGAAGAAAAATTAGCGATCTTTGGCGGCCGGGGCTGGCTGTGGGAACCGATTGTGAAAAAGATCAAGATGGTGGGCCTCGACGGGTCAGCCAAATATTACGATTACGTGGCCAAAGAAGATCTGCCGTTTCTGTATGCCGGGGCCAAACTGTTGACTCTGCCCGCTCTATACGAAGGTTTTGGCCTGCCGCCGCTGGAGGCAATGGCCAGCGGGGTGCCGGTGGTCGTGTCGAATATTTCGTCTTTGCCCGAGGTCGTGGGCGAGGCCGGCGTTCTGGTTGATCCCAATTCCGTGGACTCGATTGCCGAAGGGTTGCTGAAAGTTTTGACGGATAACAATTTGCGGCAAGAGATGATCAGTAAAGGGTTGGAGCAGGCCAAAAAGTTTTCCTGGGAAAATACAGCCAAAAAGACTTTGGAAGTGATTGAGTCAATAAATGTAGATTGATTGTGCAATGCTGAACTTGATTCAGCATCTCAGACGAGATCCTGACTTTCGTCAGGATTGCGAAAGGCTATGCAAATATTTTTAATTACAATTTTTACGCTTTTATCGGCAATTAGTTTTTTGCTGTTTTTATATAAATATAAATTTTTTCCGTTGTGGCTGATGCTGTCGGTGTGGTTTGTGGCCATCGCGATTTCTCAACTGGATCTGTCGAGCCTGGAATGGGTCTGGCCGGTAAAATATTGGGCGCTGATTGGCGTCTCTTTGGTTAGCTTTGCTTTGGGATCGTGGCTGGGAGAAAGAAGGCGGCCGGTCAAGCGAGAAAATACAAAAATAAAAAATTTGCGTTGGGTAATTTATATTTTGTTTCTCGTCTCTTGTTTATGTTTGTATCTTTTTTATAAAAAAGCTGGCAATTTTCCGCTCTTGGCACCTGACCCGGATGAGTTTCGTTTTGTCGCGGATGACCAAGTGCCCGGGCTGGTCAATTACGCGGCCCAGTTGGCGCGAATTTTTATCCCGTTGAGTTTCTTTTTGATGTTTGCGGAAACCTTCAATTGGAAAAAACATTGGGACTTAGTGGTGCTTTGTTTGCTCGGCACCGCAGGCATTATCCTATTCGCGTCCCGCACCCAAATATTTTTCATCGATCTTTGGGTCATGGCCTTGTATTTGTTGATGCGCCGCCCCAATCTTAAACAGGCGTTGAAATTTTATCCTTTCTTTTTAATTGTTTCAATTGTGGTCCTCTCTCTGGTGCCAATTATCCGCCAGACTAGGAGCTACGGATCCGATTATCTGGGAACCATTACCGGGATCGACACTTCTCATTACAATAAGCTGCAGAAAGCCTTGGTCCCGATCTATGTCGGGGTGTCATTTAACCAGCAGGCGCTGCTGCATGCCGAGCAGTATTATCAGACCCACGAGCTCCAGTATGGCAAAGTTTCGCTCGATCCCTTTACCAATATTTTCGGCAAGCTTATCAGGCCGTTAAATAACCTGAAATCGAATTACGATTTGGGCGCCATTTTCTATCCCTGGTGGAATACCGGAACATATTTGTTCCCGTTTGTGCAGGATTTCGGCACCGCCGCGTTTTACTTTGTGCCATTTGTTTTCGGCCTCATTTTGACCCTGCTTTGGCGCCACTGGCAGGTGAATCCGAATTTTTTGACCATCAATCTTTACGCTTACGCGATTTTTTTCATCGTCATGGGAGTATACGTGTCGTTTACCGTTCGCGCTGAGATGTATTTGGATCTGATGCTGTTGGTTGCCAGCTATTTATTTGTGACAAAAAAACATGAGAGTTAGCGTAATTATCCTGCCGTTTCGCAAAACTGAAATCATCAAACCCGTGTTTGATGCGATTTTGGCGCAGACGCATAAAGATTTGGAAGTGATTGCCGTAATCAACGACCCGGCGGATGGATCGAAGGAAGTTATCCAGAAAAATCACCCCCAGGTTAAAATTATCGAGCCGGGCTGGAATTCCTGGTTCGCGGCGGGGAATAATCTCGGTATCAAAGCGTCCAGCGGCGAATTTATCCAACTGGTCAACGACGACTTGATTTTGGAGCCGACTTACATTGAAGAAGCGCTTAAGGCTTTTGCTGATCCCAAGGTTGCGGCCGCCACCGGCAAGATTTTGCGCTATGATTTTAGAAATAACAGAAAAACCAAGATTATCGACACGGTGGGAGTCAGTATGTCCAAATCCGGCCGGGCCCGGGACATTGGCCAAAATCAAGAAGATAAGGGTCAATTCGACTACGCACTACAAACTACACACTACAACCAAGTTTTTGGCGTCTCGGGTGCGGGGCCGATGTATCGACGGAGCGCTTTGGAGCGGGTAAAGTATTGTTATTCTGTCTTTGCGAGCGAAGCGAAGCAATCTCAGATTAAGATTGCCGCGTCGCCTTCGGCTCCTTGCAATGACAGATGCGAATTCTTTGATGAGAGCTTTTTCGCTTATTGGGAAGATGTGGATCTTTCCTGGCGGTTCAATAATGCCGGGTATAAAAATGTTTATGTGCCGGCGGCCGTGGCCTATCATGGCCGCACTGCGGGGCAAGCCGCGGGCGGTTACCTGCATTTATTGAAATTTATCAAGCATCACAGTAAATTATCGAGCCAGGTTAAAAGGCTAAATTACAAAAATCATATCTTGATGTATGTTAAAAACACCAAATATATTCATCCGCTGTTCATCCTGCGCGAATTGGCCATGCTGGCATACGTTCTGGTTTTCGAGACCTCGACTTTGAAAGTGGTTCCCGAATTATTCCGCCAAATCCCTCAAATTTTAAAGAAGCGAAAACAATGGCAATCCAATTGACTTATTTCGTCCACGGCACGACGACGGACAATGAAAATAATATTTCCACGGGCTGGAATCAGGGAGAATTGTCGGAGTTGGGAATCCGACAATCAAAGGAGCTACGCAATCAAACTCAGGGCCAGAATTTTGACGTCGTGTTTTGTTCTGACCTTGAGCGAGCGATGATTACCGCCCAACTGGCGTTTGCGGGCCGCGCGCCGATCATCCCCGACGTCCGGCTCCGGGAATGCAACTATGGCGAGCTTAACGGCGGTGATTCCAAAGTCGTGGAGCCATTGCAGGAAGATGTCCGTTATAAATTTCCGTCAGGCGAAAGCTATGAAGATGTTAAAGCGCGGATTAATGAATTTTTAAAGTTCCTTCGGAAAAACTACGATGGCCAATCCGTCGCCATAGTTTCGCACAAGGCACCGCAGATTGCTTTGGATGTATTATTAAAAAATATGACTTGGGAACAGGCCCTGGCTTCTGATTGGAGAAAAACCAAATCTCCGCCTTCGTCAAAACTTCGGCGGACAGGCTGGCAGCCGGGATGGAAATACGTATTTTAATATGGATTTATCAGTTATCATTTTAACCTACAACGCCAAGGACTTGTTGCGGCAGTGCCTGCAATCCGTTTTTGCTTCAGCGACCGGCTTTGAATTTGAAGTCCTGGTCCCGGACAATGGCTCAACTGACGGGGCGATTGAAATGGTGAAAGCCGAATTCCCACGGGCGAAATTGATTGAAAACGGCCGTAACTTGGGTTTTGCCAAGGGTAATAACGTCGCGATTAAACAAGCGGCTGGGCGGTATGTGTTGTTGCTTAATCCCGACACAACGGTGCGGCTTGAGACTTTGGATTTATCCATCAAATATATGGACGCGCATTCGGATGTCGGCATCATGGGCGGCAAGGTCATCTTGCCCAACGGGCAATTGCACGAAGCCTGCAGGCGCCGGTTTCCCAATCCGGCCAATGCTTTTTTGCGCCTCTTCGGGTTCCGCAAATTTTCCAATTACAATTACCGCAACGTCCCGGTCAATCAGGAGATGGAGGTTGATTCCGTCGTCGGCGCCTACTTGCTGATCCGCAAATCCGTTATCGATCGGATCGGACTCCTCGACGAGCGGTTTTTCATGTATGGCGAAGATTTGGATTGGTGCTGGCGGGCCAAGGCGGCGGGATTCAAGGTCATGTATTACCCGAAAGCCGAATTGACGCATTATTTGTATGGCTCGGCCAGGTTCGTAAAATTCCGATCGGTGGCCTGGGCGCATGAAGCGATGAAAATTTTTTACCGGAAACACTACGCCAATCAGCACAACCCGTTATTCAATGCCTTGGTCTACCTAGGGATAGGTATCCGCATGTATCTGGTGCTAATCATCAATATTTTTAGACACAAAAAAACAGTCCATTAGACTGTAAAAAATTGGCGCATTTCTTTTTTATGGAAATGCGCCATGGGATGACGGGAGCGACTGCATGGCTGCGAAGGAGAGAGCCGAAAGTTCGTTGCTGGTAGAGTTTTGACTTTTGTTTCGGGGTGCAGCGTGGATTGCAGCGCATCGAAGTGATCACGTGCCCGTAGGATTCAGCCAGTCACTTGGACCGTACAGTTTCATGCGAATTGGTTGCTTCGCCGTTGTGGTCCGTTGTTTTAGCCGATTTCCCCGCGCTGTGGCTTACGAAGTAAGGCGCTTGTGCGTAGTGCGGTGTAGGATTCGGTCGATCATCCTCATCCGTGTCCTCCTAGTTGGATTTGCGGTGCGACCAGGGATGCGGGCGTTTCCGCGTCGACTTTTTGAACCGACTTCTGGTGATAGTTTCCTCCTGTCGCCTAGCGCCTTGAACATCTTTACCGACGCTGGATAGGAAAAGTATATTACTCAATTAAATTGCTGTCAAAGATTATCAATGCCTATTAAATGTTTACTTATTTTTTGAATTTGCTATAGTTAAGCCTATGGAATTACATCCCGAAACAAACACCAGCTCCAGGCAAATGCGTTTTTATGCTATTATTATGGTTTTATTCGTGGCGGTTTTCGGCTTGGGATATGGCGTCGGCGAAGGCCGAGTCAAACTTGAATCAGGCAAATTAAACATATCCAAAGGCAGCGTGGCCACTTCGGCCGACTACTCACTGTTATGGGAAGCTTTGGATGCGGTCAACGGTAAATATGTCGACCGGCCGCTGGATCAGCAAAAATTGCTCTATGGCGCCGTGGATGGGATGGTTGCCGCCACCGGGGATCCATACACCACTTTTTTTGATCCGGAGGAGGCCAAGCAGTTTACGGAAGATCTCCGCGGATTTTTCAGCGGCATCGGCGCCCAGATCGGCATGAAGGACAAGCAAATTGTGGTCATCGCACCGCTGGACGGCACGCCAGCTCAGAAAGCGGGGATTGCGCCCGGCGATGCGATTTTGGCGATCAACGGCGAGACGACCGAGGGCATGGCAGTGGATGTGGCGGTAACCAAAATCCGTGGCCCGATCGGCACAAAAGTCACGCTCAAAATTTTACCCAAGGATCAGAACGAGGCCAAGGATGTCACTATCACTCGGGCCAAAATTGAAATTAAGAGCGTGAAGCTCGAAACCAAGGAAGTGAACGGCCCCGCCGCTGCGGGCGGGACAAGTAAAAAGATCGCGGTCATCAAGCTGTCGGAATTTGGCGAGGATACCAAGGGCCTGCTGGATCAAGCTGTCGGCACAATAACTACGGGCAATTACAGCGGAGTGATCCTCGATCTGCGCAACAATCCCGGCGGATACCTGGATACGGCTGTGACCACTATTTCGAATTGGATCGATGCGGACAAGGTCGCGGTCAAGGAAATCGGCTACAATAAAAAAGAAAATGACTACAAAACCGCAGGTCTGCCGCGGCTCAAGGGCATGAAGACGGTTGTTCTGGTCAATGGCGGTTCGGCTTCGGCTTCGGAAATTGTTTCCGGCGCGCTTCAGGATTACAAGGTCGCGACGCTGGTCGGGGAGAAAACCTTTGGCAAGGGATCAGTTCAGGAATTGCAGGATTTGAAGGGCAACACCGAAATTAAGATTACCGTGGCGAAATGGTTTACACCCAAAGGGCGGGGGATTGATAAGACCGGCCTGGAGCCGGATATTAATGTCGAGCTGACAGCGGATGATATAAAAAACGAGAAGGATCCGCAGATGGATAAAGCGATGGAGTTGCTCGGTAAATAGCGCTCGGATGTCGCCCGAAAAAAGACGTCCCGCTGAGGCGGCACTAAGTGCTCACCCCATTGGAAAGGGGTTCGCAATTCTTTTTTCGGCAACATCCTCGCTTTTTACCTCGCAAGAGGAAGAAGAAAAAGAAATTGAGGCCCAGGCGAAAGCTTGGGTTTTGTGTTATAATAAATTGCCATGACATCACAAGAAATACGCGAAAAGTTTCTTAAATTTTACGAATCGAAAGGCCATGATCATAAGAGGATTCCTTCGGCCTCTTTGGTGCCGGAAGGCGATTCAACTACGCTTTTTACCGGTTCGGGCATGCAGCCCATGATGCCATATCTTTTGGGAGCGAAACATCCACTCGGCAATAGGATTGTGGATTCTCAAAAAAGTTTCCGGGCCGAGGATATTGAAGAAGTTGGTGATAATCGCCACACAACTTTTTTTGAAATGCTTGGGAACTGGTCATTTGGTGATTACTGGAAAGAAGAACAATTGAGTTGGCTTTTTGAATTTTTAACGAAAGAAGTCGGACTCCCGCCCGAACGTCTTTATGTATCTGTATTTGCTGGTGATCGGGAGAATAATATACCGCGGGATGAAGAAAGTCCGGCAATATGGCAAAAGCTTTTTGGGAATGCCAAAGTAGTAGAACTTATTACGGAAGAACAAGCCAGCAATCTTGGCATGCAAGATGGTAAAATCTTTTATTATGGTTCCAAGAAAAATTGGTGGAGTCGGGCGGGGATACCATCAGATATGCCAGTAGGCGAACCGGGCGGTCCAGATTCAGAGGTATTTTACCGATTTGATGTTGAACACGATGAGAAATATGGAAAATATTGCCATCCAAACTGCGATTGCGGCCAGTTTATGGAAATCGGCAACTCAGTTTTTATGGAATATGTAAAAACCGAGAGAGGTTTTGAGAAATTGAAGCAGAGAAATGTGGATTTTGGTGGTGGTTTGGAAAGAATTACCGCAGCATCAAATAATACTTCAGATGTTTTTCATATTGATTCGCTTAAAGTAATTGTTGATAAAATTCAGACCTTAGCACAGAAACAAGATTTACACGCAGAAAGAATTATTGCTGATCATTTACGCGCGGCTGTATTTTTGTTGGCGGACGGTGTTACCCCTTCAAACAAAGATCGCGGCTATATTCTGCGCCGGTTGATCCGCCGCTCCGTGACTTGTGGGCAAAAAATCGGAATAGAACAGGATTTCACTTCCGAGATTGTAAAAGTAGTTGTGGAGGTTTATAAACAAGTTTACTCTGAATTGAATCAAGGGAAGATTGGCGTGGAAATCAAAAAAGAAGAATTAAAATTTCGTGAAACCTTAGGGAGAGCAATGGTCAGATTTGATGAAGTGGTTGAAACGTTTATAAATGGTCAATTAACAGATAAAATATTACAACGTCATACAGTTTTCGATTTATTTCAGTCATACGGCCTTCCGTTTGAAACTATAAAAGAGCTTGCAAAAGAAAAAGGTATAGGGATAGATGAGGTTGCTTTTGAGGAAGATTTAAATAAGCATCAAGAACTCTCCCGTACACAATCCGCGGGACAGTTTAAAGGCGGACTGGCTAGTCATTCGGACAAAACTGTTCGCTTGCATACGGCCACGCATTTGATGAATGCGGCGCTGCGGAAAGTTTTGGGCGAGAATGTCTGGCAGAAGGGGAGCAACATTACGGAAGAGCGAACTCGGTTTGATTTTACGCACGATGCGAAAATGACCGATGAGCAAAAACAGGAAGTTGAAAAACTGGTCAACGATTGGATCAGCCGGGATTTGTCTGTGAAAAAAGAAGTCATGCCTCTGGAAGAAGCCCGCAAACTGGGCGCCATCGGGGTGTTTGGGGAAAAATACCCGGATACGGTATCCGTTTACACGGTTTTGGATTCGAAAAACGGAGAAGTGGTTTCCCGCGAGTTTTGCGGCGGCCCCCACGTGGAGCATACGGGCGTGATTGGCAAATTCAAAATCCAAAAAGAAGAGGCTGTCGCCGCCGGCGTGCGCCGAATTAAAGCCGTGATTGAATAAAATGCCCGAACAAGATACATTTCAAGTGGCGGTTAAGGGTTTGAATTTTAATTTGGACGGGAAGGTTTTAATGATCAAGGACGATCAAGGTGAGTGGGACTTGCCCGGCGGTCGGATTAACCACGGAGAAAATTTACCGCAAGCCCTAGAACGAGAGTGCGATGAAGAACTGGGAGTAAAACCGAGGATTATCGATAGCAAAATTATTGTTTGGTCCGGGCAAAATACTGACGGAGCCTGGCGTGTCGATATTTGTTATCAGATTGAATTCGCTGATACCAATTTTAAACTCAGCTCAGAAAATGTCGAACACGGATATTTCAATGGTGAAGAAGCGAGGAAATTGAAAATATCCAGTCACTTAAACGGATTAAAAGAAATTTTCCCATGATCGACTTATCCAAAACTTCCGGCTTGCCGATCGAGCTGAAAGAAGATTTACGAATCAAGTTCAACCCACCGATGGCAAATCGGGAGCCGACTTATGTCCGGAAATTTTCTCAAGTCCTGCCGGTGTTGCTCGACCCAAAAATTGTGCCGCCCGTCGAGGAAACTTATCTGGGTTATCGCGCCTTGGCTCTGCCGCAGGACGAAGAATTGTTCCAGACCGCGCATTTGCAATATGATTTAACGATTGTCCCGCCGCTCAAACTCGGCCGGGAATTTAACAAAACTATGGGCCATTATCACGCCAATCTGCCGGGCACGGCCGTGGCGCATCCGGAAGTATACGAGGTCCTGCATGGCACGGCTTTGTTTCTTATTCAAAAAATGGATCCAGATTTCAAAGAAGTGTTCTCGGTTTATGCCATTGAAGCCCAAACCGGAGAGAAGGTTATTTATCCACCCAACTACGGGCATATCATGATTAATGTCGGCAATGATGTCCTGGTTACGGCCAACTGGCTCTCGACCGACTATCAGCCGATGTATGAGCCGGTCTCTGGCAAACAAGGCATGGCTTATTATGTGGTCGCCGGCCAGGGCAAACCTTATGATTTTATACCCAATCCGGCTTACGGTCCCGCTTTGGCGCCAGTTCGGGTGCTGAGCAAGAAATTTATGGCCAATTTTCCGATTACCGGCGCCAAGCCAATCTATACCGCCGCAGTGATCAACCCGAAAAACCTGGCTTTTCTAAATGACCCGCTGAAATACGCGGTGGAGCTTTCCACGATCACTTCTTAGTGTTAAAATTGAATCAATGGCAACCCCCATCATAAAACTCGGCAAAAAGGACGATATTGCCTCGGTCGTTAAGAGAATCAAAGACCTTCGCGAGCGCGAAGTCATCTTTGAATTGGAATCCGGCTCGGCCCTGTTGCGCAGCTCTGACAACTTAAAGCTCATGAAACGAACCGGCGAGGCGTTGGGCAAAAAAATCCGGGTGACGACTGACGACGAGATCGGCAAGATTCTGGCCAAGAAAGCCGGCGTGCTGCTGGGCGATTTGGAAGTCAAAATGCCCAAAGGCGGAATCAGGGTGGCCCGTTCCGACGTTAAACCCCGGTTTTCAGACATTCTGGGCGGCAGTCGGATCCCCAGCCGAGCTGTGGGTAGGGTCGTGGAGAAAGCCAATGCTTTTGCTGTGCCCAAAATTTCCATGCCGACCCTGCCAAAATTTAACTGGAATTTTGGGGAACATAAAACCGTCAAGATTTTCCTGGCGGCGCTGGCGGGATTGATTGTTGTTTGTTTCGCCCTGGCGATTTGGTTGCCGAAAGCCACAATAACACTGATGGCTCGCTCGGAATCGATTACTCGGGATTTTGAAATTGTGGTCGACAAAACCGTGGCCCAAGCCGATCCTGATAATCTGGAAATTCCGGGTTTTGTGGTGGAGAAAGAAAAATCCAAAACCGAAAGCTTCCCCGCCACGGGCAAGGAATCTGTCGGCCTCAAAGCTGCCGGGGCCGTCACACTTTATAATTTTACAAACAATACCCTGACGCTCAAAGCCAGCACCACGACGCTCGTGGCTAACGGTCAGAAATATAAATTTACGCATGACGTCACGGGACTTAAGCCGACCCAGGGCACACAAGCCAAGCCGGATCTCGCTTCCTTGATTCCGCCAGTGCCGATCGTGGCCGATAGCGGGGGAGAGAGCTCCAACATGCCGCCCGGAACAAAATTTGAGGTCGTCAATGCGGCGCTCGGCAACCAAAATGTCTATGCCATTAACCAAACCGCAATCACCGGCGGCAAAACAACAACCTCGGCGACGGTGTTTTCGCAACAGGACTTTGACAACGCCGTAGCCAGCATGGTTAATGCCATCGTCGCCGAAGCCGCGGCTGAAGCAAGCGAAACAGCGGGTGGGACGATCCAACTGGTTGACAGCGGCCTTGTGAAAACCGTTCTCGCCAAAACCGCCAACAAGGAGATCGGCGATCCGGCGGAAAATTTTAACATGACCGTGATTGCCAAAATTTCCGGGCTCGGATTCCGGCAGCAGGACGTGATCGATGTTGTGGTCTCCAAAATCAAACAGGTGCTGTCCGCGGACAAATATCTGGCGGATGAAGGCAAAAATACCTATACGGCCACCTACAAAACGATCGATTCAGCCGGCGGCCAAGGGGTTTTGGCCGTACACTTTGAAACCACGGCCGCTTATAAAGTCGATAGCAATAACTTAAGCAAACTCCTGGCCGGTAAAAATGAATCCGAGATTAAGGAAATACTCCTAAGCAAGCCGGAGGTAGATACGGTTAAAGTTGAATTTTGGCCCAAGTGGTTGACTTACAAAGCCCCGCGGTTCAACGGCAAAATTTACATCGAAACCAAACTATCGCAGTAGTTTATGTCAGAAAGAGAAGTTAATCCGGAAAACTTAGTTCTAGATAATTCAGGGGATAAACCTCAATTAGAAAAACCGCAATCCAAAAAAACGGCTGTTTCAAGACGCCGTTTTTTAAAAACAGCCCTGAAAGCGACTGCCGCCGGTATGGTCGTCGGTCTGCCTAAAATTGAAAATGAAATTCAGAATGATTTCAATGAAGAGCAGTTAAAGAAGGAAATTGAACAAATCTCCTCGGCCTTGAAGAGGGAATATAATTTAGACATCAGCACTAATCCCTTCAATAATCCGGGATTGGAAGAAGCTTATGACATTACCGGAGAGAATGCTTCTTTGGCTGAACAAGCGGATGCTTTGAAATGGTTTAGCGCCGAAATCGGCAAATATTCGCCGCACTATGTCAAAAATTCCGGTCTCAAAAAAATCAGTATCTCCAAAAGCTTGATGGTCGGGAAGGATAATGTTGCCGGTTTGGCAATTGGTGATAATTTTTATATTTCTCTGGGTGGTAACCTAGGAGATATTTATAGTTTGGCTGGCTGGTTAGAATCTTCGACCGTGAAGGAAACGTTTCATCATGAGTTTTTTCATACCGCTGAAGGAATAGACGATGAACAATGGGCGAAATTAAATAGTGTAGGGCGGAATGCGTATGTACGAACTTGGCAGTATAATGTAGATTGGAAAAGATTCGATAAAGAGTTGGTTAGAGAACTTATGCAATGGGTCAGGCCAACGGGTTTTGCCGGTCGATATGGGTTAAAAAATGAAGGGGAAGATCAGGCAACCATGGGTGCTTTGTTAATGACAGACCCCAAAAAGGTTTTCGACATAGCCAAAGAGGAAGAAGTCTTTAGGAAAAAAATGGAAGTCTGTCTCGCGTTTTTTAAAAAATTAAGCGACGGGCAAATGGACGAAATTTTCTGGCGAGATTTGATGGCCGGAAAAGTCAATGCCGATTATTGGAAGAATAAGCGTGGTTCAGCAGGGGATCGGTTGACTGTATTGGAACAATAAACAACGCCCAAGGGGGCGTTGTTTAGGAAATAGGCACAGAATCTAATTATAATCCTTTTTCGCGGCTTTGTCAACGCCTTTACCTAAATAATGGCCAATATTAGCCATTATTTGATCTGGAACCAGATTATAAATTACAACAGAGTTTGGGATTTGACACAAGTCCCATATTTTGTTAAGATTCTTAGGCAATTTACCCCGTTAGAGATTAAATTTTTTATAACTGACGGGCCGCCAAATTGGTTTAATTTAAATCAAAACACCGTTTTAGCTCTTAATACGGATCTCTAACGGGGTTTAGCCCACTCATATTCCTGGTACACAAGACTTAGGGACGCAAAGCCCACAAAAGAACACCATAGAACTTGAAGGCAAAGTGATAGAAACTTTGCCCAACGCTGTTTTTCGTGTGCAGATTGAGTCCGGACAGGTCATTTTGGCCCACATTGCGGGAAAATTGCGGGTGAACAAGATCAGAGTTTTGCCGGGTGACAAGGTTATTGTCGAAGTTACCCCGTATGATCTTACGCGGGGACGAGTAATTCGTCGGCTCAGATAACAGTTAGCAAATACCAGATAACATCATGAAAGTTCGCGCATCAGTCAAACCATTCTGCAAGAAGTGCAAAGTTGTCCGCCGCCGCGGCGTCATTTTTATTATCTGCGAGAATCCGAAGCATAAGCAAAGACAAGGGTAATTAGGACTCAATTGCGGATTACGGGTTAACGAATTAAATCCGCAATTCGCAATCCGTAATAAATTAATCAATCAAGATTTATGGCGTTAGTCAGAATTGCAGGGGTAACTCTCCCACAACAAAAAAGAATTGAAGCGGCTCTGCCGTATATTTTTGGTGTGGGCTGGTCAGGTAGCAAGCGCATTTTGGCCGCGACCAAGATTGATCCCGGCAAACGCACTTCCGAACTGAGCGAATCCGAAGTCGCCAAGATCCGCGAATTTATCGAAAAGAACTATATGGTCGAAGGCGCACTCAAGCAGCAGATCGCCGGCAATATCAAGATTAAGAAAGAAATCGGCTCATACCAGGGGATCCGCCATATGCGCGGCTTACCGGTCCGTGGCCAGCGCACCAAAACCAATTCCCGAACCCGCCGCGGCAATGTCCGCAAGACTGCCGGTTCCGGCCGCAAGAACGCCAACGAAAAGACATAATAATTGGAATTAAGAAACATGAATCAAGAATCAGGCACAACTCAGGATAGCAAAGCCACAGCGGTAACAAACGCTGCGGCGCCGAAGCGGGCCAAAAAATCCAGGATTAAAGTTACCCGCGGACGGATTTATATCCAATCGAGCTACAACAATACGATTATTACCGTGACTGATGTTGCGGGCAATGTCATTGGCTGGGGCTCGGCCGGCCGCACCGGATTTAAGGGCAGCAAGAAATCCACCCCGTATGCCGCGCAGAGAACCATGGAAGACGCTTTGATGCGATTAAAGGATTCCGGCCTGAAGGAAGTAGACGTGTTTTTAAAGGGCATCGGCACCGGCCGCGAATCGGCGATCCGGGCCTTGCAAGGCAGCGGTTTTGAAATCCTGACCATTCAGGATCAGACTCCGATTCCGCATGGCGGCGTCCGGCCGAAGAAAGCAAGACGCGTCTAGCGTTATACGGCAGGGCTACGAGTATCGGCAAGGGTCTAACGTAAGACGTTAAACGCCTCACGATACGCGCCGCTCCGCCGAATAACTTTTAACTCATTTATTATGGCAAGATATACAGGACCCAAAATCAGACTTTCGCGCAAATTCGGCACCGCTTTTACCAAAAAGGCCGAGAAGTATTTGGCCAAGCGAAATTACCGGCCCGGCCAGCACGGACAAAATCCGCAGCGCGTATCGGAGTTCGGCATGCAACTGCGCGAAAAACAGAAGGCCAAAATCATTTACGGCTTAATGGAACGGCAATTCCGCAAATATTATGAATCCGCCAGCAAGAAGGTCGGCGTGACCGGTGACGTGCTAATGCAGCTTTTGGAAATGCGCCTGGATAATGTCGTGTTCCGGTTGGGCTTTGCCCAAACCCGGCCCCAGGCCCGCCAGCTGGTCAGTCATGGATTTTTTCAGGTCAACGGCCAGAAGGTCAATATCCCGTCTTATCAGGTCAAAGTCGGCGACGTTGTCAGCGTGCGCGAAACCAAGCAGAAATCCCAATACATGAAAAACGCCGCGCCTGCCCTCTCTCAGGCCCAGCCGCCGGAATGGGTGTCGCTGGATGCCAACGCCTGGTCCGGCAAGATTCTCTCCAAACCCAGCCGCGAACAGCTCGATGCCACCGTCAACACTCAGCTGATTGTCGAATATTACTCCAGGTAAAATAAAATTTAATTAATTTTAACGATTATGGAAAATATCCAGCTCCCCAAAAAAGTCTCGTTTGAAGATTTAGGCGATCATAAATACCGGGTCGTCATGGAACCGCTCTATCCCGGCTATGGCGTGACTTTGGGCAATTCGCTCCGCCGCGTTTTGCTGTCGTCTCTGCCTGGTGCTGCCGTGGTTGCGGTCAAGATCAAGGGCGTGGATCATGAATTTTCCACCGTGCCGAACGTCAAGGAAGACGTGATTGAAATTATTTTGAATCTAAAGCAGGTGCGCCTCAAACTTCATTCCGACCAGCCGGTCAGACTGGAACTGAAGGTCAAGGGCGAAAAAGCCGTGACCGCCGGTGATTTTAAGAAAAACTCGGACGTGGAAATTATCAATTCGGATATGCATCTGGCCACCCTGGACGGCAAGTCCGCCGAACTGGAAATGGAAGTGGTCGTGCAAAAGGGCCGCGGTTATGTGCCGGTGGAACAGCGCGAAAACGAGAAACTGGAAATTGGCATGATTGCCGTGGACGCGATTTACAGCCCAGTCAGGCGCGTCAATTATGAAATCAATAATGTCCGTGTCGGCCAGATTACCAATTACGACGAACTGATTCTGGATTTGGAAACCGACGGCACCGTTTCCGGAGAAGATGCGATTGACCAAGCCTCTTCGATTCTAATGCAGCACTTCGCCCTGTTGGCCAAGGAAACTCTGACCGCCAAGGAAGAAGTGCCGGTTTTGGACGTCGCGCACGAAGAAGGCATTAAGACTTCCGAAGAGGATGATTTGAAGTCTTTGGGATTGTCCAACCGTTCTTACAACGCGCTGCTTAAAAACGACATCAGCCGGGTTTCCCAACTCAAGGGCATGGATCGGGAACAGCTCACCGCACTCGAAGGCCTGGGTGAGAAATCGATTGAAGAGATTGAAAAAGCCATTAGCGAAATGCAGAAATAATTGACCACATGAGGCATTTAAAGAAGAAGAAAATCGGCAAGGGACGGGATCACGCCAGGAAACTGGTGCGCTCTTTGGCTGCCTCCGCGATTGTTTACGAGAAAATCCAAACCACGGAAGCGAGAGCCAAGATTACCCGTTCGGTCGTGGAACGGCTGATTACCAAAGCCAAGTCCGCCATAGGCGGATCCGCCTTCGGCGGAAAAGACTCTTTACATCTCAAGCGCCAGATTTTTGCTGCTCTGCCGGCCAATGCCGCGCGCAAAACCATCGAAGTTCTGGGGCCCCGTTTTAAAGACCGCAAGGGCGGCTACACTCGGATTGTCCGCTTGGGCAAAGCCAAAGACGGTATGCCGAAGGTTCAGTTGGAACTCTTAGATTAGAATCAAGAATCATGAAAACATTCATTCCGAAAACCAAAGACACCAAGCGCTCCTGGTATGAAGCTGATGCCAGCCAGTTTACGCTGGGTCGCCTGGCTTCCAAAGTGGCAAGCATCCTGCGCGGCAAGCACAAGGTGACCTTTACCCCGCACATGGATCTGGGTGACTTTGTGGTTGTGAAGAATGCTGAGAAGGTCAGGTTTACCGGCCGCAAACTGGCCCAGAAAAAATACCATCGTTTTTCCGGCTACCCGGGCGGGCTCTACACCAAAACCCTGGCCAAGCGCATGGAAACGGAGCCGGAAAAAGTTATTCGGGACGCCGTCTACAATATGATTGACAAGAATCGCCTGCGTAAGCACATTCTGCGCCGCTTAAAAGTGGTGACCGGCGAGAAGCACGAATTTCACGTGGAAAAGCAGATTAATTAATTTTTAAACATGGAAGCAACCCCAAAAAAATTATCTCATAAGTCTGCGGTCGATAAACCGGCCAAAAAGCCCGCCGTCCGCAAACCGGCCGCACACAAGCCAGCGGCCGCCAAAAAACCGGCGCATGTTGAATCAACGCCACCCGTTGAGCCGGAAGAAGCCGTAGCCGAAAAGCCGGCCCGGGTGCCCCATGGCAAAACTTTTTATGCCGTCGGTCGCCGCAAGACTTCGGTTGCCCAGGTTTTGACCCAATCGGGCAACGGCACAATCACGATCAACCAGCTGCCGTTTGAAAAATATTTTCAATCCGCGGAACTCCAATATATTGCCAAGCAGGCTCTGGTCAGCTTGGGTCTGGAGAAGACTTTGAATGTCAAAGCTAAGCTCCAAGGCGGGGGCATCCATTCCCAGGCCGAATCCTTCCGCCATGCCGTGGCGCGCTCCTTGATCAGTATGAATCCGGAATCCCGCCGCACACTCAAAAAACTCGGATTCCTAACCCGCGATCCGCGCGTCAAAGAACGCAAAAAACCGGGACTCAAGCGCGCCCGCCGCGCCCCGCAATTCAGCAAGCGTTAAACAACGCTCGGACTTCGAAAAAATCCTCGCTACAGAAAATTAAAAACCGCCGAAAGGCGGTTTTTTGACGCTCGGACAGGGTCGAATTCCCGAAAACTGCCGGTTGATTCTTATAATAAAAAAAGTCGCCGGGTCTTGATTGGAGGTCTCAAGACCGCGGCGCGGATGGGGTGTGTCAGCTTTCGTAATCAACCGCCGGCCATGAGATCGGCCAGATTGCTGTCACGAGTTCGATGATGGCAATGACGATCAGGCAGATCGCCCAGGTCAACATTACGTTTGCGAAATCGAGGATCGGGGCGGTGTGGTTGATCGTCGCGATCGTCGAATCGATTGGCCACGCGAGCAGGTTCACGATGGAGAGGGTGAAAGCGACCGCCAGCGCGATCCTTAATCCTTCCGGCGTGTGGTTTTTCTGTTCGAGCTCGTCCAGAACACGTTCGGTAGAGGTCATGTCGTCTCCTTGCGGCCGATGCTCCTCACGGCCAGATATATGATCCAGGCCATTAAGATCGCGGTGCCGATGACCGACACCGTCATGTTGATGCGGATCAGAAAGTCGCCGCCGGTGATGTTCGCGTAGAGCATTAGCGGCTGGATACAGAGTGCCGCGAGGGCGAGCGCCAGGACGAGTTCGACCCACGAGTTCAGGGGACGCTCATTGGTCTTGGCATTCCAGATCAGACGAAGAATCCGGGAATAGCCCGGACGGCGTTGTTCGAAATCCATGAGCCCCTCCTGACCGAGGCGAAGGCGGTTAGCCTCGGTTTCTGGTGACGGGATCGGGAGGAAGTCCGGCAGCACGCTTTCCGTCTGCCCGAACATCTGCCCGTCAATGATCCAGGTATTACCCCCCTTGGGGTGCTTGCGGTGTTCAATTAGGCCGGCGTTGGCGAGCAGACGCAGGACGCGATCGGCTGCGACATGATCGGTTGTGCCGAGGACCCACTTCCAGTCGTCTTCCTCAGCCAGCGACTGGACTAGTTTCACTAAACGCGCGCGAGTACCAAGTTCGGGCACCGGCTCGAGTAAGGCCTGCTGTGCGGGTTGATTGGACACTTAGCTCCTCCTCTTGGGATGAATAATAGAGCATATACGTTTTTTGGGCAATTAGCTATAATAGGTCCATTGAGGAGGAATCTAATGATCACTACGCTGTGCGTGCTGGCGTCGGTCGCAATCGGATTCTACTTGATGATGTACAGCCGGGAGCGCTGTTGGCTGGGGGCGTGGGAGCTTGCCGCCGTCATCGTCTATATTCCGGTGGCGCTGATCTTCGTCGAGAACTATCCGGATTATGACAAGAACCGTGGGCCGAAGGACACCGACAACCTCGTGCGTCATCAACTGTTCCGGATCGCTGTGCTGGGCTCCTGGTTCGGTTGGACCATGATTCTGCTGGCGCCGATAATGTATTTGCGCGGCCGTTGGGATTTTGTCTGGCCGGTATGGGGAACGTTCCTGATCTTTACAGCGGGTAGGCGCATGTTCGCTTACCGCGGAACATTTGGACCGAACCTGGCCGTCATGATGGTAGGATGTGCTTTCATGGGAGCAGGGGATAGCCAGGTTGCCAACAACTATTCAACTCTGGTCATCCTGGCCTTCGCCCTCGCCTGCTATTTATACGCTGACCGGGTTGACGCCGCATGGAAAGCCCGGATGAGACGCCATTATCAACCACCCACGCAGTGATCTTCCACGGCTCCCGCGAGCCGATACTGACTGGCGGGCTGGCCACCTTCGGGTGTCGGCTCGCTTTTTTAAATAAAACGAGGGTGAGCGCGCCTTGGCGCACTCACCCCAGAACTTGTAACCTTCAGGCCTTCTGCTCGACGCGAGTCTTCTTTGATGATGACCTGCGGAAAGCCAGGAGACAGAGACCCCCGACAATGACACCGACGCCCAGCGCGAAGGCGTAGAGCCCGCCGATGGCCAGGATCGCAATGGCCACGACGCCGACGACTTCTCCGCTGAAGAGCTGGCTGTAGAGCCGGCGCCTCTGTTGTGGAGTCCGGCCACGGACGTCGCCGAGCCAGAAGAACAGGTATTTGACTTCCAGCCAGACGATCCCGGCCGCCGCGGGCATCCACGCATACGAGTGAAGGAAGGCGATCCAGCCGAAGTTAGAGAGCCACGCCGGCAGCGGCAGAAACGGCAAACCCATAGTTGATTCCTCCTGATTGCTGAATAATAGAATATATCTCTGGGCCAAGCAAGAGCAATGCTTGAAACAAAATCGCGGCCAATACGATAAAAGGTTATGAAAAAAGGCTTAATCATTCCAATCAGTTTGGCTCTTTTGATGGTTCCGGCATTCATTTGGGCCCAGAATGCCAGCCAGTTTGCCGATCCGTGCCTAGTCAGGATTTACCACACCAACTTCATGCTGCCACAAGAGGGCGGAGCCGTTGTCAGCGGCCCCGAAGGCTTGTTTTTTGCCCGCACCTATCTGCCCGGTTGCGAACATTCAGCCGATGGTCTCCAGGTGGTCGCGCGCGGGAGTATTGCCGGCACCAGCACGAATAACGGATTTGTGGCGCCGGTAACCGGAGTGTCCAATGCCGGCTCCAGTATCGTCAATTTTTTCCTTGGCAATTCCTGTTTGGTCCCCGTTTACCACACAGATTTTTTGTTTCCCCCGGAAGGCGGTGTAATAATTCGCTCCGCTGATCAGTTATACTTTGTACCAACCTACCTACCGGAGTGCGCCCAGGCCGCGACAGCCGGCACGGTGGTCAAAAAAGCGGGGGACACGAATGCGGCGGTTATTCAGCCCACAGGAACCGGCGGCGGCCAGATCCTCAATCTGGCTTTGGGCGATCCTTGTCTGGTCCCCATCTATCACACCAACTTCCAGTTGCCGGCCGAGGGTGGTAAAATCACCCGGATTGGCAACCAGCAATATTTTGTGAGGACTTATCAGTCAGGATGCGAAAGGTACTAAAAAATAATTAAATAAGCCCGGTCAACCGGGCAGAAAAAGAAGGAGCATTATATGGGACTCATTTTATGGATTGTATTTGGGGCGTTGGTGGGCTGGTTGGCCTCGATTATCATGAGCACTGATGCGCAAATGGGGGCGCTGGCCAACATCGGTGTCGGCATTGTGGGCGCCATCCTCGGCGGCTGGATTATGAGCTTGCTCGGATATCCGGGAGTTTCCGGGTTTAACCTATACGGTTTACTGGTTGCGATCTTGGGCTCGATTGTGTTGATCTGGATCGTGCGCATGGCCCGGAGCGGCGCCGTGGGCCACTAACTTTGACGGCAGGAAGAAAAAGCCGATTCTGTGGGGGATCGGCTTTTTGATTTGGTTTTTCTACCGTTCGGTGCCGCCCTCTCCCCCTGGGAGAGGGGCTGGGGGTGAGGGTCTATACTTCAGTATTATTCTTATTTTTTTCTCTCTTCCGCTTGTTGGGATCCAGATTTTTTTTGCGCAGGCGCAGGGATTGCGGGGTTACTTCCAGCAATTCGTCCGGCCCCAGAAATTCCAGGGATTCTTCCAGGCTCATGATTTTGGGCGGAGACAGGATCAACGCCGCATCCGTGCCGGAGGCGCGCATATTGGTCAGTTTCTTAGTTTTGTTGACATTGACTTCAATGTCTTCCGCCTTGGCATTCTCGCCAATGATCATACCCAGATAAACTTCGGTTGCCGGGCCAATAAACAACTCCCCCCGTTCCTGGGCGTTGTTCAGCCCATAGGCGTTGGAAACGCCATCCTCGGAGGCAATCAGCGAGCCATGCGGCAAATTGACGACGTTGGCGGCTTCCACGGGCCGGTAGGAATCAAAAATATGGTTGAGAATGACAGTGCCCTTGGTTTGGGTCAGCAGCTTGTTTTTGAGTCCAATCAGGTTGCGGGTGGAAATATGGTAATCCAAATGAACTTCGCCGTGGGGCGTATGGTTCATGTGGGCCAGCTGGCCTTTGCGGCGCCCGATTTCCTCAATCACGACTCCCTGGTGTTCGCCCGGCACAATCACGGACAATTTTTCGAACGGTTCGGATTTGGCTCCGTCTTGTTCATGGAAAATAACTTCCGGCTGCGAGACCTGCAGCTCAAAACCTTCCCGGCGCATGGTTTCGATCAGAACGGCCAAATGCAGCTCGCCGCGGCCGGCGACCAAATAGGTATCGGGGCTGCCGGTTTCGGTGACTTTTAGGGCGACGTTGGTTTCCAATTCTTTATATAGGCGGTCGCGGATATTGCGCGAGGTGACCAGTTTGCCGCTCCGGCCGGCAAACGGAGAATTGTTGACGGAAAAACTCATCTGTACAGTTGGTTCGTCCACTTTCACGGGATCAAGCTTTTGCGGATTGGCCGGATCTGTGATCGTCGAGCCAATGGAAATTTCTTCCAGGCCGGCCACGGAAACGATTTCGCCGGCCGAGGCTTCCTCGACGGATTCTTTTTGTAAACCTTTGAACACCGAGATGTCGGTGGCGCGGCCTGGGTTCAGCTGGTCATCCGGCGTGATTTGCAGAATGGGCATGTTTTTTTTGATTGAGCCGGAATAGATTTTGCCGATGCCTTGCTTGCCTTTGTATGGATCATAAGCCAGGGCCAAAACCAGAATTTTCAGGGTCGGATCTTCCTGGATGGTCGGGGCGGGAATTTTGGCCAAAATGGTTTCGAACAGGGGAGTTAGATCCGTGCCCGGTTTGTGATAGTCCAAAGTGGCGATGCCGGCGGTGGCCTGCGCGTAGACAATTGGGAAATCCAGCTGCTCGTCGGTTGCCTCCAGTGAGACGAACAAATCAAATGTCCGGTTAACCACTTCTTCAATTTGCGCATCGGAGCGGTCAATTTTATTGATGACGACAATAGCTTTATGGCCCAATTCCAGCGCTTTTTTGAGCACGAATTTGGTCTGCGGCATCGGGCCTTCTTTGGCATCCACCAGCAGGAGCACACCTTCAACCATCTTGAGGGTCCGTTCCACCTCGCCGCCAAAATCGGCGTGGCCGGGCGTATCCACGATATTTATTTTAATCTCATTGAAAACGACCGAAGCGTTCTTGGCCTTGATGGTAATGCCGCGCTCGCGCTCCAAATCCATGGAGTCCATAATCAGCTCGCCCAATTCTTCGACGTTTCGCTGAACGTGAGTTTGTTTGAGCATGGCGTCGACCAATGTCGTCTTGCCGTGGTCGACGTGGGCGATAATGGCGATGTTTCGAATATTATCTCTTTTCATCCCGTTAGAAATAGCTTAGTTGATAATTGATGCGTTTATATAATTCGCCCGTTGAATATAATTTTGCGGTATATAGACTTTACAAAATTTCTAACGGGATTCATAACAATTAATGATACACCAAATTGGCGATATTGACAAGGGGGCAAAAAAGGAGTATAATTATATTTGCTTTCTTAAAGTTAGTGCGCAATCAAGCCTAAAGTTTACTTTAGGTTAGGAAAGTCCGAACACGTTGGTTGAATGAAATCCTCGCGAGTTCATGCAGCCTCACGTAGCGGGTAATCCCCGCCATGAGTGATCAAGGGATGCGAACAGGAACGCTTGCGGCCGAGAGGCCGTAAGCATCCGGCCAAGTGGCCGGATGACGCCTGGCGGCAACGCCGGGAGTGAAACGGCTAAATTCCTACGTGACAGTGCAATGTCAAATAGGTCCCGATTTATCGGGACGGGTTGACAGCTTGAGCCAAACAGCAATGTTTGGCCCAGAGAGATGATTGCTTCCCCCGATTTATCGGGGTCAGACAGAATTCGGCTTATAGCTATCTTGGAGAAAGCATATAAAAATCCACCAATTGTGGATTTTTATATTGGTGGATAACCGATTGACCCGGCCTTCGTTTTTAGGTATACTGTTCATGTTTCCTTTAGTCGAAGGGAAGCTAATTAAAACATTGGGCTCAATTTAAGAGTTTCCCTTTGTTTGAAGGCTAATAATCAAATGGGTAAGAAATTGTTTGTCGGCGGTTTGCCTTACGCGACCACCAGCGATGAATTGAAGAATCATTTCATGGCTGCCGGTAACGTTGTGAGCGCACAGATCATCACCGACAAGTTCTCTGGCCGATCCAAAGGATTTGGATTCGTCGAAATGTCTTCCGATGAGGAAGCAGCCAAAGCCGTTGAGATGTTCAATGGTCAGGATTTCGGCGGTCGCTCCTTGGCGGTCAACGAAGCTCGTCCGAAAACCGAAGGTGGTTCTCGTGGCGGATTCGGTGCCAGCCGTGGCGGATCCCGTGGCGGATTCGGTGGCGGTCGCAGAGACGAATACTAATTAGATTTAGTTACAAGAAGCTTCGTCCCGATTTATCGGGACGGGCTTTTTTGTTGGCGTAAAATATGGTATAATAAAACGGTAAATTTTTGATTTTTAACCAATTGGATATCTGAATGAAACGTTCAGAGTTGTTGTTCAACGTAATTTCAATTTTTGTGGATTGGCTCATGCTATTGCTGGCGGGGCTGACCGCTTTTTATTTGCGCTTTCATTTGTCGCCCCTGCGGCCGGTGCTCTATCAGCTGACATGGAGTCAGTATTTTCAGGTCCTGTTCGAAGCCAGCCCCTTGATTATTTTGATTCTGGCCCTGGCCGGATTGTATAATCTCAAAGGCACGCGCCGGGTTTCCGCCGAACTTCTCAAAATCCTGTTGGCCGTGTCTTCCGGCCTGCTGGTCATTATCGTGCTGTTTTTCTTCAACCAAAGCGTTTTTCCTTCCCGTTTGATTGTGCTGATGGCCTGGGGCTTGGCGATCGTGTTTATCAGCTTTGGCCGGCTGATTCTGCGCCAGATGCAGGTGCGGATGCTGCGGCGCGGTATCGGTTTGCACCGCCTGGTGGTAATTTATCCCGCGGATAAGCCGCATGAACTCATGGACACAATCGGCAAGCGGCCAGAGTTGGGATTCAAAATCGTGGGTAGCCTGCAAGCCGACTTGCCCATAGCCGAACTGCTGTCGTCCCTGGAGCAATTGCGCGTCCAAAAAGGGATAGATGAATTGCTACAGGCTGATCCCATGCTTGATCCGGCCGCCAGCGGCGAGATTTTGAAATTTTGCCGCGACTTTGGAATTAAGTTTAATTTTGTTCCGAATTTTTTTGAAACCGCGACCGGCAACGTGGCGGTCGAGACGATTTCCGGCACGCCGGTGATTGTGCTCAAAAACACGCCGCTCGAGGGCTGGGGCCGGGTCATTAAGCGCCTGGTCGATATCACGGCCGCCGCGGCCGGATTGATAACTTTAAGCCCGGTGTATCTGTTGGTCGCCATTGCAATCAAGCTGGATTCCCGCGGCCCGGTGTTTTTTCATCAAGCGCGCGCCGCCGGGCTGGGCCAGTTTGAATTTTATAAATTTCGCTCCATGCACTACGAAATGAGCGAAGGCACGGCCGCCGGCGATAAATTGCGCGAACAGCTGGAAAAGCAAAACGCCCGGCTTGGCCCTTATGTTAAGATCAAAAACGATCCCCGGGTCACCCGGATTGGCCGAATTATCCGTAAAACCAAGCTGGATGAATTGCCGAGCCTCTGGCATATTCTGCGCGGCCAAATGAGCCTGGTCGGGCCGCGGGTGCACATGACCAAGGAAGTTGATCATTTCCGCAACGAGTATAAACATTTGTTTGTTATCAAGCCGGGTGCCACGGGCTTAACCCAGATCATCCAGGCTTCCGACAACCCGGAAATTTCCTGGGAGGAAGAAATCAAGCTGGATGCATTTTATATCGAAAACTGGTCCCTCTGGCTCGACCTTTATATTATTTTCAAAACCATTTTAATTTTGCTCGGGAAGCGCCCGAAAGTGGATTATTAAATATGCGCAACCAACTTTCGACCGTAGTTGAAAAGCTGAATTCAAAATTCCACCCGGTTTCGATTTTTTTGTATGGTTCAAGAGCCAAAGGGGATTATCAGAAACACAGCGATTATGAAATCGGGATTTTGTTCCACGACAATGAATATGTTCACCGTAAGGATATTCAGAAGCATTGCCCAGCCAAGTTTAATGTTTTTCCTTTTCGGCTGAGCGAATTTTTGATTTTTAAATCAGATATCCCGTTTCAAGAAAAGATTTTTTTTAAGGAACTGCGTTTAACCGCACAGACACTTCGGGGTCAGGATATCCGTGGCATTATTCGTGAACCGGCAATTGCGACAATCAATTTGGTTGAAGAAGTCCGGTTTTTAATGGGCCGGGCTTTGTCTGCGATTACAACGTTCCGTGACTATGACGAAAAGACGGCCAAGCATTTGTTTTATAAATCCTGTTTGTTTGGCTTCCGAGCATTGATCATACACACTCAGAATAAATTTCCGATCAATTATCACAGCATTTATCTTTTATCCAAGCGGGCTAAAATTTTACCAGCTTATAAAAAATTAATTTCGGATGCCTACAAGGTCAGGTTGGGTTTTAAATTAAAAGAAAGAGATTTGTATACCAATATCAGTTTTTTAAATTACGTTTTGCGGAGACTTAAAGGATGAAGATCGCGTTGGTGCACGAATTTCTCAATCAGTTGGGCGGCGCGGAGCGCGTGTTGGAAAATTTTCTCAAAATCTGGCCCGACGCCACTCTGCATGTGATTTTTTACGATTCCAAAAAGACCCACGGGGTTTTTGAGCCAGCCAGGAAAAAAATAAGCTATCTGGACAAATGGCCGCTCACGCACCGGCACCCGAAATTATTTTTGGCCCTGCTGCCGAAGGTTATCGAAAGTTTTCGGTTTGATGATTTTGATGTCGTGGTTTCGGATTCCTCCTCGTTTGCCAAGGGGGCCAAGAGTCGGGGCAAGTTGCATATTTGCTATTGCCACACCCCGACCAGGTTTTTGTGGACGAACGATGAGTATTTGGGGCAGCAGCTCTACCCGGCACCGCTGAGGTGGCTGGGGCAACTGATTCTGCCGGCCATCCGCCAGTGGGATTTTCGGGCGGCGCAGGGGCCGGATTTTTACATTGCCAATTCGGTCAATGTCCAGATGCGGATCAAAAAATACTATAAGCGGGATTCAATCATTATTCCGCCGCCGGTGGACACGGAGTTTTTTCATCCCGAGGAATCGAAAGAGGATTATTTTTTAGTGGCCGGCCGGTTAGAGCCATACAAGAAAACCGATCTGGTGGTCGCAGCGTTCAATGATTTGGGATTAAAGTTGAAGATTGCCGGTTCCGGGACCCAGCTGTCGGAATTGAAAAAAAAAGCCGGGCCAAATGTCGAATTTTTGGGCCGCGTCAGCGACGAGGATTTGCAAAAACTTTATGCCAGAGCCCGGGCTTATATTTTTCCGGCCGAGGAAGATGCGGGAATTTCCATCGTGGAAGCGCAAAGCTGCGGCATTCCGGTATTGGCGTTCGGCGCCGGCGGGGCCCTAGAAACCGTGATCTCCGGCCAGACCGGGGAATTTTTCAAGGAGCAAACAGCCGAAGCGATTAAGCAGGCGGTTAAAAATTTCGACTCGACTAAATATGATCCGTTGAAGATCCGAAGGCACGCGCAGCAATACGACAAATTAATTTTTCAAGAAAAGGTCAGGAAATTTGTAGAAGAAAAATATCTGGGGTTTAAAAAATAGTTCAATACTGCATTACTTTCTCGTATTGCAGTATGAGGAAGCGCGCGCTATAATAAATTTATATGACAAAATTATCTCGAACCTCTTTAGACTTGAAGGATTTTGGCCGATATATCAACAATGTTTGGTCGGTTTTTACTTTATTGGATTCGAAAGAAGATGTTCGAGCCTTTTTCCACAGTTTGTTTACGCACACGGAATACAAAATGTTCGCTAAACGGTTAGAAATTGCTCGACGGTTGATTGAAGGTGAGACGTATGAATCAATCGCCCGCGATCTGAAGGTAACCGAGCATACCATCGCAAGCATCAGCAATATTTTGGCTCGTGACGGTTATGGTTTTAAAATTGCGCACCAAAAGCTTCAAGGTTTAGATCAAGCCCACCAAAAGAAGAGAGAACAGCGCCAGGATTATTTAGAGCGTAAAAGATGGCCAAAATTCAGAGAGCAAATTTTAGTAGAGGGGCTGGTTAAAGCGGGAACTGCCAAAGTCAGCAGTTTATTAAGAAAGCGTACCCGTCAATCCACCGCCAGAAAGCAATTAAGTGTTTAATACTGCATTACTTTCTCGTATTGCAGTATTAAAAATGTAAATTATGAAAATTGGGCTTGATTTAAGAATGTTGGGCGGGGGATCAGGGATTGACCGTTATGCCAGCTCCCTGGCCCATGAAATTTTATCCGCCAACGGCAGAATCGGGCGGCATGAATACGTGTTGTTTTTGCGTAACCAACATCTAGCGCAAAACTTCAGGCAATACGACGCGAAAATTGTAATCGCCAACATTGCGCATTATTCCGTGGCCGAACAGCTTAAGCTCCCTGGCATTTTGCGCGCCGAAAAACTCGATCTGATGCATTTCCCGCATTTTAACGCCCCAATTTTTTATAAGCGGCCGTTCGTGGTCACCATCCATGATTTAACCCACACGTTGTTTCCCGGCCGCAAAAAATCGCATTTTTTTCACCGACTGGCTTACTATGCGGTATTTGCCAACGCCATCCGCAATTCCAAACAGATTATCGCGGTATCGCAGTCAACGAAGAAGCAGATCGTAGATTATTATTCGATTGACCCACAAAAGATCACGGTTATATACGAGGGTTTCAACCAGCTTTACAAAATGTTGGATAAAGAAGAGGCTTACCGGCAAGTTGCCCAAAAATTCGGCATTCAAAAACCGTTTTTGCTCTACGTCGGCGTCTGGCGGCGGTATAAAAATTTGCCCATGCTGGCCCAAGCGTTTGATAAGTTGCGCGGCCGGGGATTAGATATGCAATTAGTTCTGGCCGGTGAGTCAGATAAGCACTACCCAGAGATCGAGAAGCAAATCAGACTAATCACTAATCACAAATCACTAATCACTCCTGGGCGGGTCACCGACGAGGATTTGAAGCTGCTTTACAATGCTGCGGTTTTATTTGTTCTCCCCTCGCTGATGGAAGGATTTGGCTTAACGCCCCTGGAAGCGGCGGCGTGCGGCACTCCCGTGGCCTGCTCCGATATTCCGACGTTGAGGGAAATAATGGGCCAGGGGGCAGAGTATTTTGATCCCAATAACCTGGAAAACATGACTGATGTTCTGCTTGAGTTATTAAAAAGTCCGAAACGTTTAGAAGAGTTGGCGAACCTGGCCCTAAGCCGTTCCAAGTTTTTCAGCTGGCAGCAGGCGGCGGCGGAGACGGTCATGGCATACGAGGAGGCTCTGCAATGAAAATATTATTGGCCGGCGGCGGCAGCGGCGGTCCGGTCTCGCCGGTGTTGGCCGTGGCCCAACAAATCCGTAAACTTAAGCCGCGGGCCGAATTTTTGTTTGTCGGCACCCGCCAAGGTCCTGAACGGGCCATGGTCGAGGCTGAACAGATTAGATTTGTCACCGTGCCGGCCGCCCGCCTGCGCCGCTTTTTTACGCTCAAAAATCTGGCGGCGCCGGTTGTTTTCGTTGCCGGGTTACTGGCGGCGTGGCGAATAATTTCCCAATTCCGGCCGGAATTGATGTTTTCCGCCGGCGGCTTTGTGGCAGTGCCCGTGGCTTGGATCGCCCGGATGTTTGGCGCAAAAATCGTCATCCACCAGCAGGATGCGAAAGTCGGACTGGCCAACCGGTTAATTTCGCCGATTGCTTCCCAGATTACGACTGCATTCGAAGCCACCAGCCAGCAATTTTATTCCGGATCGGGATTGATTGGCAAGCTTAAAGCCGCAGTCTGGGTCGGCAATCCCGTGCGGGAAGAATTATTTGTCCCGCCCGGCGCTGTGCAATTGCCATTCAAACTTCATGCCGATCTGCCGATTCTGCTGGTTTTGACCGGGGCCACCGGCGCCGCGCAAATTAATTTTTTGGTCAGTCAGATTTTACCGGCCCTGGTCAAAAATTTTCAGATCGTGCATCAAACTGGCCGGGGCAAGAACGAGACAAAATTCGAGGATGTCAATTATCACCCGGTCGAATTCTTGCCGTTTGATCAATATGTTTATTTGTTGAAAAAATGCCAACTGGTGGTCTGCCGCGCCGGCCTGTCGACGATCGCCGAGTTGTCGGCTTTGGGCAAAGTGGCGGTTGTCATTCCGATGCCGTTTACCCATCAGGACAACAACGCGGCGATTTTGAAGTCTACCCGATCAGCAATTGTGCTTGGCCATGACCAGGCCAAACCTGCTATCCTGCTTAAGGTGATCACAGCGCTTAATTTCGATCCCCAGGCTTTAAACGAGCTTTCCGTGAATATTTCAAAATTAATGCCGCATGATTCCGCGGCGGTATTGGCGCATATTGTCTTAAATCAATGATCCAACGACCAAAAATCGGGCTGGCTTTGTCCGGGTCCGCTGGCCGGGCGGCCGCGCACGTCGGCATAATTGAAGTTTTTCTGGAAAACGGCATTCCCATTGACGTGATTGTGGGCTGTTCGTCGGGCGCCCTGGTAGCGGTCAGTTACGCGGCCGGGACTATGGATGCCATGAGACAGATATCCCTAACCATCAATAAAAGGATTCTCTGGGACCATGTTTCGCTGCGGGGAGCCAGGGGCGGTTTGTTCCATTTCCACAATCCCGTGGCCGAAGATACTCTCAAAAAAATAACGAAAGGGTTAAAATTTGAAGATTTACCAGTCAAAGCTGGCGTGACCACCAGCGATATCCGGAGCGGGGAATTGATCACCATCACGGCCGGCAGCTTAACCCAGGCGCTGAAAGCTAGTGTAGCTTTGCCAGGACTGTTCGAGCCGGTAATGATCAATAACCGCCTTTTGGTGGATGGCGGACTGATCAATGTCGTGCCGGCGCTACCGACCAAACAGCTGGGAGCCGACATTGTCATCGGTATTGATTTGGCCCGGACGAAATTTTTATATCAGAGAAAGCTTTGGTTTTGGCGGATTATCCGGAGCCTGCGGCGCCTGGTTGGGATCGAATACGTCCATTATCAAATTATCAGCCCGCTGACTTCCAAAATTCTGGACCGGCTCGAATCCAATGGTTATAAGCGAAGCCATGTCCCCAACATGCTCCGGGTTTTCTTTTGGGGAGTCGACCATTCGTTTGATGTGGAAAAGGAGCTGAGCGAGGAACAGCGAGCCTGTGATATTATGATCGAACCGGATGTTAAGACTTGGTCAGGCAAATGGGGGTTAAACAACATTTGGGGTATTTATCAGGAAGGCCGCCGCGCCGGTTTGGCAGCCATCCCGCAGATCCGGCAGCTTATGGCCAAACATGAGCAAGAAACCGAGAAAGTAAAGGTATGAAATTAACCGAAGCCGGAAAAATTTATTGCGTCGGCATCGGCGGGATCGGCGTAGCGGCCATTGCGCGGATTTTAAAATCGCAGGGCCGGGAAGTTGCCGGTTCGGATTTGCGCCAATCGCAGGTCACCGACAGCCTGAAAAATTTTGGTATCCAGGTTTTTATCGGCCATAAGGACGAGCAGCTTAAGGATTTCGACCCGGACATTGTAGTTTATTCCCAGGATGTCAGCGAATCTTCCGCCGGTTTTGGGGAGATCCAGATGGCCAAACAGTTGAATATTCCCCTGATCACTCAGGCCCAGGCCGTCGGCGCGCTGATGGAAGGCAAATACGGCGTGGCCGTCACCGGCACAAACGGCAAATCCACCACCACCGCAATATTGGGATTAATTATGGAACAGGCCGGGACTGATCCGTCGGTTCTGGTTGGCACCATGCTGTCGCTCGAAAACGAAAGCGAACGCTTCCGGGCCAATGCCCGCGCCGGTAAAGGGAAGTATGTGGTGGCGGAATCGGATGAATATCACCGTAAGATGCTGGAGAACCAGCCGCAGATGATCATTATCACCAACATTGCGGAAGACCACCTCGATTACTATAAAAATTTGGCCG
>MFEY01000008.1:43370-84096 GCA_001780035.1 Candidatus Doudnabacteria bacterium RIFCSPHIGHO2_12_FULL_48_16
CAATCCTTGCCTACGGACGGGATTTTGATTTATAACGCCGATGACCATAACACGATCGAGGTCTGCCGCGCGGCGGCCTGCCATAAGTTTACATTTGGGATCAAACACTACGCTGATCTGCAGGCGCTGAATGTTAAAACCGAAAATGCCAAGCAATTTTTCGATATGCACTTAAACGACGAAAAGATCGGTTCATTTGAATTATTGGTTCCGGGCCAGTTCAACATTGCCAACGCGCTGGCGGCCAGTCTGGCTGCGCTTAAGTTGGGTGCGCCGATTGACGCGATCCAGAAAACTCTGGCACAATTCGCCGGCACATGGCGCCGGTTCGAAGCGGTTGGAAAGCTTGACGGTAAACCTGTTATTTCGGATTATGCTCATCATCCGGCCGGAGTCGAAGCCACTATCAAGGCCGTGGCCGAGTTTTATCCCGGCAAGAAAGTTTTAACCGTATTTCAGCCGCATCATCGCAACCGGACGCAAAAATTATTTGGTGAGTTCGTCTCGTCCTTGTTGGGAGTCGAGGAAGTGATTATTCCGGAAATTTTCGATGTCACGGGCAGGGAACACGGCGAGCGGATCAGTTCGTTTCAACTGGTGGACGAATTGCGTAAGCAAGGCGTTAACGCCTCGTTTGCGCCGGATCTGGCCCAAGCCGGAGAAATGATTAAGCAAAAATCGGCCCAGTTTGACATTATCTTGATGATGGGAGCGGGAGACATCGATTCGTTGGCTAGAAAGTTAGTGAGTTAATAACGCGCAATGCTGAACTTGTTTCAGCATCTCTTCAAGAGACCCCGAATCCCGCCAAAGGGACGGGCAGGCAAGTTCGGGGTTGCGAGAAAGACTTTATGCAATTCTGGCAACTGGTAAAAATCAATGTTTTGATGCTGTTGCGCAATCGCACCGGTTTATTTTGGACGATTGTCGTGCCGAGCGGCATTTATTCGGCTTTGTCGATTCTGCCGGTGGGAGCGGTTTTGGGTGAGGTTGAGTATTCTGCATATTTGTTGCCGGGCGTTATCGCCTTAACCATTATGCAAGGCGGAATTTACAGCCTGGCTTATTGGGTTACCGATTTGCGCGACCGCGGAGTGATTCGGCAGATCAGCGTTACGCCGCTTAACCGGTTTACCTTGATTCTGAGCCTGCTTACGGCCCGCAGCCTGATTATGTTGTTGCAAGCCCTGGTTTTAACCGCAATCGGCGTAATTTTTTTTCACGTGGCGATTCCGGGCTCGCTAGCTTGGGCCGCGATTTTTGTGGTTTTGGGCGGATTCGCTTTTTTGCCGATCGGCCTGCTGATTTCCACCTTTGCCAGAAGTTACGATGCCGCCGCTCCCATAACAACCGCTCTGGGCCTACCGTTTACCTTTTTAGGCAGTGTGTTCTATCCGATTGATTTATTACCCGGTTATTTGCAGGTCATAGCCAAATACCTGCCGATTACGTTTTTGGCCGACGGCCTGCGTAAGATTTACTTGGGGTCGACCGCCGGCTTAACCTATGATTTTCTCTGGTTGATCGTCTGGATTGTCGCAATTTTGTTTTTGACCACTTGGCGGTTTCGGGTTGAAGATTAGTCCCGTTAGAAATTTTACATAGCGGGGATATAGCAAAAATTATAGTTTACGCATTGATTATTAATATATATAATTAAGCCACTAATCATTATTTCTAACGGGATGAATATCTCAATCAAAGCAACTCATGTGGACCTGACTCCGTCGGTTAAAGAATATGTGGAAGAAAAAGTCGGCAGCCTGGCGAAATTTATCGATATCATGGAAGCCAAGGTTGAGCTCAAGCGGGATCAGCATCACCAGACCGGCTTGGTGTTTGGATCGGACATCACTTTGATTATCGGGGGCAAAACCATGCACGCGGAATCCGAAGCCGAAGATATTTACGCCGCGATTGATTTGTTGGTCCCCAAAATCAAAGACCAGATCGAAAAATTTAAGGATAAAAAAACCAGTCTCTGGCGTCGCGCCGCCCGGTTGTTCAAGGGAAAAATGTAAAAAACTCCCTGCCTGCCGACGGGCAGGCTTGACAACGTACGAAATTGCTTTAAAATAACTTCGTAAGTAATTTTTTGAACCGAATTGAAGAAATCTAGAAAGAAGAATAAGAAGAAAAATAATTTTCGAAAGTTCTGGAAGTTAGGTATCGAAGAGTATAACACCCAACACTTTGATATCAACGACCACGGCGATTTGGTGGCCAAAGAGGGTTACTACCAATATAACATCGTTGATATTATAAAAAAATACGGCACTCCGACCGAGGTCTTTTTTCCATATGTGCTTGAGCACAGATTACGGGATTTGACCGATTTGTTTAATGCTTATATCAAGATTCTTAACTATAAAGGAAAGTTCTATTACCACTATGTGATGAAGGTTAACCAGAACCGGGATTTTGTACTGCCAGCAATTGCCGAAGGCGCACACATAGAAGTTTCCTCCGCCAATGAATTATTCTTGGTTAAACGAATGCTTGAGCAGGACAAATTTAACCGTAAAATCAGAGTCACTTGTAATGGGCCCAAAACCGAACAGTATATTAAGCTGATTGAAGAATTGCGAAATAAGGGCCTGATCGTGGTTCCAATAATCGAAAATCATGAAGAATTAACCCGGCTTAAAAAGTTTCAGGGGGACGTTGGCGTTAGAGTCAATTTGGATATTAAAATTGACGCGCATTTTGACAAAAAGTTTAATCATTTTGGTTTTTCTGAAGAGGAGTTGCTGAGACTCGGCAAAATTAGAAATTTATCGATTTTACACTATCATATTTCAACCCAGATAGAAAAAATTCAGGGTTTCATAAAGCCGTTTAAGCGGGCAATCAGCTTGTACGCCAAGCTTAAAGCAAACAATCCAAACCTTGACACAATCAATTTTGGTGGAGGCTTAGGCGTCCCTTTTGAAAAAAAACGCAAACTATATACAACTAAAAGCCTCGTTAACCAATTAATCAAAACAGCAAAGATTGAATCAGATAAACTTGGTATTAAGCATCCAAATCTCGTATCAGAATGGGGGAGCTATGTTACCGCCCCGGCCCAGATTACGGTCTGTAAAGTGTTGGCAGAAAAAAGTGTTGTCAATAAAGCGGGCCACAAGTGGTATTTTATGGACGGCAGTTTTATCACGCATTTAACAGATACCTGGTCGGTGCGCCGTCAAAAGTGGCATATTATTCCGGCCAATCATTTGAATGGCAAGCGGCTCCAAAAAGTCTGGCTGGCTGGTTCAACTTGCGATGCTGACGATCGCTATACCGCGAGCGGGAGTTATACTATGTTGCCTAAATTTAGCGAGGAAGTTTTAGATGTTTACGTAGCCGTTTTTGATACCGGCGCTTATCAAAGTTCGTTGAGTAATAACCATTGTTTGTTGTCCAAACCAGCTATGGTGGTTTGTCAAAACGGGGAAACCAAATTGGCTCGTAAAAGGCAAAGCGCGGAAGAAATTGGGAAATTGTTTGGGTGGTAAATTATTAAACTAGAAAGTTTTAAAGTAAGGTATGTCGGCCTTGCTTTTTTGTTTATGACAACAAAGTTTTAATGACCGAAAACGCTTGGTCTACTTCTTTATTTAAGAAAAGCATATTTAGTTCCCAGCCAATTGATGTAATCTCGATAACACTGATTCCATTCCAGGCCAATGCTTTTAAGACTAAATAATACACGCCAGGAGTAGTCAGGGTCATTTTTTTTGATAATTTGATGGTGATGGATGATAAATCCTTGACCTTTCTGATTTCTTTTTGATCTCTTAAGATTTGTTCTACATCTTTTTCTAGTTCATTATTAACGACAATAATTGATTCAAATAATCCTATCGATATATTAAAGAACGCATCTTTCTTGTTTTCTATCTTTTTTAAAATTTCTTGATGGATGTTTATAATATCAGGAGAATTGGGAAACATAAATTCGACCAGATTTGAGCGCACGGCCAGATTATTTGAATCCTTTAATATTTCTTCGCAGGAAACCGGTGGCTTTAATTTTGTTTTGATTCGGCGTAGCGCCATAGCCACCGCCTCCTCAGAAATTTCTTGTAATAGTTTCTCCTCGATTTGAGGACGTATTCTTCTGGCTATTCCTGCAATATTGGCCATGTCTTGATACAGTACCTCTGACAAGAAAGGCGAGCGGTCAATTATCTCTTTAGTTATTTCGGATATGGTTATCATGTTAGAATAATAACAGATTGTAACTATTCTGTCAATATTGTTAAAAAAATTGCTAATTAAAGCCAATTCATATATGTTTGACAGTTCGGGAATGACTCCCGAGCAAGGAGATTTAGTGTGCCGTACATTTATATGTTTGCAGCGATCCTGGCAGCGGCTTTCATGGCCGGTGTCATGGTTAATGACAGGTTGTTCTTGTCAGCCGGCGACAAGCCGGTTCTGAGCGATCCGATGCAGATGCTTGTAATCTCATCGTTTCTGCCCGCGGTCGCATTGTTGTGGGCTCTTTCCGGAGGCGGCTTGCCGTCAATCCCGGTTCATTACATGATCGGAGCGTTCTTCGTGGGCACCCTCTGGACGGTCTCAAACGCCGCGTACTTTCAAGTAACGAAGATGACCACGGATTTTGATGAGGTGACGACTTGGGACGCCTCGTCCCCAGTCTTCATGGCTCTCATCGGCGTGCCGTTCGGTATCGCTCTGACGCCGCGGTATTGGGCGGGGATCCTCGTCGTCACCTGCAGTCTGCTCGCGCTCCGCTATGCGTTCAAGGGGCGCGCGAAGGTCGAGAATGTCCAACTCTATTATGGGCTTCTCTTTGTGCACCTTGGGGCGCTCACAGGAACCATGTTCGGGTTTGATTACCTGTTGAAGCAACTCGGCCCGGCCCACTATGCGAGTCTGTATGTCCCGTACCTGGGCGGCCAGACGGTGGGCTTTCTGGCTCTGCTCTCCGGCAACCTTCGTCAGAATTTCCGGATGGACGGGTCGAAAATCAAACGGCTGTGGTGGGCACTTCTGGCAGGCGAAGTGATGTACGTGCTCTCTCTGAGCTGCCTCACGTGGGCCATGAAGGGCTATCCAGGCGCCGTCGTTATGGCACTTGGCGGCTCGTACCCGTTCATGATCTTTATGGCGGGTCCGGTCCTGCGTCGGGCGAAGTTCTTCCAAAGGTTTGGGGATGTCGAGGTTGCGTTCCCGCCGCACGAAGGCCAACGCTGGAAGAAGGCGTTGGTTCTGATCGCGAATCTCATCGGATTGGGGCTGCTCGCGCCGCAAGGTGGAACGACCAAGGTCGCTGCGCGTCGCGTCGGCAGCCGCGTGGCTTAACGCGCGAACAGAAAACAGAAATACGAAGGAGGAATGTTTATGTCCACGAACGCCCCGGTAGCCAACACTGATCAGAAGCAGAAACTTGCGGAGCTCGTCGCCGTGATTATCAACAATCACAGCGCTTTATTGGAACAGACGGCCGTCGTCTGTATCAGAAACCCAAGAATGTTGACAAGAGAAGTGCACGCAGCTCTTACGAACGTGTACCAGAATGTCGACCCTGAGGCAGAAGAGGACTCTTTGGATCCCGCGCCGGGTCGCGGGTAGTTCAGTCGTTCGTCCCCGGACAGTTTGCAAGTTCGCTTGCACGCTGTCCGGCCCGTTTTTCTCTGCTATACTATATATATATTTTATGCTCAATACGGGAATAATTTTTTCACTTATAGCATTATTTGGTTGGGGACTAGCTGATTTTTTGATTCAGAAAACCACCAGAAAAATTGGGATTTGGAAGTCCTTATTTTTTATTGGCATCTTTGGTTTTATCTTTCTCTTGCCCTTCGTTATAGAAGAAATTAAACCCATCCTTTTTCAACCTGGCAGTTTATACCTGCTGATAGTTTTGTCAGTTATAGTTATTATTTCTTCACTATTTGATTTGTCAGCGCTCAAGGAAGGAAAAATCGCTATTATTGAGCCTTTGATCGGTATAGAACTTCCGATTACCGTTGGACTAAGTATCGTGCTGGGTGGCGAACATTTAAATTTTACGCAAGCCGCATTAGTAGTCCTGACTTTTTTTGGAATTGTTTTGGCCATTACCAAACACCAAAACCACTTGCATTACCACCGAAGAATTTTTGAAAAAGGGGTAATTTTGGCAGGTGTTGGCGCAGTAGGAATGGGGTTAACTAATTTTTTGGTTGGTCATTCTAGTCAGACCATCTCGGCTTTAGCCACAATTTGGTTTGTACATACAACAATGGCTTTGGTCTGTTTAGTCTATTTAATAATGAGTATGCAGGTCAAATCATTGGCTCAAGATTTTCGAACCTTGCCCGGAATAATTTTTTTGCAAAGTTTTTTCGATAATGCCGGTTGGCTGGCTTTTGCATTTGCCACTACGTTTATTTCAATTTCAATTGCTACGACAGTCAGTGAAAGTTATATCATTCTCGGTTTTTTGCTGGGCGTGCTCGTAAACCGCGAAAAATTGCGGACTCATCAGTTTTTGGGAATTATTTTAGTGATTTTAAGCATCTTGGGATTGTCAGCAATCAGCTGATAAGTCATTGCATTGTTTTTCCGGAAGTTTTATAATCAAGTTATACATTAAAATATTTTTTGAACTAATTTTATGGGAGCAGTAAAAGATTTCATCAAGCATAACTATCGCCATTTTAATTCCGCGGTCGTGGTGGACGCGGCCGAAGCCTATGACGCGCATCTAAAAAAAGGCGGAAAAATGTTTTTGGCCATGGGCGGAGCCATGAGCACCGCTGAGCTTGGCATCAGTTTGGCCGAGATGATCCGACAAGATAAAATCCACGCCGTCTCGTGTTCCGCGAATAATTTGGAAGAGGATATCTTTAACTTGGTGGCGCGCAATCACTACAAGCGCGTGCCGAACTACCGGAATTTATCCGATCAGGACGAAGTTGATCTGCTGAACAATCATCTCAACCGCGTGACTGACACTTGTATTCCGGAAGAAGAGGCGATGCGGCGGATTGAACGCCAGGTCTTGAAATTTTGGCAGAAAGCCGATAAAGCCGGCGAGCGCTATTTACCTTACGAATATATGTATCAGATGATCAGGGCCGGGGTGTTGAAAGAATATTACGAGATTGATCCCAAGGATTCCTGGGTTTTGGCTGCCTGTGAAAAAAACATCCCGATTTATACTCCGGGCTGGGAAGATTGCACCCTCGGCAATATTTTTGTGGCCAATGTCATGCACCAGGAAGTCTCGAACTATCAGGTCGTCAAATCCGGCATGGAGCAGATGGCCCATTTGATCGGGTGGTATAAAGAAAATTCCAAAGACAATTCAGTTGGATTTTTCCAGATCGCGGGCGGGATTGCCGGTGACTTTCCGATTTGCGTGGTGCCGTTGATTCAGCAGGACTTGCGGGAAGATTGCAAACTTTGGGGTTACTTTTGCCAAATTTCCGATTCCACGACCTCCTATGGATCATATTCCGGCGCTGTGCCGAATGAAAAGATTACCTGGGGGAAACTGGATGTCACGACCCCGCGCTTTGTCATTGAATCCGACGCGACTATCGTTGCGCCCCTCATTTTCGCTTATGTGTTAAATCAATGAAGCAATTTCTGGACTTACAGAATTTAGGAATGTCCAACCCGCCGACACTTGAGTCAGCGGATGCGGTGATTGTGCCATTTGGCTATGAAGGCACGGTCACTTTTGGACATGGCACGGACAAGGGGCCAGAGGGATTAATTGAAGCTTCTCAGCAGGTCGAAACATTTGATGACGAGCTGTTGGATGATATTCAAAACCATATCAAAATCTGGACGATTGATCAGCCCGTCTTACCCAAAGATGCCTCCGAAGCATGCTTGGTTTTGAAAAACATAGTTATTGATTTAATCGATAAAAAGAAATTACCCGTCGTGATTGGCGGGGAGCATTCGATCAGCTATGGTTTTGCCCAAGCTTTGAATGAAAAATACCAAGATGTTTCAGTTTTGGTTTTTGATTCGCATCTGGATCTTGGGGATCAATGGTCAGCCCAAGACTTTACTCATGCCGCTTGGCTTAAATATTCCTTGCAGCTGCCGAATATCAAAAAGGCGACTTTGGTCGGTATTCGGAATTTCAATAAACTCGAATATAAATACTGGCAGGATAATCCAGAACGCGTAAAAGTGTTTTTATCTAAGGATCGAAAAAATTGGCAGATCGACGAAATCGTCAATTCATTAGGCGAAAACGTTTATCTGAGCTTCGATATCGATGCGTTCGATGCGGCGATGATTCCGGCAACCGGGACCCCCGAACCCGGTGGACCGTTCTGGGATGAAATCTTACCGATCATCCGCGCTGTCGCTGCCAAGAAAAATATCATCGGAATTGATTTGGTAGAACTCGCGCCGATCAAGGATTTGATGGCCCCGAATTTTATGGCTGCGAAATTACTGATGAAAACGATCTTATATAAGTTTAAAGCGAAAGACATGTAATAGTTTGTCACTTTTCTTCTAGAAGAAAAGTGACAGAAAAGAAGTCGCAAACTCGCTGGACTCGCGACAAGGACAAATCTAACCGGTTTTTAGTCGCTCGAACAGCAGCGAGTTTGCACGGAAACCAAAAACAGAAATGCGCCTTAGGCGTTGTTTTTTTGCCAATTTGACAATAATGCTAATAGTTATTATACTCGGGCCAACAGGCCGACTTGGCCGATTCTAAAGGAGGATACCGAGGATGGTTCGACGTTTGTTGGGTAACAGAGAAAAGACCTTTGGCGAGGTCCAGGCAATCATGCGGATGTTCGAAGCCAACACGGATACGTTTCCGGGTGACCAGAGCTACGATGATTTGCCGTTGGATCGGAAGGTTCAACTGGCCATGCAGTTCTACCAGTGTGAACGGGCGAGACTGCAGAAAGGGAAAATGGTGTTTGACATGCTGTCGCACCTGGTTCCGCTGATCGTCTCGTTGTTTGCTCTCTGGGTGAGCATGCACAAGTAGGGCCAACGAACGAATGAGATTGTGTCGGAGTTCCCGCGAAGGGGACTCCGGCGTTGTTTTTTTATCACAATTCCGGTATAATAAGCAAGCATTTATGTCATTCTTATCCAATCTTTTTAGCCCTTCGAACGAGAACGTGGTCAAGAAATATTCCAAAGTTGTCGAGCAAATCAACAACTTGGAAAAAGAATTCGAGGCGAAATCGCAAGATCAACTTAAGGAACTCACCAGCAAATGGAAATCAGAACTGGCGGTTTTAGATTTGGAACAACAAAAGAAGTATCTGCAAGAGATTTTGCCGCAGGCTTTTGCCAGCGTTCGGGAAGCGGCCAAGCGCACAATCGGCCAGCGCCATTACGATGTCCAGCTGATCGGCGGCATCGTCCTGCATTACGGCTCGATCGCCGAAATGCGCACTGGCGAAGGCAAAACCTTGGTCGCCACTTTGCCATTGTATCTTAACGCCTTAGCCGGCCGGGGGGCGCATTTGATCACTGTCAACGATTATCTGTCCCGCTGGCAGGCCTCATGGATGGGGCAGATTTACCACTACTTGGGGTTGAGCGTGGCTTCGATTCAGCACGACCAAGCCATGCTTTACGATCCTGGTTATGCTCCGGAAGAGGAGGAAGTCAAAAAGCTTGAAGGCGAGACTCAGGGATTTGTTCTGGACGTCAAGCACATGCGGCCGATTGCCCGCCGCCAAGCCTATGCTGCGGATATCACGTACGGCACCAACAACGAATACGGTTTTGACTATTTGCGCGACAACATGGTCTTTGATTTGTCCCAAATGTCGCAGCGGGATTTGCATTACGCAATTGTGGACGAAGTCGACTCGATTTTGATCGACGAAGCCCGCACCCCGCTGATTATTTCCGCGCCCGATACCGATCCGACCGACAAATACTACGAGTTTGCCAAGTTTGTCAGCAAGCTCGATCAGGAAACCGATTATACGGTGGATGAGAAGCGCCGGACAGCGTCCTTAACTGAGGCGGGGATTTCGAAATTGGAAAAAATGCTCGGCATTAAAAATATTTATGACAAAGACGGTATCGCCACCGTGCACCAGATCGAGCAGGGGTTGCGCGCCAAGGCTTTGTTCAAAAAAGACACTCATTATGTCGTCCGCCAGGGTGAAATCATCATTGTCGACGAATTCACCGGCCGGCTGATGTTTGGCCGCCGTTATTCCGAAGGTTTGCATCAGGCCATCGAAGCCAAGGAAAACGTGAAAGTTCAGCAGGAAAGCAAAACTCTGGCAACCATTACTTTCCAAAATTATTTCCGGCTCTACAACAAACTGGCGGGTATGACCGGCACGGCTGAAACCGAAGCTGAAGAGTTCCACAAAATTTACAAATTGGAAGTGGTTCAGATCCCGACTAACCGGCCCATGGCGCGCAACGATTTGCCGGACCAGGTTTACAAAAACGTCGACGGCAAATATGCCGCCCTAATCAGGACGGTCAAGGAATTGCACGAGCAGGGCCGACCGGCGCTGATTGGCACGATCTCGATTGAGAAAAATGAAATGCTCTCGCAAATGCTGACGGCCGCCCGCGTGCCCCACGAGCTTTTGAACGCCAAGAACAATGAACGGGAAGCCCATATTATCGCCCAAGCGGGACGCCTGGGCGCCGTGACTCTGGCCACCAACATTGCGGGCCGCGGCGTTGACATTATTTTGGGCGGCAATCCGGCTGATCCTGTGGAGCATAAAAAAGTCACGGAGCTTGGCGGGTTGGCTGTCATCGGCACGGAGCGGCATGAGTCGCGCCGCATCGACAACCAATTGCGCGGCCGCGCCGGCCGGCAGGGCGATCCGGGCACCTCGCAGTTTTTCCTGTCCCTGGAAGACGACCTGATGCGATTGTTCGGCGGCGACCGGGTCAAAAAAATGATGGAAACCTTGGGGATTCCGGATGACCAGCCGATTGAACATGGCCTGATTTCCAAATCAATTGAGTCGGCTCAGTATAAGATTGAAGGATTCAACTTTGACGCTCGTAAACACGTGCTGGAATACGACGATGTCATGAACAAGCAGCGCACGATTGTCTACGGCAGGCGGCGGCAGCTCTTGCAGCCCACTACGAAGCTGACCGAACAGACCTGGGAAATGATTGAAAAAGAATTGCTTGAACTGGTGAATTACCATTTCGCGCAAGAAAATTTTGAGATTCGCCAGTTGTTTGTGGATGCCTCGGCGATTTTGCCGTTGGCCGCCACCGACGTTTTGGATTCGCGGGATCCGATCGAGTTGAGCAATCATTTAACGCAAATTGCCCGCCGGCTCTGGGATGAGAAAAAAGCGAAAATGGGGGATGTGGTATTCGAGCAAATGCAAAAGGCGATTTCGCTGCGCGCCATAGATACGCTGTGGCAGGAGCATCTGGACACTATGGAACACCTGCGCGATTCTGTCCGCCTGCGCGGTTATGGCCAGCGTGATCCGCTACAGGAATTCAAAAACGAAGGATTTAGCCTGTTCCAGCGCCTGCTCGATGAAATTAACAAGCAGATTGTTTATACGATTTATAAGGTGGATCTGGTGCCGCAGCCCGTCGTGTCAGTTAACAGAGATCAGATAACAGATAACATTGGGCGCAACGACCCCTGTCCCTGCGGTTCGGGAAAAAAATGGAAAAAGTGCCATGGGAAGTAGGAGCTGACAAATAGAGCCGTTTCCGTCCGCAAACTGCGGATAAAGGGAAAAACCTCGTGCGATGAGCACGGGGTTTTTCTATGCCAAAATCCCGATCTCGAAAAATTAACACTGCTCGTCGAAGGTCGAGGTACGCGGCACCAGAGTCCGCAAGCTTACAAAAGTTGACACAACACCGAGTATGAAAAACATCACACAAGTGAAGAAAAGCATACGCGAGGAAGTTCGCGGGAAGGTCATGAAGGAGCGAATCCAAGCGGCAGCCGAAAGTCTGGCAAAAGACCTCGAAGACGATATCGCCGATGAGGTCGGCAACCTGACCGGAAAGCTGACCACTGACTTCATGGACGACGGATCAGAGATCGAGTCGGAGCTGACGGGCTACGCATTCGATCAGATCAACGACGCCCTTCTCGGTGCGGTCAAAAGACAACTCAAATGACCACGGGTCGAAATGCATATTACGAGCTTATGGAACGCTACGGCGGAAACATAAAAAAAGCCTCCAAAGCAGAGTTTCAGCAAGCGGCACAACGAAGCCCTAGCAGTCCGACTATCGCACTCTACGAAGCAAGCAGGCAATTCGAGAAAGACTATCCTCGACTGGTCTGCACGGATCGCAAAGGGCTGGGATGCGACGACGAACGGTGCTATTGCAACGACCCCGACGAGCAACCAAACGTATGAACGCAATAACTTACGAGCAAGCGAAGAAAACCTTCACCATAGCATCCGAAGCCATCGCCTTCCTGGTGACCCTCGACATGCTAATCCTCTTCGCATCGCTCGCCCAAATTATGGTGGAGGGCCAGACCGGACATTGGAGTCCTTTCTGGCGGGCACAAGCGGATCTGGTGTTGAGACTCTTCACATGAGAGATCTCAAGCCGACCCGCGCGGTCACCTACCGCAGATACGGAACTCCCGCAGTGATCCTCGAAGGTAAATGGCTTACGGATCGCTACAAGTTGAGGATAGGTGATCGCATTGAAGTGGAGTTCCTGGACAAAGAAATACGGCTCCGGAAGTCGAACCGGGTCGCTCAGAAAAAGAAAATCTCCCCGAAGGGAGATGATCAGCAAATTAATTCTATCAATCCACCTTCGGGCAAGTCAAATAATAATTATGAACAACCAAGTACAACCAACAGCAACGAGAGTGCGGCCGAGAGAAACAGCGAAGGAAACGACAGATAACTTCTTCGCCCCGATCGGCAACACCAAGCCCTACTTCAAAGCAGCCTTCCAAGGCTTCGCGGGTAGCGGCAAAACATACACCGCAGCGCAGGTCGCGGTCGGACTGCACAAGCGGATAGGATCAAAAAAACCGATCGTAATCTTCGACACCGAACAAGCATCAAAATTCCTCAAGCCGCTTTTTGCGGAAGCCGGAATCGAAGTGCTCGTCCGCGAATCGAAATCACTGGCCGACCTACGGCAGACGATGGAAAAGATGCGCTCTGGAATATCAGACATCCTTCTTATCGATTCAATCTCGCATGTATGGGAAGGATTCCTCCAATCCTACGCAGAAAAGGTTCACCGAACACGCCTGGAATTCCAGGACTGGGGAATCATTAAGCCAACATGGAAGCGAGAATTCTCCGACCCATTCGTAAGCGATGGGTACCACGCGATCTTCACCGGCCGCGCTGGATACGAGTACGACAACGAAAAGAATGCCGACACCGGCAAACGCGAAATCTTCAAGTCCGGAATCAAGATGAAGGTCGAAGGCGAAACCGCCTACGAACCGGACATGCTTGTCCTCATGGAGCGCTTCGAAGAAGTGCTTGGAGACGACAAAAAGGTCTGGCGCGAAGCCACGATCATCAAAGACCGTAGCACTCTGCTCGACGGCCGGACTTATAAAAATCCGAGCTACGAGAACTTCTCACCAATAGTCGAAGCTCTGCTCACCGATCCGATTCCAAGGGACACAGTAGTGCTTCCGGAATCCGACACCGGCCTCCTCTTCCGCACTGAGGAAGAAAAAGCCGAATGGCGCAGAGAGCGCGACAAATGGATGGAGGAGCTGGACGGTCTCCTTATCCGCATCGCACCCGGTGCGGTCGGCCGAGACAAGCAGCTAAAGCTCGATCTTCTTGATCGGGTATTCGGAACGACCTCAATGACAGCGATCGGAGAGCTCCGGCCCGAACGCCTCGCAGAAGGCTACAAGAAGCTGGGTCTCGAAGCCGTGTCGATGGGCATTGCGGAAATTGTAGAACTCCCAGATGGGCGCAAGCGTCTAGTCTCAAAATTGCCTCCTAATGGCAATGGAAACGGAAATGGGAATGGGCACTCCCATACCGAAGAAAGGTCGAAGCCCGCTCCGGCCCCGGCAAAGAAAGGAGCTAAGAAAAAATAACCAGCGTTAGCTTCCGACTCTGCCCTCATCGCGGAAGCGTGAGGTCAGAGATCGGAAGCCAACAAAGGACCAAACCAACATCTTATGGGAATAGACATCTACGCGCGCTGGAAAGACCAGACGCCCAAGCAAAAGAAAAAGCAGATCACTGGCTTCTCGGTGGAGCACGGCAATGTCGGCTATCTGCGTGAAGCGTATCGGGGGGAGCACTTTGCAACTCGATACCTATGCCGCGAAGCCTTCGGGAAAAGTAACGAAGCAAAAATTCCAGCCAAGCTCCTACGTGAACGATTACCAAGAGCTCTCAAAGTGGTCGAACAACGAGAGCGGACAATTTATAAGCAAACGGATCAAAAGCAAATCGACAAAGTGAAGCAAAGCTTTGTGGACTTCGTGGAACTCTGCGAACGGAAAGAGAAAGAAACCGGAGAGCCATGCACGATCGTCGCCAACTACTAGCTATGAAATACGCATTCAACCTCGAATGGAACGAGCTTTCAGAAGAACTAAGGGAAGCAAAAATCCGAGAGTACATCCTCGCAGGAGACAAACGTGACTGCGAAGAATGCGACGGCGTAGGAGAGATTCCTACGGCAATGGAGCGAGGCGACATAAAAACCAGCAAGCCATGCAGCCACTGCAGTGGAACCGGCCGAGTCAACCCTGACCCGGACGACCTACACCAGCAAGAGGAAGCAGAGGAAGACATCCGAATTCACTTCCCGATTTACTTCTAACGGCTCTCGATTCTGTCCTGACCGCGAGAGCGTCAGGCCAGAAATCGGGGAGCTGTTTCCCTTTCGCCAAACAAAAACATGGACAACGAAATAACCTCAATAATTCCAAATTCGACTCAAATCCCGCACCTCATTATCCGGGAGTGGATGCCACTCCTGAGCGATGTAGAGCTGAGGATTCTTCTTGTCGTTGCAGACCAGACGTTGGGATGGATTGAGGACCCTGAAACAAAACGCCGCAAAGAGAAAGATTGGATTAGTCAGGGGTTGCTGATGAGGAAAATAAACCGAAGCGATCGAGCCATTCAAAACTCACTCAAGAGATTGGTAGATGATCTGAGGATTATTCAGGCTCACGACGAAGCGGGTGAACTCCTAGACTCGCCACAAAAACGTATGAAATGCGGAGGAAAAATCTTTTACCGCCTGAGCCTTAAACGGCCTCAACAACCCACCCCCGAAATAAGTTCGGGGGCAGAAAAAACCTCAAACTTTTTACCTCCCCCGAAAAATCTTCGTGCGAAAAATTTTCGGGCTACAAAAGAAACCAGTATTACAAAAGATAAGTCCTTCGGACAAGCAAGCTTGGTCCAAGAATTTAAAAGGGATGTGGACAAGCCTGTGGATAAACCAACCCTACCAACGCGTTACTTCTTCGGAAAATTCTCTCAGCTCACCTGGGGCATTCGGCATACTCGGCCGATCTTCGTGAAATTCAAAGACGGCAATCTGCTCAAGCATGCACTCGGCCACTTAACAGAATTCCAACTTGAGCTGGAGCTCGTGTGGTTTTTGCAAAACAAACGAGAGATGAAGCCGACAATCGGTGCGGCTTTATGCAAAGAAGTCATCGAAGATTTTATACAAGCCAGTTTCAAGGAGTACGGATTCTACAACACGCTAGAGCGAACCGCACTGCAGTATAGCAGGCGCGAACCGGAAGAAGTCCGTGGCGAAACTGCCGCAATGGTCGAAGCGCTGAAGAAATTGAAAGACTCATTTTCAATGAGACAAAGCATATGAGACACATCGATTTATTTTCAGGCATCGGCGGATTCGCTTTGGCGATCGAAAAGGTGTGGCCGAATTCCGATCACATCTTTTGCGACAACGATTCTTACTGTCAAAAATTACTAAAACTAAGATTCCAAAATTCAAAAATCTATGGCGACATCAAAGAAATCAAATCTATTACCGACTCCGACTGGCTCGGACTACAAAAGCAGGGGCAAAAACAGCAAACAAATAGGAGTAGACAATTATTTAAAGTCGATATCCTCACAGGAGGATTCCCATGCCAGCCATTCTCTCAAGCTGGAAAAAGACGGGGGACAAGTGATGACCGTTATCTCTGGCCGGAAATGCTTCGAATCATTCGACTCACGAATCCGAGATGGGTCATCGCTGAAAACGTGCGTGGGTTACTTACTATGCAAAACGGGTTGGTATTCGAACAAGTGTGCGTTGACCTGGAAGCCTCCGGCTACGAAGTCCAGCCGCTTATTATTCCAGCTGTCGCCGTCAACGCTCCGCATCGAAGGGACCGGATCTGGTTTATTGCTCACGCCATCAGCGATCCAGCCTATCGAAAGAAAAAAAGCGGAAAGCTATCTAAAGCGCCAAATAAACAGAAACAAGACAGGTCGCAATACAGTCCCGCCCGGCAATCTTTACGAGCAACTCTTGGCGGGGGGAGCAACCGATCTAAGGAAGACATCATTATGGCCCGCGCTTTTAGGAACACCGAAAGCTCAAGACAGTCGAGCAGCAATGAGAGATCGAGGAAAACACAATATGGGGGAACAAGTTCAGGAAGCTATCAACGCGCTACTTCCCACGCCACGGGTAAGCGAGGTCGAGGGGTCACCAGTAAAGAACGCGGAATTAAAGAATGGGCGATGGAGCAGGATGAATCAAAAGGGCGTGAGATTTGGAGTAAAGGTGAAAGACGTGTTGGCAGTATTGCCCACGCCACGAGCGGGGAATCCGGGAAGCAGGCCAAACAAAAAAGGTGGAAAAATTTTGAACGAAGAAATTGGGAAAGGAACTGGCTTGAAGTTGCAACCGAGCTTTGTGGAATGGATGATGGGCTACCCGCAAAACTGGACGAATTTGAATTATCAAAATCAAGACATCGGATAGAGAGACTTAAGGCTCTAGGAAATGCAATCGTGCCGCAAGTCGCGGCAAGGATCATGGAAGCGATAAAAAAGACAGAAGAAAACCTTGGCCTCACTCGAAGCATTCGGAATTGAATGTCCGGATTTTTCGAGTGGGGCTAACCCACTGTTCGCCTGAGGTCGACAGGCGGTCAAGAAAAGATAAAGAAATTATAAAGAAAAGTTAAAGCTATGGAACAAGATCAGAATTTACTCGAAACGATTCTACGGGCAATCGTCAATCACCCTGAACAGGTGGAAGTGACAAGGCACGTAGACGAGATGGGCGTGCTCCTCTCGGCGAAGCTTGGCGAGGGCGATGCGGGAATCGTGATCGGCAAAGAAGGACGGGCTATCAAAGCCATCCGTTCGGTCATGAACCTCGTCGGCCGCAGAAGCAAAGCTCGTGTCAGTGTTCGGCTCAACGTCCCGGATCTGCCTCGCAATGAGGGATCAGAGTCGGCCTCGGCCTAACAACACATCGGCGACCCCGCCGCTACGAACGGGACAAAGACACAAAACCCGTTAACTTAAACAGCTATGAACCGTACCCAAAAAGGAAAAATCATTGAACAAAAAGCACAGGCCCTTCTCGCTCAGGATGGCTACTGGATCGAGAAGGCTCGGCGCGCCAAGTTCCAACAGCAAGACCTATTCGGGTGCTGGGACTTGATGGCTGTCGGCAAAAAAGAGATTCGCTTTATTCAGGTTAGCTCGGAGCGCTTCAGTTCCAGGTCGAGAGCAGACCAAGAGCGAATGCTCGCATTCCCCAGGCCCGTAAATACCACAAAAGAATACTGGCGGTGGAATGAAAAGACGGACAAGTTCGAAATTATAACGCTATGAAAACCAGACTAGAAACACTCGAGTCGATTCACGACTCATTGCTAGAAGAAAAAATGCGTCTAGAGATTGCGGTACGCAACCTCGAAGACCGCGGCGACGATGACGTGGTGATCCCTCGCCTGACTCCATTCAACATGGAGGGCCAAAAGACCAAGAAAGAATTGGTGGCCGAGTACCAGGAGCGGATTGAAAAAGTCGAACACGCCATCTTAACAACTGAAAAATTAATTGAAGAAGAACATGACCAGACTCGACAACCCAAAAAAGAATCCGTTGGCACGAAGGAAGAATAGGCCAAGGCTTATAGGTGGCGCATACATTCCAGCCGACCTTTTGGCCGAAGCTCAAAAGCGGCGTATTGAAATGGTCGAACGAGAGATCGCAACGCAAACATACCTCGCACTTCCACTTCGAAGACGAGTCTGGATTCGCATCAAACTATTCTTCATAAACCTATGGAAAAAAATACGAAGGCAATAAAAATTACAGACCTCAAACACCCGGCCTACAACCCGCGGGAGATAAAGCGCGAGGATATCGACGCATTAAAACGATCGATTGAAAGATTCGGATTGCGTGGACTCATCACGGTTAACAGCAGCAAGGGACGAGACGGTTTCATTGTCGGTGGCAACATGACTATCATGGCTCTCAAGGAGCTGGGATGGGAAACAATACCGAAAGAGAATGTGGATTTGGTAGACATGCCGGAGAAGGAAGAAAAAGCCTTGAGCCTTGCCTTAAACAAGATCGCTCAACGGCGCGACTGGAATGACGAGAAGCTGGCTGAACTCATGGTCGAGCTCAACCATTCTGATTTTGACCTGACTCTCACAGGCTTCAACGAAGTGGAGATCAGCAACCTCCTCGACAGCCAAATGCTCGAAGAACCGGATGAAGAAGATAAAACTCCCGAAGAAGAATACGAGGAAATAAAAAAACCAGAGTCAAAATACGGTGAAGTCTACAAGCTCGGCCGACACAGGCTTATGTGCGGAGATGCAACCAAGATCGAAGACATCAAGAAATTACTCGGCACAGTCAAGGTGGACATGGTCTTTACCGACCCGCCTTACAACGTGGCTCACGTTAGTCACGAAAAACGCGGGAAGTTTCCAACTGAGCAAGGAAAGATTCTCGGCGATCAGCAGAGCCAAGAAGACTTCGAAGCCTTCAGCGAAAAAGTATTTGCCAACTACCATGAAATCCTGAAGCCAGGCGCAACGATGTATGTCTGTACGGGCTATACCAGCTACCCGCTGTGGTACTACGAAATGATGAACGCCGGTTTTGAATTCTCATCGACAATCGTATGGGTTAAACCATCTTTTGCTATTGGCTGGGGCGACTACAAAAAACAATACGAACAGGTCATGAAAGCGAAGCGGAGTAAAGGCAAGACCAAAGCCCAGCCGCTTATGTATGGGTGGAAGAAGGGAGAGAGACACTTCTTCTACGGCGATAACAACGAGAGCGACGTATGGGATATGCCACGCAAAGCGATTACCAAGATGACTCACCCGACCGAGAAACCGGAGTGGCTCATTATGCGCGCCATAAAGAACTCAAGCCGAGTCGGTCACGTCGTGGTCGACTTCTTCGGTGGATCAGGAAGCACACTATTCGCGGCAAACAAATTGGAACGCACTTGCTATTTGCTTGAACTCGATCCGCGTTGGTGCGACGTGATTCGCAATCGCTGGGAGAAGGTAAAAGTGAAAGGTTAAAGAAAAGATAAATAAATAATCAAGAAAAAATAAAGCAGTATGACAAAGCCCGCACTCACCACCTCAAAGATGCCAGGAGAAACTGAACAGCAGTACACTGCGTGGCTTTTGTATTGCGAAGCCGGAAGCCTTCGGAAGACCGAGGGGCTATGGAACAGGGTTGGGCAAACCTTGGGTGAAGCTGGGGTGGAATTTGCCGACCGGCTCGGTAAGAAACCAAGTGATACCACCCTAGAAACGTGGTCAAAGAAGTACCGTTGGGTCGAACGGAAAGACCTCAAGCTCACCGAGGACTTGGAAGGTCTCCGTAAAAAGGCACAGGAGATCAAACAGAAAAAAGTATTTGTTATCGGCGAAGTCTTCTGGGAAAAGCTACAGGCCCTAAAGAAGCAGATTAAAAAAGGAGAAGGCGCAACGGTGGATGAGATTAAGAAACTGTGGGAAATGTTCAGAACCGAAATGGGAGAGTCACTCGGCAAGCACGAGCTGAGCATCAACGAAGACGAACAGAAGCCTCCGACTCCTGAGCAGGAGGAGCTTGGTCAAGCGATCGACGAAACAATCAAAGCCTTCTATGGACGAAAAGGAAAAGCAAAAAAGTAGCATCCTATATTGGATCAAGCAGAACGAAATAAAAAGCGAGAGTGGTGACCCGATCGAGTTCGCCGACCACCGCTTCATGCTGGATATTTATTCCGACCGTACACCAATACAGGTCATACGCAAAGGGTCGCAGATTGGAGCGAGCACGATGGAAATCCTGCGAGCTGTACATGCTGCGCGCTTTTGGGGCATCAACCAAATTTATACACTCCCAACCGTGGATGACGTGGCCGAGTTCGTAAAAAGCAAAGTGAACCGCATCGTAAAAGTGAATCCCTGCATGCTCGAAGGAGTAAGCGGAAAAGACGTAGACTCGGTCGAGCAAAAACAGGTCGGCAAGTCATTCCTGTTCTTCAAGGGAACCTACACGGAAAAGGAAGCAATCATGCTTACATCCGATCGTAACATCCACGATGAGCTCGACAAGTCCAAACCAGAAGTCATTCGAGACTTCACCTCCCGCATGGGCTTCTCAAAAATACGAAGCCAACATTACTTCTCGACCCCAACCATTCCAGACATGGGCGTCGACAAACTATTCGGACAATCGGATCAGAAACATTGGCGATTCAATTGTCCTCGTTGCAACTACGAGCAGCACATGGATTGGGAAAAGAACGTCGACCGTGAACGCAGAATATACGTCTGCCAAAAATGCCACGGTGAAATTACATCAAGGCATGTAAACGACACAGGCTGGTGGGAAGCTAGGTATCCGGGAGAACCAATAAGCGGCTACTGGATAAGCCAAATGATATGCCCGTGGCGAACTGCTGCCGACTTGCTCACGGAAGAAGCCAACGCCGAAGACCAGCAATACTTCTACAACTTCGTGCTGGGCCTGCCTTATATAGCATCGGATCAGAAGATTCCGCAGAGTCTATTCCTTCGCAACGTAACGAATGAAGAAGTGGAAGCATCGGGCTGGAACGTGATGGGAGCGGATACTGGAGACGAAAATCATATTGTTATCGGCAACGCGAAAGGAATATTTTGGATCGGAAAAATTAAAGACAGGCCGAACAAGACACGCTGGGAGTACATGGCCGAGCTGATTCAATTCTACGACGTGCGGGTTTGCGTGATTGATGCAATGCCCTGGACGGAAGAAGCATTGCGTCTCGCCCGCAAATTCCCGTACCGCGTCTACGTTAATTTCTACAAAGATGACCCGAAGATGTTAGAAGTCGTTCGATGGAATGATGAGAAAGAAGAAGACGAAAAGCCATTCGAAGAAGAAGTAAAAGTGCTCACCTCCCGCAATCGAATCATCGACGACACAATATCATCCCTCCGCCGAGGAGAAATAAAGTTTGCCATGAAGTCAGATGACCCAACATTCAAGATGCTCATCGAGCACGCGCAAACAATGTATGCGCGAACTGTCACAAACCAATATGGTCAGGAAAAGCGCGAATGGGAGTCGACCACTGGCGTCGACCACGCATGGCATGCGCTCCTGTACTGGCATGTCGCTTTCAAAAAGAGACTCAAGTATGAACCAAACAGCTGACAAAAAAATAATGAATTCTACATCGGAAGAACAAGCTCTTCTGCTTGTGGAGATCGCCAAAGACTTGGCAGCCGTCGAGGAGGAGGGCTTCGGTCGTATCGTGATTGAGGTTAAGAACCACCGGATCGTTAACTGGTGGAAGGTCTCCTCTCGAACTGCACGAGGTTTTTGGCGTAAATTGCGTGGAAGCGTGGATCATTTGACTTCGTAGAAACCTTGGTCAATGTTGTGTTGCGGATGGATGAATGGCCTTTAGAAAATCCTTAGAAAATGTTTAGGAAATCCTATTGCTCCACGAGCGAAAATTACTATGCAATGCCAAACTGCCCGCAATCTGATTAACCTTCCAAATACGCAGATTAGCGGAGAATTTTGGCAGGGCATAAAGCCATCCAAGGAAAACGGTTCTTGCCCGGTCTTGCACGATTGGATTGCAAGACGGTAAGGGAGGTCGACTGGAGCCGAGGTAAATTAAAAACGCATAAAGGAATTTATGGCAAAAAAACAATTCGTCATCGGAGCAAGCGCGCTAGCAATTGTCTTCGGTCTCGCTCTCGGCGTAACGAGTGGCTTTACGTTCAGTAAGGGTTCTCCGGTATCGGCACAAGTCCAACCGGATAATTCTGCTGTAGCGGGCCCTCACACTAACGCCGCAATCGAGTCCATCAAAGCAGAGCTAGACAGCGTCACTCAATACGAATCGGCATATGGCTGCTTGACCTTCGGTCGAGGTGGCCAGTCTGAATTCTGCGGAGCATCAAAAGAGCGCGTAGGGACACTAGAGAACAAGCTTACTGAAGAAGTTCATAAGCTTGAACTTTCCGGTCGTTCATCTGAAGCACTCGCCCAAGTAAAGAGCAACATCGAATCTCTCGCTGAGAGGAAAGCCGATGTTACCTTTGAGGGCACCTCCGCGAATCCCTACACCAATGCCGTCAAACGTATTGAGCAGTGGCAGGATGACAAAGGGTTCTTGTACATCGTCAACCCAACGAACAACACCATTGTTCAATTCGGGCCTGGCCCTGGTAGCAAGATTTCCTTCGAACGCAACGGAAGCAAGAGTCTTCCTCAGTCAGAGCTTAAAGCAATGGCAGAGGAATATCTCTCGAAGCATGTTGCAGACTTCGGCTCAGTCAAAGCTAACTTTAGCTTCCGACAGATGTCAAAGCCTGGCAGCGTCAGCTACGCTTTCCGCTGGGAGGATAAGTCCAAACCTCAGGGTGAGGACGTGACTCCGTTCGTTCAGATCGTCCTGTCGCCGGTGGGTGAGGTCATGAGCTTCAACGACGTGCGTAGCCTATATTCCAACTAACACACTATGAAGAAAACACTCTCACGAGTCGCGCCTTTCCTCATGGCTGTTGTCATGTTGGGATCGTTTGCAGGCGTCGCGTCGGCTCAGACTTACATTCACGCTAACGGTGGTTCGTATTGGTCACAAAGCGGCTCTGGCTGGAACTCGATCAACAATGATGGGTACTGTGTCAGTGGTCGTGGGCCGTGCGGGTCGAGCCTCTGGTATCTGCAGTGGAATTACAACACGAGCGGATGCGGGGCGGATGCGAATTCGACCTACACAATGGCATCGGTAGTCGGCTACAATGGCGACACCTATGCTTGGATCGATAGCTCAACTGGAAATATGTACGGAGCCGATTATCTCGTCACGTACAATTACGCCAGTAGCTACGCCTCCACTGTTGATCAAAGTGCGTACTACGAAGCATGGGCAACCATCGCGCTCGATAAGTACCGCACCTCGAACGTCCAACACAGTGACGGCTGGGGTGCCGCATATGCCTGCAACGGCGTAAGCGGTCTTCAAGTCGAATTCGACGAGGTCAAACTGGAAATCTAGCTAAGCATCCTGACCGATAGTCAGATCGGCATTTGGAAGCATAGCTAAAAGGGGCTCCCGCCAATCCGGGGGCCTCTTTAGTTATCCACTAGTCAAAACATGACAAAACAGGACAGATAGGGTATACTGAAAACAAGCCGAAATGAAAGGCCAAATTAATATGCTATTTACTCCAAAACCACAACACACAAAAATCCTTTTAGGAATCTTTGGCATTGCAGCAGTAGCTGGCATTGCCATTTTTATTAATGCGAAAACAGGAAGCGAAACTCAAACCGCCGTATCTGACAACAGCCCAAGTGTGAAAGAACTTCAACAAGAGATGTCCCGGATAGCCCAGTACGAATTTGAACACGGGTGTGTTGAAAAGAACGAGCGAGGTCAGGATGTTTTCTGTGGCGAATCAAAACAAAAGGTAGATGCTGCTGAGGCTAGATATAACACTGCAGTAAAAGCATCAACAATGCCAGAGAGTGCAACCGCACAGGCCGATACCGAAGCGATCAAGAAATTTATGGGTGATGCCACCTTCCAGGTGGAATATTCCCGTAGCCAATCTCCTGCAAACTTTAGCGTGGGAGTGCTAACAAAACTTTCGGATCAGGGAGATGAGCGTATCGATACGCCACAAGCGTGGAAGCGGACAGTAAATATTTACAGAGCAACCCAAGATATTGAAGGAACTTGCCAAGTCTACGAATATGAAGTGTATCCAAAAACTCACGATATTGTGGAAGTGCGCGTAGTCTACCCGGAAAACTACCAAGGCAAATGCACAAAAGGCGATCTGTTCTCTCCTAAGATTCCGGAAGCCAAAATAAAAGAGGTCGGTCAATCGTATCTCAAAAATCTTGGACTTGAACAATCGCTTACAGTAACCCCTGTTGACGATATGAGTCGATGGCAATGGAAGTGGCAAGATACGAACTATAAGCTTCCGGAGGGAGTCGTCGGCAGGTCGGCCGTCGATTCAAAACCAACCGTAAGATTATTTATTTCAAGCGCCGGGAAATTGCTTCAATACAACAACACGGTCGCGCTATTTGAGAATTAATATGAACAAAAAAATCCCAAAAGATTACCTTACAGCCAAAGAAGCCGCCGCTGTCCTTCGTGTGAGCGAACGGACAATCATGCGATACATTAAAAACAAACGATTGCTCGCCACCAAGATAGGTCAATGGCGAATTAAAAAAGCGGACATTGACCGTCTGGTAAAAGCAAGTAGTAATAAATAACTTTATGACAGATCAACTTTTATCCAACACACCGCCATCACGATTCAGTTTTTTGAAGACAAAGCGTGCCATTGCCATTGGGGTTGGCATGGCAATCATAGCCGTGGGAGCAATAGCGTGGTACGTCTCTTACAATAGTCAGTTTGCCGCTCCGCAGGCGAATGCGGAACCGGAACAATTTACAATGCCACTGGGTTCTGGCGACTTTAAAAATCTCACGGCGTTGCTCAAGGAAAAAGGATTCATCAAAAGTGAAACAGGATTCAAAATCGCTTATTTCAAAACAAACGGAATCGGTGTAACAGCTACAACCTGCGTGGACTGTTTCGTCCCCGGTGCTTACAAAATCTCCAAGAGTATGACGGCTTGGCAGGTAGCCGAAACTTTCAAAGAGGGGCCTTATATGAAATGGGTTGTGATTCCGGAGGGGCTTCGCAAAGAACAGATTGCAGATATTCTCGCCAACCAGCTTGGGTGGAGCGAAGATGTAGAAAGTAAATGGATTACCACCTACACATCGATGAACTACGATGAGATTGAAGGATTATATTTTCCAGATACCTACTTGATCCCGGTCGACGAAGAACCGCTGAAGGTGGCCGACAGATTGCGTGCAAAGTTTAACGAAAAGCTTCAGCCTTATACCCAGGAGGCTCTCAAACAGAACATCAAATGGACAACGGCACTCAAGCTCGCTTCAATCGTGCAAAGAGAAGCGGCTGGCCAAAATGATATGCCACTCATTGCTGGCATTCTGTGGAATCGTCTGCTCAAAGACATGAAGCTTGAAGTCGATGCTACTGTGCAATATGTTCGAGATGATCAGATTCACTACGGCGAAGCACGGTTCGATAAGCAGCCAGGTAGCTATAACAGCGAAGGCACCTGGTGGACGCCGATCAAACCAGAAGACAAAGACATTCCCTCGCCTTATAACACCTACCGAAACAAAGGTCTGCCTCCTCACCCGATCGACAACCCTGGTATCGACGCAATCAAAGCGGTACTTTATCCGGAGGAAACGGAATGCATGTTTTATCTCCACGACGAATCAAAGACCATTCACTGCGCTAAAACCTTCGAGGAACATAAGATAAATATTGCAACTTATTTAAGTGATTAATTATGAATCTTCTCATTGTCGAAGATGACAAAGAAACCCTGAATTTTCTAAAGCCTTCCCTGAAGGCGGAAGGGTTTGTCGTCGACATAGCAGAAGATGGAGAGGCGGGGTCTTATAAAGCTAAGACCAACGACTATGATCTTGTTATTTTAGATATTGGATTGCCGCGAAAAGATGGACGACAAGTGTGCTCCGAGATTCGGTCTGCAGGCAAGACCATGCCCATACTTATACTCTCGATAAAGGGCGAGATTGAGACGAAGGTAGATCTTCTAAGCATCGGGGCCGATGACTATATTACAAAGCCGTATTCATATGCTGAATTGGCCGCACGTGTAAAAGCATTAATACGTCGGCCACAGAAAGTGGAAGATGAAATTTTGCGCGTAGGCGACATAGAACTTAATCTGCCCAAACGATCTGTCTATCGAGCTGGTAAAAAGGTTCATTTGGCTCCGAAAGAGTTTTTTCTTTTAGAATATTTACTCCGTAATCGAGGACGGGTGCTCACACGACAAACGATTCTGGAACATGTTTGGGACATGAATGCCGACTTGTTTACCAATACCGTTGAGACGCATGTCACGATTCTCCGACGGAAGCTGAAAGGTAGGAATAAAAACGACTTCATACGGACAGTTTCGGGTACCGGATATGTGATTGATTGAAAATATCTGCTATAATTAATTCACGGGTTCCGTGGTCGAGGAATCCAAATCTTAACGAAATAGCAATAAAACTATGAAAAAAATTATTAAAGAGATACTAACTAACAGAAGGGTACGCAACAGCTCTGTTTTGATGTCGCTTATTGCAACCGTCATGAGCGTTGGGGCACCGTGGTTTGATCGTTAGTCCACTGGTCTTCTTTTTGAGATTGGGGAGACGTGCAACCGTCTTTATCTTTATGATCAGACCAGGAGGATTATTTAATAAGATTATACGTTCTCACTCGAATGACGAAGACACCGCCCGCCGAGAACGCATACTAAATACGCTTTTATTATCCTGTGGCGGTTTATTTGTCGCCTCGTTTTTAATCTCTCTCTACCAGTTTTTCATCCTGCCGCAATATAGAGGATTGTATCCAGTCTTTTTTCTTTTAATTATTTTTTGGCTAGGTTTTTTATATTGGTTTTCTAGAACAGGTAGACTTAAGATTGCCTCATACTTATTTTTAGGCTCATTTGCTCTTCTCCCCACGTATGCCATATATCATTGGGGAGCAGATGTTGTTGCTGGTTTGCTGTTCTATATTTTGGTCATAGTCATGTCGGGGATACTGCTCGGAAGTCGAGGTGGTCTTATTGCGACAGGCTTTGCAGTTCTTTTTATTAACGTAGTTACCTATCTACAGGTAAATAAAATTATTGATCCAATATCTTACTGGAAAGCAAAACCGTTTAATATGAGCGACACCTTTGCTGTGTCGATTATCTTTTCTATCATCGCTATAGTTTCCTGGCTTTCAAGTCATGAGGTAGAAAAGTCAATTATAAGGGCAAGAAAATCAGAAGCCGATCTCAAGGATGAAAGAGATTCGTTGGAGGTTAAAGTCGATCAGCGCACTAAAGAGCTGAAGGAGGTTCAGGCGGAGAAGATGTCTCAATTATATCGCTTCGCTGAATTTGGAAGGATTTCCTCCGGCCTTTTTCATGATCTTATTAATCCTCTGAATGCCGTGTCACTCAACTTGGGAAAGACGGATGGCACAGCGGAGGAAACAAAGCAGTATGTAGGAAACGCAGTACGAGCCGCGAAGAAGCTGGAAGACTTGGTTGTTGCGGTACGCAAGCAATTGACGCGCGAAGAAACAAAAGCTCTATTTTTGATTGAGCAGGAAATCCGGCACGTCATTGAGGTGCTTTCTCATAAGGCAGAAAAAGCCAATGTCGAATTGCGCTTCACGCCGAAAAGTGATATCCAAATTTTTGGCGATGCGATAAAATTTAATCAGATCGTGCTCAATCTCGTTGCCAACGGCATTGACGCGTGCATGCCACCTACGGCGGAACTGGTGCCAGTAAGCTTGGCCGATCGGTGGGTACGGGTATCTCTGGTGGAAGAACCAGAGGTCATCATCATGATCGTGGAGGATAACGGTGTCGGAATACCCGAACACCATATGAGCAAAATCTTCGAGCCGTTTTTTACTACAAAAATAAACGGGCAGGGAATTGGCATCGGTCTATCAATGGCTAAGCGAATCGTGGAAAAAGACTTCGGAGGCGTACTCATTGCCAAGAGCGAAGCCGGTAGAGGATCATCCTTTAAGGTATCTCTACCCATGCATAAACAAGCTATAGAATATGCAGCATAATCAATTCATCGACAATTTAATTTTAATCTTAGAATCTGGCGAGAATGTCGGAGGTATAAAGCTGGCGCAGATTGTAAAACGTCTGACCGAGATGGAGGTCGACGAAGGGGGCCCCTACTCCCTGGAACCAAAACAGGGGGCAACTGACATTGGCCTTAACTTGGCCGTTGCCTGTTTTCTTGCGCTTCAGGATATCCACCTGCCTAAGCTTGATGCTTTTCTAGAAAAGCATCTCTCAAATATCACAGAACCATTCGACAGTGTTATTGACGACAAAACAGTTCGCTCTCTCATTGATAAATATCAAACGCTTATTGGCAGCATCGACAATGAGGATTTGGTCAAACAACCGATTGCCTACGACGAGAATGAGCAACGAATTATGGATTTGATACAAAAAAAGATTAACGCACGATTTGAGACCTTCTCTCCCGCTCTAAAGGAACAAGCAAAAGAAGTAATCGCAAAAACGATCCTTGGTAACCGGGACAAACAAATGCCATTAATGGCCTACTATACAAAAGTCTCACTTGGAAGGAGTGGAGAGGCTATCCCGGATGAACTAGTCGCTGACATAGGCGTTGCTAACATTTTTTTCTGGACTGCATTTATCATCTACGATGACTTTTGGGATCGAGATGAAGCGGCCGATCCACGCTTGCTTCCAATTGCAAATATTTTGGCACGACACTACACAGACTTTTTTATTGTTCTGTCCGACGACAAGGAATTTCGTCCATTCTTTCATGACTTAATGGATAAGCTGGATGGTTCAAACGCTTGGGAGATTGAGAATTGCCGAGCCAAAATTGATGGAAATATTTTTTATATTCCAACGACCCTACCGGACTTTGGAGACTACGAAAATAAATATCGTCCAGCGTCTGGTCATATTCTTTCTTCTGTTGCCATACTCACGCAATTCGGTAAAGAGCTCAAGACTGAAGACTGGGGGAATATCGTTTCGTACTTCAAACACTATTTGATTGCAATGCAATTAAATGACGATGCTCATGACTGGGAAGAAGATCTGCGGCGCGGCCACTTGAGTACCGTGGTCACACTTCTCCTCAGTGATCTCAAAAAGAGCGGATGGAAAAAAGAAACTATTGATCTTAGTACGGATCTTCCGGAAATCAAAAAAATATTTTGGTTTGTAACCATGCCCCAATACATCAAAATAGCATTATCGGAAACGGCAACATCACGAAAAGCTCTTCGTGCAATTTCCATAATCGAAGAACCTGCTCCTCTTGAGCGAATCGTTTCGATAACAGAGGACGTGGCCTACCAGGCGGAGAGTGAGAGCATCGATTCCGGTGCCATACTCAAGGAATACGCCAATACCCAAGGATAGCCGTAATGACTTAAAAAGGGCTCTAAAGCCCCTTTTTATTAGCCCGTGTTTGCCGTTATTTGGCCCCGTAGCGAGTTTTTGATGCTTCTGCGAGTCTTGGGGAGGGGAGGATCTCCACAAGGGAGAGACTTGCACTTGCCGTCATAATCCGTTATAATCCGTCATATAGACTATAACGTTAAAAGTTAAGCTATTTATGAACGACATTACCCGAAAATTTGATCATCGCATTAAAAATCCAGAACCGCACATCGTGGCTCTTTTGGCTGAGATTGATGGTATTCGTGGCGAGTTCAAAGGAGGCTTAAGAATGACGCCTCAGGCAATTACTAATCTCAAAAGATCAACGCTGATCACTTCTGCCGGTGCATCGACTCGTATTGAGGGTGCAAAGCTGACCGATGAGGAAGTCGAGAAGGTCATGCATGGCCTTGCGGTCTCAAAGTTTTCTGATCGTGATTCACAGGAAGTGCAAGGATACTTAGAAACACTTCAAAATGTTTTTGACAGCTTCCAGACTTTACCACTTCGAGAGAGTGTAATCACTTCGCTTCACAATCAACTTCTGAAATACTCTCACAAGGACGACACACATCGTGGCGGTTACAAGAAGACAGAAAACACAGTCGGGGTACTTGGACCGGATGGAAAAGTCGCAAAAATAATGTTTGAAACGACACCGGCATTTCTCACTGCAAAGGAAATGCAGGAACTTGTCGAGTGGACGCAAGACGCGATGGAAAAGAATCGTTTCCACCAGCTTTTAATCATCGCCAATTTTATTGTCGAGTTTTTGAAGATACATCCATTTGAAGATGGTAATGGGCGTCTTTCGCGCGTCCTCACAAATCTTTTGCTTCTGCACTCCGGCTACACCTTTATACAGTACGTCTCGCACGAGCAAATTATTGAGCGTCGTAAAGATGAATATTATATAGCCCTCCGTAAATCACAGGAGACATTCAAGACTGACCACGACACCATTTCGCCTTGGTTGAATTTCTTTTTGTCTGTCGTGCGAGAGCAAGCAACGAAAGCACTATCGTATTTACAAGAAGAAAAGATTGAGGACACTCTCTCGCCTAAGCAGTATGAAGTGTGGAAATATATTTCAAATGTTGGAGAGTCAGGTCCTGGCGATATTGTAAAAGAAACCGGCATCGCGCTAGGCACCGTTCGCCAAGCGCTTAGGAGTTTGGTCGAGCTGGGCAAGATTAAGCGTATTGGCCGTGGCCGTGGTACGAGATACGTAAAAATATAATTTTATGGCACTATTCAAAATTAACGGCACAACCGTCAAAAAAATAACCGCAAAAGACCTCGATCTAGAGAGGAATTTGCAAGTGCTTTTCGAAGCCAACCTTGATGAGCTTTTAAATATTAGTTTCCTTGCCCACGAATATTCAACTAGCTCTGGTGGACGCATTGATACTCTTGGCGTAGATAAAGACGGTGCACCTTGCATTATCGAGTATAAAAAGAATCAAAACGATAGCGTTATTAATCAAGGGCTTTCATATTTGTATTGGTTATTGGATCACAAAGCAGACTTTGAAAAAGTGTGCGCCGATAAGAAATTGGAGGTGGCCATTGATTGGGATTCTCCTCGTGTGATTTGCATAGCAGAAAACTACAACAAATTCGATCTCGATACAGTGAATATCTTGCCAATCAATGTGGAACTTTGGCGGTATCGCATTTATGACGAAAATATTCTTTTCTTAGAGCCGGAAAATTTTCAAAAAGTAAAAGTATCAACGACTGGTATCGTGCGCAGAGCAAAACAGGACAAAGAGCGACAGCCGGTATTACAAAAGAATTACACGCTTGATCACCATACGCGAAAGGCCTCAGATGAAATTAAAACTCTCTTCCAAAAAGTTCGAGAGTATATTCTTTCCATTGACGAAGCGATTAAGGAGGACCCTAAAAAGCTCTACATAGCTTATAAGTTGGCAACTAATTTTGTTGATATTGAAGTACGAAGCAAGGACCTAAAGATTTTTCTCAATGTGGAAAGTGGCAAACTTAATGATACGTCCGGCATAGCCCGGGATCTCACAAAGCCAAAGACTGGCCATTGGGGTAATGGTGATTATGAGGTCAAATTGGAAAACGAAAGCAATCTGGACGCTGTTTTTGCTTTGATCAAGCAAAGCTACGACCTCAACAAATAATATGAGTAAAGACTATTCACAATTGAATGTAACCAAAGAGCAAGAGCGTGCGGAATTGCATCGTGCTATTTGGCAGATCGCCAATGACTTGCGCGGAAGCGTAGATGGTTGGGATTTCAAGCAGTACGTACTCGGTATACTCTTTTATCGTTTCATTAGTGAAAATTTGACCAGCTATATAAATGCTGATGAACGCCGTGCGGGTAAAAAAGATTTTGACTACGCTACACTTTCCAACAAAGAAGCAGAATTCGGTAGAGCTGATACCGTCAAAGAAAAAGGTTTTTATATTTTGCCAAGTGAGCTTTTTGTGAATGTCAGGAAAAATGCTCGCAATGACGCCAACCTCAACGAAACCCTTACAGCCGTTTTTCGTAATATTGAAAATTCTGCGAAAGGCGCAAACAGCGAAGATGATATCAAAGGCTTGTTTGATGACCTTGATGTCAACTCTAATAAATTAGGAAGTACGGTAGAAAAACGAAACCATAAACTCACGAAGCTGTTTGAATCCATCGGTGATCTTCGCTTGGGTAACTACTCCGACAATACCATAGACGCTTTCGGCGATGCGTATGAGTTCCTCATGACCATGTACGCTTCAAACGCAGGCAAGTCCGGAGGCGAGTTTTACACCCCACAGGAAGTCAGCGAACTTTTGGCGGAAATCACCACTGTTGGCAAAAAAGAAGTGAACAAGGTGTATGACCCGGCTTGTGGTTCTGGTTCGTTACTTCTCAAATTTGCCAAGGTACTCGGCAAAGAAAATGTTCGGCAGGGCTTTTTCGGGCAGGAGATCAACCTCACCACCTACAATCTCTGCCGTATCAATATGTTCCTGCACGACATCAACTACAATAATTTTGATATTGCTCACGGCGATACACTCGTTGACCCGAAACACTGGGATGATGAACCGTTTGACGCAATCGTTTCCAATCCGCCATATTCTATTCACTGGGAGGGCGACGCCAATCCGCTTCTTATTAACGATCCGCGTTTTTCACCGGCGGGAGTGCTTGCTCCAAAGAGTAAGGCTGACCTCGCTTTTACTATGCACATGCTTAGCTGGCTTTCTACCAGTGGCACGGCCGCGATCGTTGAATTCCCGGGCGTCCTCTATCGTGGTGGTGCAGAGCAGAAGATTCGTAAATACTTGATAGACAACAACTATGTCGATGCGGTTATCCAGCTACCGCCCGATCTCTTTTTTGGTACTACTATTGCCACTTGCATCATCGTGCTTAAAAAGAGCAAGAAAGATAATAAAACACTTTTTATCGATGCCTCTGCTGAGTTTGCTCGTGGTGGCAACAAGAATAAATTGAGCGAGACGAATCGCTTAAAGATTTTGGAAGCATTCAGCACTCGTAAAGACGCAAAGTATTTTGCCAAGCTCGTGGACAATAAAGCCATTGCTGAGAATGACTACAATATTGCCGTTTCAAGCTATGTCGTGGCAGAAGACACTCGCGAGGTGGTAGACATTACTGAGCTGAATACGAGAATAGCTGGCATCGTCACACGGCAACAGGAACTCCGCACCTCGATTGATGACATTGTGGCTGATATTGAAGGAACAAAATAATATGACTAAACCTATAAGCAAAATTGAACAGTTAATTGCCAAGCTCTGCCCGAATGGGGTTGAGTTTAAGGAGTTGGGAGAACTTGGCGAGTTTTATGGCGGGCTGACTGGTAAAAGCAAAGATGATTTTAGTAATGGTAACGCAAAATTCGTTACCTACATGAACATATATTCCAACATCGCAGTCAATACCGATATCAATGTCTTTGTAAAAGTAGGTAAAGACGAAAACCAAAACAGGATCGAGTATGGTGATGTGTTATTTACGGGCTCATCAGAAACACCGGACGAGTGTGGAATGTCCTCTGTTTTAACAAAGAAAATTAATGAGTCACTGTATCTAAATAGTTTCTCTTTTGGCTTTCGCCTGAATGATAAGGATTTATTGTTGCCTGAGTTTTCTAAGTATTTATTTAGGGATGAACAGATGAGGAAACAGATTGCAAAAACTGCCAGTGGAGTGACGAGATTTAATGTCTCAAAAAAGCGTTTTGCAAAAATTAAAATACCCCTACCACCACTTGCGGTGCAAGAAAATATTGTCAAAACTCTTAATAGTTTTACAGAGCTGGAAGCAGAGCTGGAAGCAGAGCTGGAAGCAGAGCTGGAAGCAAGAAAGAAGCAGTATGAACATTATCGCTCACAGCTTTTGACGTTTAAGGACGGAACCGAGAGAGAGAGAGAGAGAGAGAGAGTAAGGTGGGCGGCGATATCGGAGATCTGTATGCCGACGAATAACATTAAATGGAAAGAAACCAAAAAAACTTATCACTACATCGATCTGACGTCCGTTAGTCGAGAAAATCACATGATTACTGAAACTATAGAAATAAACGCAGAAAACGCTCCAAGTCGAGCGCAAAAAATCGTTGAAAAAGACGATGTGATTTTTGCGACCACGCGTCCAACCTTGCGACGTTTTGCAATAATCGGTGATGACTATGCTAGTGAAGTAGCAAGTACTGGCTATTGTGTTTTACGTGCCAATACTTCCCAAGTACTACCGAAGTGGATTTACTATAATATTTCTGCTTTAGCTTTCAATGAATATGTCGAAAAAAATCAGGAGGGTTCAGCGTACCCATCAATTTCTGATACGAAGGTAAAGGCGTTTAAAATTCCAGTTCCAGCAATTTCCGAACAAGAGCGCATCGTTTCGATATTAGATAAGTTCGAATCACTCGTGAACGATATTTCCATTGGCTTACCGGCCGAGATTGCCGCGCGCTGGTCGCAATACGAATACTACCGAGGCAAGCTGTTAACTTTCAACGAATATGTCCCAGCATAATAAATACAATTTAGTCGCAGAGAATCCTCAAAGCACCGTCGTCGCGGAATATTCGCCAGACGGTCATCGTGTTGCACACTACCAAAGTGAGGCGGATTTGGAACGGGTATTTATAGAACAACTTGCAACGCAAGCATATGAGTATCTACCTATCACCTCCGAGGCCGATCTGACATTAAACCTCCGTCTGCAACTGGAGAAGCTTAATGGTTTTACATTCACCGATACCGAGTGGGACCGTTTCTTTACAGGTGAGCTTGCCAACCCGAATCAAAGCGTTGAAGAAAAGACAGCAACTATTCAAGAAGACCACATCAAGAACCTGACGCGCGAGGACGGTACGGTAAAAAATGTATACCTCCTCAAAAAGGACAATATTCACGATAATAGTCTGCAGGTGATCAATCAATACGCGACGGATGAGGGACAGCGCGCCAACCGCTATGACGTGACGGTACTGGTAAACGGCTTGCCGTTGGTGCATATAGAACTTAAGCGCCGCGGGGTTGCTATTCAGGAAGCCTTCAATCAGATCAATCGTTATCAGCGTGAAAGCTTCTTTGCTTCCGCAGGACTTTTTGAATACGTGCAACTGTTTATTATTTCAAACGGCACACACACAAAGTATTACAGCAATACGACACGTAAAGAGCATATCAAAGAAGTCAGTACCGGTACGGCGAAAAAAGGTAAGCGAGCAAGCAATAGTTTTGAGTTTACGAGTTGGTGGGCAGATGCTACCAACCGACCCATTACAGACTTAATGGACTTTGCCAAAACTTTTTTTGCGAAGCACACACTTTTGAATATTTTGACCCGCTACTGCGTGTTTACTACCGACAAACAGCTCTTGGTGATGCGACCGTATCAGATAGTGGCAACAGAGCGAATACTGAGTCGCATCGAAGTAAGTACAAACTATAAAAAGCTCGGCACGGTAGAGGCTGGCGGGTATATTTGGCACACGACGGGATCAGGAAAAACCTTGACCAGCTTCAAGACTGCACAGTTGGTGAGTAAATTGCCGTATGTAGATAAGGTGGTTTTTATTGTTGACCGTAAGGATTTGGACTATCAGACGATGCGAGAATACGACAAGTTTGAAAAAGGTGCGGCCAATAGCAATACGAGTACGGCGATTTTGAAGCGTCAGCTAGAGAATCCGAACGCGCGCATCATCATCACAACTATTCAGAAACTCGATCGTTTTATTGGACGGAATTCTGGTCATACAATTTTTGATGGTCATGTCGTGCTTATCTTTGACGAATGTCATCGTTCACAGTTTGGCGATATGCACGCCGCTATTACCAAGACATTTAAGAGCTACCATCTCTTTGGATTTACCGGCACCCCGATTTTTGCGATGAATGCATCATCGGGTGGCCGACTCGATTTGAAGACCACTGAGCAAGCTTTTGGTGAAAAACTGCACACATACACTATTGTGGATGCTATCGCTGATAAAAATGTTTTGCCGTTTAAGGTTGATTATGTTTCTACCGTCCATGAAGCTGAGAATATTGAAGATAAGAAAGTGAGCGATATTGATCGTGAAGCAGTGCTCGCCTCACCCGAACGATTGGCAAATATTGTTGGCTACATTCGTGAGCATTTTGATCAAAAGACCAAGCGCAATAGTTTTTATAAGTTGAAAGACCGGAGGCTCGCTGGCTTTAACTCAATTTTTGCAGTTTCATCTATTGATGCGGCAAAGAAATATTACGCCGAATTCAAAAAACAACTTGCGGACGTGCCAAGTGACAAGCGTCTAAAGGTAGCAACTATCTATAGTTTTGGAGTGAACGACGAGGATGCGGATGGAATGATAGATGAAAATTCAGAGGATACGACAGGACTCGATGTGAGCTCGAGGGATTTCCTAGACGCCGCTATCACTGATTACAATGCGATGTTTGGGACATCCTACAATACCTCATCTGATAAGTTTCAGAATTACTATAAAGATGTCAGTCAGCGGGTAAAGGATAGAGAGATCGATATTCTTATCGTGGTCAATATGTTCTTGACTGGCTTTGATGCAACGACTCTTAATACACTTTGGGTAGATAAAAATTTGCGATTGCACGGCTTGCTTCAAGCATTTTCGCGTACGAATCGTATTTTAAACAGCGTGAAGACATTCGGAAATATTGTTTGTTTCCGCAATCTAGAAAAAGCAACCAATGAATCCATTGCGCTTTTTGGTGACAAAGAAGCGAGTGGCATTGTACTCTTGAAATCATATGCCGAGTATTACCACGGATATGAAGATGGCGATAAAGAGATACGTGGCTATGCAAGCTTTGTCGCAGAGCTTTTAGAAAAGTTCCCCGTTGGAGAAAGAATTATTGGGGAGCAGAACCAAAAAGATTTTATCAAGCTTTATAGCGCGATCTTGCGCGTGCGTAATATTTTAACGACCTTTGATGAGTTTACTGGGAATGAGATCTTGTCCGAGCGAGACATTCAAGATTATCACAGTGCATACATTGACCTTTACAATGATTTTCGTAAAGGCGCGGAGGATGCCAAGGAAAACATCAACGATGACTTAGTGTTTGAAATGGAGCTTATTAAACAGGTAGAGATAAATATCGACTACGTGTTAGGGCTCATCAAAAAATACCACCAAGATCACAACAAGAATCGTGAACTTTTGATTGATATTAATAAAGCCATAGACTCAAGTGTTGAGCTCCGTAACAAAAAAGATCTCATCAACCAGTTTATATCGTCGCTCGATATACAGTCTGTGGTTGATGACGATTGGCAGAAGTTTGTCGAAGGAAAAAAGGTTGAAGAACTTGAACAAATTATTGCGAGCGAAAGTCTTGATCACGATGCGACGTACATGTTTGTACGAAATGCGTTCCGTGATGGTAACTTGGCAACGACTGGTACGGCAATCACTAAGGTTCTGCCGCCGGTATCTCGATTTTCTCCGACCGGTGAGCGTACCCAAAAACGTGAAAGTGTTCTAAGTAAACTGACGAGCTTCTTTGAGAGGTTCTTCGATATTTCGGGTGGCAGATTTCCGGGTCAAAAGTGATAGGGCGTATGTCCGGCCGAAAATGCATATCGAAAAATTTTCAAATATTTGCTATAATATAAATAAGAACATATGGCAAAAACAGTAGCAAAACCTAATTACGATCAATGGCCTCGGGAGAAAGTAAAAATCACCGATCTTTTTCTTGATTCAAAAAATATTCGGTTGGATGGTGGCGCGAACCTTTCACAGGGTGCTTTAATCAACGACCTATTTTCCAATGAAGACGCTATGCAGGTTTTGAAAAGCATAGCCGTTAATGGCTTTTTCCCTGACGAGATTCCTGTCACGGTAAAAGAGGATAAAAAATTCACGGTTTTAGAAGGTAACAGACGCGTAGCGGCTGTTAAGGCATTATTGAGACCAGAGATTGTTCCATCTAAAGAATCTGCGATCAAAGAGATATTAAAATCAGCTGTTACAGTTTCAGATGAGCGTGAGGTGGTAGTGGCGCCAGACCGAGATTCGGCTATGATTTTTTTGGCGAATAAACATACGCTGAATACAAAGCGAAGATGGAGGCCGCTGAGGCAGGCTTATTTCTACAGGGCTGAGCTGGATCGGGGTAAGACTGTTCAAAATCTAAGGGATGATTATCCAACTGTCGACATTGGCAAATTTTTGCGATTGTTGAATGTTCACAAAATAGCGAAATCCATTAAATACGACTCGGAGACAATCGCCAAAAAGGTGCATAATGAAAAAAGTTTTCCAGCGTCCACAATCGAGAGGTTGTACGAAGACAAGCGGGTGAGGGATTTCTTAGGCTTTGATTTCGACGGGGATGGAGAAGTAAAAATCAACATCGATAAAAAAGAATTTGAAAAAGGATTCAAGAAGGTCGTTGAAGATGTTGTTGAAAAGAATGTGGATTCGCGTGCCTTAAACGCGGAAAAAGACAGGAAAGCATACCTCGACAATTTTCCGAAATCGGACATACCAAGTAAAACCAAGGGCGACAAAGTCGTTACGAGTAAGGATTTCACTGAGGCTAGTTTGGCTTACACGCATAAAAGGACAAAGCTCGCTCCAAAAGATGTGAAGTTTTCGTTGTCGGCACCAGCAGTGAAAAGAATGCTGATCGAGTTGCAAGGCATCGATTACCATAAATTTCCAAATGCCACGCATGATCTACTCCGGAGTTTTCTAGAGTGTGCTCTCAAGGCTTATTTTGATCATTGCGGTAATTCAATAAAACCAGTTAAGGGTAAGAATTATGTCTTTCTCGATGATGTTTTGAAAGCTTTTAAAAGCGAGATGGACACCGATAAAAATACCCAGCTTTCACAGGTCACGCAAAAAATAATCAGTGACACAACGATGATTTCGTATTCGGCGCAAGCCATGAATGCGACAAATCATAATCCTAGCGTTTTTGCGACCGATAAAGAGGTTGAGGAAGCTTGGGATGCAATGGAAAAAATGTTCCGTTACATTCTTGATCCTAAGCCAAAACAAAATGCAAAAAATAACCCATAAAAGAAATCAGAAGTTCCATTATAGTCCATTGAGATACCCTGGTGGCAAGACTTTTCTGTTTCCATTTTTTGATAATGTAATAAAAGAAAATGGATTAGAAAAAGTCACTTATGTTGAACCGTTTGCTGGTGGTGCCGGAGCGGCCCTAGCCCTGCTTTTTTTGGAGAAGGTTGATCACATTGTTATTAACGACCTTGATAAGGCAATCTACTCGTTTTGGAGATCGGCAATTTTCGATTCAGCAAAATTTATAAAAAAGATACATTCGACACCTATTACAATAAAGGAGTGGAAGAAACAGAAAGCGATTTATAGCGATGCACGAGCTCCACGATTTGAGCGTGGTTTTGCCACCTTTTTCCTCAACAGGACAAACGTATCTGGCATTCTGGATGGTGGGCCTATCGGCGGCGTAAAACAAAAAGGTAATTATAAAATCGATGCCAGATTCAATAAGGAAAGACTTGCCGAAAGGATTCATCAGTTGTCTCTCTATAAAAACCGTATATCAGTTTTCAATAGGGACGGGCTCGATCTTATTAAAGATTATTTGAACAAGAAAAACACCTTTATATACCTTGATCCTCCATATTTTGAAAAAGGCGCAACCCTGTATTTGAACCACTACAAAAAAGACAACCATGAGGCCTTGGCAAACCAGCTCAATAAAAATGCCGATGCTTTTTGGCTACTAACTTACGATAATAAAAAAGAAATTAAATCTTTATACCCCGACCGGCGCATCATCAACTTCACTTTGAATTACAACGCATATGAATCCCGAAAGGGTAGAGAAGTTATGATCCTGTCTGATGCGTTAGCTGGATAGTACAGAAAATAGCTATTGAATTTATGAAACTCGGCATTATATTACAATCAAATAAACCCGAACATGTGTGGAATACGTTCCGCCTTGGGATCACCACACTTAAGGCAGGTCATCAAGCAGAAATCTTTTTGATGAGCGAGGGCTCAGAACTCGATTCTATTCCCGACAGCAAGGATTTTGATATTTCCGTAAAAGTATCTGAATTCAAAGAATTAAAAGGTGGGATATACGCCTGCGGCAGTTGCTTGAAGGTGCGTGGTAAGGGAGAGAGTAAAATCTGCCCTATTTCTACAATGTCCGACTTGCTCAAAATGATTGAGAGTTCAGACAAAGTTTTAGTGTTTGGCTAACTTAAAAATATGAAAAGGCTTATTTTCACAATTTTCGCGGCAATCGTCATTGGCTCATTTGCTCCAAATGTGAATGCCCAAATGATGAGTAATTTTTCCAATACTCAAGTTGATTGGAACGAGGTCGTTGAGCACACTGCCCGTGAAGAACAGGAGGGCAAAGAGCTTTGGAATAAACTGCAAGCAAAAGAAGTTGTTTGTGCCGACCTAAACGATGAGCAATATGGCGTGCTCGGAGAATACTTTATGGGGACTATGTCCGGTGAGTCGCACGCCACCATGAACGCCATGATGATTCAGGCACATGGCGAAGACGGCGAGGAACAGATTCATGTTGTCATGGGCAAACGACTCTCTGGTTGCAATACGTCAGCGGCATTTCCTGCCATAAGCGGTGGCTGGATGCCGATGATGAATATGATGTGGGGAGGGTGGTCGTCTCCCTTTGGCAGTAATAATTTA
>MFEY01000009.1:0-2041 GCA_001780035.1 Candidatus Doudnabacteria bacterium RIFCSPHIGHO2_12_FULL_48_16
TATACTTTTTACGGTTACGAACATTCGGGTTTGGGCATCATGGACATCTATTCGGCCATCGCCCGCTCGTCCGATATTTATTTTTATACCGTCGGTGGAGGCAATCCCAATAGTGAGGTTACGGGCCTGGGCCCGGAACGGATCGCCCAATATTTGCGCAAATTTCATGTCGGTGAACCTCTGGGCATTGACCTGCCGGGGGAAAAATCCGGACTGGTACCAGATCCGGCTTGGAAGCAAACGGTCAAGAAAGAGCCTTGGTATCTGGGAGACACTTATCATGAATCTATCGGCCAGGGCGACGTGCTTTCGACGCCGCTGCAGGTTAACAGCTGGACCGCTACCATAGCCAACGGGGGCAAAATTATGCAGCCGTATTTATTGAAACAGGCTTCCGGTCAGGATGGCCGGGTTTTGGCCGAAGGCCAGCCTAAAACATTGGCGGAAAATATTTTTGATCCCAAATTTGTCAAAGTCGTTCAAGAGGGCATGAGACAGACTATTACGGCCGGATCTGCCCGAACCCTGGCCGGTTTGCCAGTGGCCATTTCCGGCAAAACCGGCACGGCCCAGTTTGATGCGCGGGATCTGACCCGCACGCACTCCTGGTTTACTTCTTACGCCCCGGCCGAGCAGCCGCAAATCGCGCTGACCATTATTGTCGAGGCTGCCGGGGAGGGGCATTCGGTGGCCCTGCCGGCTGCCAAAAAGGTATATGAATGGTGGATTGCGAACCGGTATAATAAATGATAAGCTTTACCCATGAATCCCGTTAGAAATTTAGCCCAGCAAGTATCAAGCTAAATAACACTAAACGGGCTGATTACATAAAGATTTCGGATAGTTAATAATCATATTTCTAACAGGATGAATGAATTCTTCCATAAAATCGCTCATAAAACCTCGGAAGCGGTCGGTAGCACCTCGGTGTTTATTATCGCCCTGATTGTCGTCTTGGTTTGGGCGATCACCGGCCCGATTTTTGATTATTCTCAGGGTTGGCAGTTAATTATCAACACGGGCACGACAATTGTGACTTTCCTGATGGTGTTTTTGATTCAAAACACCGAAAACCGGGATACGAAAGTCATACAGCTCAAACTGGACGAGCTGATCCGGGCAGTCAAATCGGCCCGCAACAAACTGGTCGACCTGGAAGATTTGTCGGATAGCGAACTAGCAGTCCTGCAGAAGGAATTTGAACGAATTCAAAAACACGCTCACCGGGGTCCCGAACAAATAAATAGTTGACAACGGTCGCAGTATAGAATAGTATTGCTTACGTATTTAATTTATCTCAAATGAACAAAGCTGTGTTGCTAACTGAAGACGGATTAAAAAAACTTCAGGACGAAGTGAAAATCTTGAAGGAAGACCGCCGCAGGGAAGTCATTGAACGCATTCAGGAAGCCGTGGCTCATGGCGATCTTTCGGAAAACGCCGACTACGCACAAGCCAAAGAAGAGCAGGCCTTTATCGAAGGCCGCATTCAGGAAATTGAAGAGATTTTGAAAAATGCCCAAATTATCGCGGCCAGCAAGAACAAAAATATTGTCAGCGTCGGTTCAACCGTGGTTTTAAAATTTGCGGGAAATGAAGTAAAGTATACGATTGTTGGTGCGAACGAAGCCAATCCCGCCGCCGGTAAGATTTCGAATGAATCTCTGGTTGGCAAAGCGCTGCTGGGCGCCAAAAAAGGAGACAGGATGGCAGTCGACACCCCCGCCGGCAAAAATGAATACGAAATATTGAACATTGAATAAACAAGTTTAACGCCTCAACCGACTGAGGCGTTAAATATTTATGGCTTACTTTTGGACCTCTTTAATTTCCGGACTCCTGATTCTAATCGGGGTCTTGGGTTCCATCCTCCCAATTTTACCCGGCTTGCCGGTTGCTTTTTTGGGATTTTTGATTTTTTCTTGGTTCACAAATTTCGCTTTAATCACCCCCATGGCGCTGGCGGTGTTTGCGCTGCTTATTGTTCTGACCATTGCGGTGGATACCTTGGCACCGGCCTTGGCGGCCAGGCAGCACAAAG
>MFEY01000009.1:2051-25963 GCA_001780035.1 Candidatus Doudnabacteria bacterium RIFCSPHIGHO2_12_FULL_48_16
TTGGGTGAGTTAATCGCCGGCGGCAATCAAGCCCACGCGCTGAAGTCAGCTTACGGGGCGCTGATTGGCCTGGTGGTGGGCTCAGCGTTTAAATTGATCGTGGGAATTTCGATGTTCGTATATTTTATGGTTCGGGTTTTATAGTGACGAAAAAAATTTGGCCCGAAGTTCGGATTTGTGGTATAATATTGGCTAGTTAACCCATATCCATGAGTGAGAAAATTGAAGAATTACGGAGTGTTCGGATACAAAAACTGGAAGAACTTAAAAAAGCTGGCATTGAGCCCTACCCAATCCATTCAGAACGCACTCATACGGTGGCTGAAGCCTTGGGCTTTTTTGAGAATCAAAAATCAACCAAAAATCAAGTTACGCTGGCCGGCCGGATCCGCTCGATCCGCACGCACGGCAAGCTGACGTTCGGCAATTTGGAAGACGCTTCCGGACAGATTCAGTTTATGCTCCGCGAAGACGTGTTGGGTGAGAAATTTAAACAGTTCAACACCTTTTTTGATATGGGTGACTTTTTGCAGGTCTCCGGGAATTTGGAACTATCCAAGACGGGAGAAAAAACCTTGCAGGCCGCTGACTACAAACTGCTTTCGAAATCCATCCGGCCGATCCCGCAGAATTATTTTGGCCTCAAGGATCCGGAAACCAAGCTGCGAAAACGTTATTTGGATTTGGTGGCCAACCCACAGACCCGGGAACTGTTCCGCAAAAAAGCGCTGTTTTGGCAGACGGTGCGCAAGTTTATGATCGATCAGGGTTTCCTGGAAGTTTGGACGCCGGTTTTGGAAAACATTGCGGGCGGGGCAGATGCGGAACCTTTCTTGACGCATCATAATGCCCTGGATCGCGATTTCTATATGCGAATTTCGCTGGAGCTGCCCTTGAAGCGGCTGCTGGTAGGGGGCTATGAAAAGGTTTTTGAAATCGGAAGACTTTTCCGCAACGAAGGGATTGACCGCGACCATTTGCAGGAATACGACGACATGGAATTTTACTGGGCGTATTCGGATCATGAAAAAGGCATGAATTTTGTAGAGGATCTTTACAAGGAAATTGTCTCGCAGGTGGCAGGTAGCATGGAAACCACATATGAAGAACATAAAATTAACTGGGCCAGTTCGTGGCCGCGGATTGATTATTTTGAAGCATTTAAAAACGAAACCCGCTTGGATTTGAATGCGGTTTCGGATGACGAATTGCTGAAAACCGCCCAAAAATTGAAGTTGAAAGTCGAAAAAGGAATGGGCCGCGGACGATTGATCGATGCAATCTACAAAAAAACTGTCCGGCCTAAACTCATCCAGCCGTGTTTCTTGGTCGGCCATCCGCTCGAGACTTCGCCGCTGGCCAAAAAAGACCCGCAAAATCCGCACCGGATTTTGCGATTCCAGCCGATCGCCGGCGGCGCGGAATTGGGCAATGGTTTTTCTGAACTCAACGATCCATTGGATCAACGGGGGCGGTTTGAAGAACAAATGAAGATGAAAGCGGCCGGGGATAAGGAGGCGCATTCCATGGATGAGGATTATGTTGAGGCTCTGGAATATGGAATGCCGCCGGCGGTGGGATACGGCATGAGCGAGCGGGTGTTTGCGGTTTTGATGAACCGTTCGATCCGCGAAACTGTAATTTTCCCACCTATGAAAGAAGAGGAGAAAAATGCCAAATCATGAAGAACGGGAGTCTCAACCGGGGCGAAGTTCTCGAAGAATAGAAGAGAATCGCGGCCAACAAGTCGAGGGATTTGAGGCCGATGGAAAGTTTCCGGCAAAGGTTAGATTTGAGGAACAGATATATGAACGAGGGTTTGAGACGCCCAGAGAAAACATGTTTTATACCAGACTGAAGAAAGAGAGCCACCCACAGCAAAGAGATATTCTGGAAATTGATAATACGGGCAAGATATTTGAGCGGCTCGTTGTAGACGATCAAGAGACTATTGAAAAACGCATTAAAGGGGAATAGAAATAATGGAAGGACAACGGCCAAAAGTTGGTTTGGGTGTGATGATCAAAAAGGACGGGAAATTTTTATTTGGCAGAAGAAAATCCGAACACGCCAAAGATTTATTTGCTCCGCCGGGCGGGCATATGGAGTATGCAGAAGGCTTTATTGAAGCTGTCAGCCGAGAGGCTAAAGAAGAGAGTGGGTTAGAAATTCAGAATGTCAGATTTTTATGCCTAAGTAACATTAAGGACTATATGCCTAAGCATTATGTGAACATCGGCTTTATTGCTGATTGGAAAAACGGCGAGCCGCAAGAACTGGAGCCGGACAAAATGGTTGATTGGCGCTGGTATGAATTAGACAATATTCCACGACCGGTTTTTAGCATGGTTGATCATTACATCAAGGCAATTAAAACCGGAAAGAATTTTTTTGACGCATGACCCGCACCGAAGCGCTGGATTTATTGGCGCAGCATATTACGAATCCCAATCTCATCCGCCACAATGTTGCCGTGGGATTTATCATGCGGGCCCTGGCTGAGAAGTTCGGTGAAAACCAGGATGACTGGGAACTGGCCGGTATGCTGCATGATCTGGATTGGGAGAAAACGAAAGATGATTTTAAGAATCATACGAAAGTTTCAAAAGCGATTCTGGAAAAGACCGATTTGAAGCCGGCAATTATCAATGCTATTTATGTGCACAACTGGACACATGAAATCAAGCCCGAAACATTGCTCGAAAAAGCTTTATATTGCGTGGAAGAATTGTCCGGCATAATCACGGCTGCGGCGCTAATTCAGCCCGACAAGAAATTGGCTTCAGTGACTGTGGATTCCGTGTTGCGGAAATTCAGGCAAAAAAGTTTCGCCGCCGGGGTCAATCGCGAGATTATTATGCTGTGCAAGGAATACATCGACCTGGAACTGCCGGAACTGGTTGAGGTGGCATTAAATGCGATGAAGGCGCATGCGGAGGAAATCGGCTTATGAATCCCGTTAGAGACAACTAAATGTTCTATGTATATCTCCTACAAAGTATTAAAGACAAACGATTATATACCGGATCAACGCGTGATTTACGGAAACGCTTCAGCCAGCATAATAACCAGGAAGTTTATTCAACTAAAGGTCGGGGTCCCTTTACTTTGATCTACTACGAGGCTTGTATGAACGAGAAAGATGCCTTTGTAAGAGAAAAGTATCTAAAAACAGGAATGGGCAAGCGCCATATTAAAAATAGGCTGAAGCGTTTCCTGACCCGTTAGAAATTTAGTAGCTAGTTTAATAAATTTATGATTTATTGCTTAATGTTGTTAAATAAAATTAATCGACCCGTTAAGATAATTTCTAACGGGTCCTGTCTCTAACGGGATGAACAAAATTCTGATCGGTACCGGCAACCCGGGAAAAGTTAAGATTTACAAGGAACTGCTGAAAGGTTTCAATCTGGAGGTCGTTTCGTCCAAAGATTTAAATCTTCCCGAGCCGGAAGAGACGGGCAAAACCTTCGAACAAACGGCTGTGGATAAGGCCAAATATTATTTTGAAAAATCGGGCATCCCGGCCATAGTCGATGACGGCGGGTTTGAAATCGAAGCTCTCAACGGCGAACCGGGGGTCAAAAGCCGGCGGTGGATCGGCCGTGAAATGACTGAGGAAGAGATTGTTGCCGAAGTGTTTAAGCGAATGAAAAATGTCCCCAACCGGGCCTGCAAGCATGTGGTCATTCTCGCCCTAGCCACGCCGTTCGGAGTGTTTACGGCCCACGGTGAAGTGGCCGGCGTCGTCCCGGAAAAACCCAGCGACAAACGGGAGACGGGCCTGACTTTCCGGCCAGTGATGTTTCTGCCCAATTACAATAAATACTGGATTGATCTGACAGACGAAGAAGAAGACGTTATGAATCACCGGAAAGTCGCCGTAGAAAAACTACACGATATTTTAAAGGAACTGGCCGGATGACGGAGCACAAGCAGATTCCAATTGTGATCGGACTGGTGCGCAACGATAAGAATGAATTGCTGATTGCCAAGCGGAGCGACCCGAAATTTCCGGAAGCCGATAATAAATGGGAGTTTGTCGGCGGCAAACTGGAATTTGGCGAAACCCCGGAGCAGGCCGTACTGAGGGAGATTGAAGAGGAATCGGGGCTTAGAGCGAAAGTGATCCGGCTTTTGCCGAAAATTTTCAGCAATACCTGGGTCAGCGCCGACGGTCAGGAATCGCAAGTGTTACTGCTCTGCTATGAATGTCGAGCTATCGGCGGAGCGCTGCATCGCAATGAGTTTGATCATAAGATTTTGGATCTGAAGTTTGTTGATCCGTCAGCGTTAACAGGGTATGATGTGATGAAAGCCGTGCCGGAAATTATGGATTGTTTATTAAACACTAAGTAATAATTTTATGCTCGATATCAAATTTATCCGAGACAATCAAGAAAAGGTCCGCCAGGCGATTAAAAACAAATTATCCAATGCGAATCTGGATCATCTTTTGAGTTTGGATGAACAGCGGAAAAAGCTGATCATGGAAAGCGAGTCAGTTCGCGCCCGGCGTAACGAAATCGCTGGTAAGCTCAAGAGCGATAGAAACGAGGCTCTGGTTGCCCAAGGCCGCGAACTCAAGGATAATCTTGGTAAATTAGAGCTGGAATTGGCCGAAGTTGAATCCCAATGGCAACTGATTTTGGAGCAAATTCCCAATGTTCCGGTGGAAGACGTGCCGGTGGGTTCCGATGAGAGCGCCAATACAGTGATCAAACATTGGGGCGAACCGGCGAAATTTGAGTTTGAAGCCAAGGACCATATGGCTTTGGGCGAAAGTTTGGGGATTGTCGACATGGAACGGGCCGCCAAAGTTTCGGGAGCGAGATTTGGTTTTAAAAAAGGCGCCGCCGCTATCCTGGAATGGGCCTTGATTCAGTTTGTTTCGGAAACGTTAACCGATAAAAAAATTATCGCCAAAATTGCCAAACAAATTGACCCGGAATTATCGGCAAATACTTTTGTGCCGGTGTTGCCGCCGGTCATGATCAAGCCTGATGTTTATACCAGGACCGGACGACTCAGCCCCGAAGATGCGGACGAGAAGTATAAAATGGCCAAGGATGAGCTCTATCTGATTGGGAGTGCGGAACACACTTTGGTTGCCATGCATATGGACGAGGTTTTGGACGGGAAAGAATTGCCCATCAGATATTTGGGTTTTTCGACTTGTTTTCGGCGCGAGGCGGGGTCCTACGGCAAAGATACGAAAGGCATGCTGCGGGTGCATCAATTCGACAAATTAGAAATGGAATCGTTTAGCACCCCGGAAACTTCCCTACTCGAGCATAAATTTCTCGTTGCGGTTCAAGAATACTTGATGCAGCAATTGGAGCTGCCGTATCAGGTGGTGATTAACTGCACGGGCGATATGGGCAAGCCCAATGCCCGGCAGGTGGATATTGAAACCTGGCTGCCCGGGCAAAATCGATACCGGGAAACCCATAGCGCCGATTATATGACGGATTATCAGGCGCGTGGCTTAAATATTAAATTCCGCCGTCCCGACGGGAGTAACGAAATTGTCCATACCAATGATGCGACCGCGATTGCCATGTCCCGAATACCGATTGCGATTTTTGAAAACTACCAGCAGGCCGACGGATCAATAAAGATCCCCAAAGTTTTGCAGAAATACACCGGATTCAAGGTGATCGAGAAGAAATGAGTAAATTAAATTTTATTGAGATAAACCGACAAGCACTGCACCATAATGTTTCTCAATTTAGAAAAGTGCTTAAGAAAGTAAAATTGATGGTCGTGGTGAAAGCCAACGCTTACGGCCACGGCGCGTTGGCGGTGACCGCTTCCATTGAGTCCACGGTTGATTTTTTTGGCACCGCCTATGGCGATGAAGCGTTGGCCTTGCGCGAGTTTGGGATCAAAAAGCCAATCTTGGTTTTAAACTATTACGATGCTGGCCAGATAGCTTCCCTGGTTGCGAAAAATATTTCTTTGGTGGTCTATGACATATGGCAGGCCAAAGCGATTTCAAAAGCAGCCAAAAAACAGAAAAAGAAAGCCCGTGTGCACGTCAAGGTGGGAACCGGATTGTCGCGTTTAGGAGTTTTGGCCCGCGATGCCACCGGATTTGTAAAAGAAGTTCGCAGCCTGCCGCATGTTCAAGTCGAAGGGCTATTCAGCCACTTTGCCGCATCTGAGGACGATCCAGAATATACCAAAACTCAGCTTAGACATTTTAAGGATATTGTTGCGGATCTAGAAAACCAGGGCCTAAAAATTCCGCTCAAACACATAGCTTGCACTGCATCCGCCCTGGCGTTCCCGGAAAGCCATTTTGATATGGCGCGCATCGGCATCGGAATTTACGGCATGAAGTCCTATAAGTCCCTAAAAACCAAAATTAATCTCAAACCGGTTTTAGGCTGGAAAGCCAAAATTTTAGCTGTCAGGGAATTGCCCAAGGGAGCATTTGTCGGCTATGGCCGAACTTATCAGACAACCAGAGCGACCAAGCTCGCGATTCTGCCTGTGGGATATTATGAAGGCTATGACCGGGGATTTTCGAATAACTCAACGGTCTTAGTCGGCGGCCAACGCTGCCCGGTGCGCGGCCGCATATATATGAATCTCATGAGCGTCGATGTCACGGAAGCAAATAATGTGAAAGCCGGTGACGAAGCAGTGTTGATGGGCAAACAGGGTAAAGAAGAAATAACTGCCGATGAATTGGGTAAGAAAATCGGAACAATTAATTATGAGATTACGACACGAATTAATCCAATAATCCCAAGAATAATAATATAATGTCGAGAAAATTACGAGTCGCATTATTTTTTGGCGGGACTTCCAGGGAACGGGAAGTGTCTTTACTTAGTGGCAAAGTTGTGGCAGAGCATCTGGATAAAAATAAATACGAGGTCGTGCCGGTGGAAATTGCTTTGGACGGCCAGTGGCTGACTTCATCGGAAACGATTAAGCAGATTGTAGATAAAGCAGGCGCTAAGCCAGTCGCTGATAATAAAGAAATTGTGCCAGTGGAAAAAAATCCGCAATCCGGAATTGATGTCGCGTTTTTGGCTTTACATGGGCCAGGCGGAGAAGACGGCTCGGTCCAAGGCATGTTGGATGTCCTCAAAATTCCTTATACTTTTTCCGGAGTTCAGGCGTCAGCGTTGGCCATGGATAAAAATAAAACTAAGCGATTGGTTGCCACCGAGGGAATAAAAGTTCCAGTCCAAATTATGATTGTTAAAAGCGAATACGAAAAAAATCCCAATAGTTTTTTACACCAAATTTCCGGCAAAGTCGTGATTAAGCCCAACCGGATCGGTTCCTCGTTCGGCGTGACGATTACGGATAATCAACAGGAGATAAAAAAAGCCTTGGATTTGGCATTTGAGCATGACAGTGAAGTACTGGTGGAAGAATATATTTCGGGAATTGAGCTGACTGTACCAATTTTAGGTAATAACAAATTACAAGCTCTGCCGGTGATTGAGATTGTGCCGAAGAATGGTTCGACTTTTTTTGATTTTAAAGCGAAATACGATGAACAATACCGCGATGAAATAGTTCCGGCTAGGATCAAAGAAGAATTAGCCAAAAAATTACAAGAACTGGCCCTCCGGATCCATAAATTGCTTGGCTGCAGAGGTATTACTAGGTCTGATTTTATTGTTACTCCAGCTGGTGAAATATATTTTTTGGAGGTCAACACGATTCCTGGCCTGACGAATGCGTCTTTGGTTCCTCAAGCCGCAGTCGCAATAGGTATGTCGTATTCCCAGTTTTTGGATAGATTAATCCAGCTTGCTTTAGATAAAGAATAATACTGCAATACTTTCTCGTATTGCAGTATTAAAATATTATGAAAAAATTATACAAAATAAATGATTCTGAAGTTCTAGCGATCCCCATTAAAGAGAATCACGAAGTTTTGGTTGATATTAAACAATATCCGGTACTGTTCTATGATGAGAGTAGAGAAGGTGTATTTAAATATAACCAGCCGATATGCAAGCTGCGAAAGGGCGTCATGGAAAGGTTATTAGTTGCCCAAGAGGATTTGCCAAGAGGGATAGTTTTAAAGATTAAAGAGGGTTTTCGCCCCTTGGCCGTACAAAAAAAGATTTTTAAAGAGCATCTGGGTTATTTAACAAAAAAATATCCGAAAAAATCCCAAGCATTTTTGAAAGCTAAAGCAGTAGAATATGTGGCTCCGCCGGACATTGTTCCGCCGCATACGACGGGAGGCGCGGTGGACCTCACTTTAATGACCTTAGGGGGCAAAGAATTGAATATGGGTCGAAAAATTAATGGCACTTCTAGTGACAGCGTAACCTACGCGAAACGAATTTCTAATGATGCCAAAAAGAACCGCAAAATTTTAATTAAAGCAATGACCGAAGCCGGATTTGTGAACTATCCATATGAGTGGTGGCATTGGTCTTATGGCGACAGATATTGGGTTTTTATCAAAAAAAAGAAATATTCAATTTATAATTCTCGATGAAAATATTTTCAAGTCATCGGCGAAAACTGGAGCCGCACCGCCGCTTTGGCGGTGCGAAATTCCGCGGCCAAGTTAAGCAGGCCGCCAACTATAAACGTGCGTTCAACCCGAATCCGACGCGATGGACGGCTTTTTTGGTTAAAATTTTTCGCGGGCACCTGGCTTTTTGGCGGAACGCCGGAATTATAATCTTTCTGATTATTTTCTATTACCTCGTCATTTCTTCTCATTTTGTCGTGGCCAACATTGAAGTCAGTGGCACACAGGCCGTCAGCCCGCAGCTGGTGGCGGATGTGGTGGGCAAGGTCGGGGAATCGAGATTGTTTTTGATCAAAAAAAATAATTATTTTTTACTGACTCCGGGCCGGGTCAACAATCTGATTACCACAGCGATCCCGGAGATCAAAACCACCAAAACCAACAGGGACTGGCCAAACAGAATTAAAATTGAAGTCACCGAACGCAATCCGGGATTTGTGATCGAATCCAGCGGCAATTATTTTTTGGTTGATGATGAAGGAATTGTCGTAAAGCAAATCGAGGTCCCGGGTGATCTGGTTGTCGCTCACGATCAACTAACTGAGAACTTTGCCCAGGGCGAGGCGCTTAACAGCAAACTCGCTCCGTTTGTAATTTCCATAATCAAACAATGGCCGGGCAAGATCAGTATTGCGATTCAGGCAATTAAGTTTCCCGGCAAGGAGAGTTCGGATGTGGAATTCGCCACAGCCAACGGCTGGTCGGTATTGTTCGATACCAGCCGCGCGGTCAAGAGCCAGTTGGATGGCCTGGCTATCCTCCTGAGCCACCAAATTTCAGCCAAAGACCAGGCACGGCTGGCCTACATTGACTTGCGGTCCAATAAATGGGCATACTATTGTTTTAAGTCAACGCCCTGCTCACAGGTGGCTCAGCCCGATAACTCAACGGAATAATATTTTATGAATAAAAAAAGATACATCATTTCGCTGGGCGGGTCGCTGATTGTGCCGGACGAGGTCGATATTAAGTTCCTTCGGGGTTTTCGTTCGTTGATAGAAACGCAAATCAAGCGCGGCCGAAAGTTTATACTAATCACCGGCGGCGGTCGCACTTCCAGGCGATATTCCGAAGCTGCCAAAGCCTTGGGTGAACTGAATCCAGACGATTTGGACTGGCTGGGTATACATTCGACCCGGCTTAACGGTCATTTGATGCGCACAATTTTTCGCAAGGTGGCGTATAGCCGGATCATTACCAATCCCAACCAACCTGAATCTGCCAAAGAAGCCGTGATTATCGCGGCCGGTTACCGTCCCGGCTGGTCGACTGATTATGACGCGGTGCTGCTGGCCCGGGGATACAAATCCCAAACGGTGCTTAACTTAAGCAACGTCGATTACGTTTATGATAAGAATCCCAAAACGCACCCAGGCGCTAAATCCATCAAAAATATCTCGTGGCATGACTTTCGGAAAATAGTCGGAAATAAATGGGATCCCGGTTTGAATCTGCCGTTTGATCCGGTCGCCTCCCGGCTCGCCGAGAAACAGAAACTCCGAGTCATCGTTATGAATGGTAGAAAGCTGCAAAACCTGAAGAACTTTTTTGCCGGCAAAAAATTTAAGGGAACAGTGATAGGCTAATGGCCCACGAAATAGAAACCAAAATTTTGGGAGTGGACAAAGACGCGATAATTTCGCGCTTAACCGGCCTCGGCGCCGAAAAAATTCTGCAAACCCGCTTTATGGTCCGTTGGTTTCGGCCCAAGGGAACCAAAGAAGAAGAAATCCACTGGTTCCTGCGGATCAGATCCGGGCTGGACGGGAACGCAGCTGTCACCTGGAAGGGGCCGTCCGAAATTTTGGGCGTATCACGCAAACACAAAGAAATAAATTTTGACGTTTCCGACCCCGACCAGACCGCCGACTTGTTCGAACAACTGGGTCTGGAACAGCGGGCGTATCAGGAAAAAGATCGGATATCATGGATTTACAAAAATTGGAAATTTGACTTGGATCAGTATCCAGGCATGCCGGCGTATTTGGAAATCGAAGGGATGAGCGAAGAACACATTCAAGAAGCGATTAAGTTTTTGGAGCTCGGAAGTCACAAGATGAGCGCCGAAGGCGAGCGGGTTTTGATTATGACCGAATATGGCCTGAATTGGTATGATATGCGGTTTTAACTCACCCTCTCTGGCCGACTTCGCTGCATTGAAAAAATCGCCCAAAAAGAGTATAATTAAGGCCGATGATTATTTCCAGATTAATCCAGATTTGGGCTGTTCGTAAGCCTTTTTTTGAAGACAAAATGAACCTAGTCGGCTTTGGCTTAAGCCTTTGCGCCAACCTGGCGGCTTGGGCCATTTTGTATTTCAAACTCGATCCGGGATTAAGCAACATTCTGCTTCATTACAGCGCCGTGTATGGTTCGGATTTGGTCGGTCCCGGAATATATGCCTATGGTATTGCGGCCGGTGCCTTGATAATTTTGATCATTAATCTCAGTATTGCCAGTTCGTTTTACCAAAAGGAAAAATTAGCTTCATATTTTTTGGCGTTTGCTTCGCTGGTCGTCCAGCTGATTTTTTTGGCTGCTAGCGCTGTTTTAACTTTCATCAATGCTTAAAAAACCCTTAAAAATTCGAATGCTGGAAATTCTGCCCGGAGCTTTGACCTGGCTGACTTTGCTCGGCGCGCCCATCCTCTCCTATTTCCATCCGGCCTGGGTGGCGATTTATATTATTTTATTTGACCTTTATTGGTTTTTAAAGGGCGCCAACGTGGCCATTCATTTGGTCCATTCCTATCGTGAATTAAAAATTCATTCTCAAGTTGATTGGAATGATTTGCTGCGGCGCCTGGGCGACAAGGACCGGCTGGCCCAGTATTTGCAATCCCAAAGCCGCCTGGCAGGCAAGAACAAACTAAACCAGCTTTATGCCAAGCTGGCTGCCCAGCTGGAAAAACTGCCTCTAGATCGCAATTACGACTGGGCCCGGATTTATCATTTGGTAATTTTGGCCACTTATAAGGAAAGTTTTGAGGTTTTGGATGACTCCATTGCTTCCGTGCTTAACGCGGATTACGATCCAAAGAAAGTGATATTCGTGTTGGCTTCGGAAGAACGCGGTGGGGCGGAAGCCGCTAGCACGGTCAATGTTTTGGAGGAAAAATATCGCGACAAATTTCATACGTTTATTCTCAGCCGCCATCCGGATGGACTGCCGGGTGAAGCCAAAGTTAAAAGCGCCAATCTGACCTATGGCGCCAAACTGGCCCAGCAGTTCTTGGACAGGCAGGGGGTTGCTTACGAGCGGGTGATTGTTTCCGGATTTGATTCAGACACGATTATCAGCAAAAACTATCTGGCGCATCTGACTTATGATTTTTTGACCGCGGCCAAGCCGCTCCAGACGAGCTATCAGCCGACGCCCATGTTCCACAACAATATTTGGGATACTCCGGCTGTGGCCCGGGTAATCGCGGTCACTTCTTCTTTTTGGCAATTAATTGAGGCATCGCGGCCGGATCGGCTGATTACCTTTTCGTCCCACGCCATGAGTTTTAAAACTTTGGTTGACGTCGGATTCTGGCGGGTGGATATAATCCCGGATGATTCCCATATTTTCTGGCAATGTTTCTTGCGGTTTAACGGTGATTACCGGACCAAGCCTTTGTATACCACAGTTTCCATGGATGCGGTCATGGGCGCCACCTTATGGGAGACGCTGGCGGCGCAATACAAACAGAAGCGGCGCTGGGCCTGGGGCGTAACGGAGATTGCGATGACTTTTCCGGAACTGTTGCCCAATCGGAAAATTCCGCTGTGGAAGCGCCTGTTGTATGCCGAACGTTTGCTGGAAGGCCATTATTTTTGGGCTACGGCTTCGATTATGCTGGCCGTGTTGGGCTGGCTGCCGCTGATTTTGGGCGGGGATCGGTTTGGCTCGACCGTTCTGGCCCTTAACCTGCCGGTTATGACTAAGGCGATTATGAGTATTGCAACTTTTTTTCTCGCGTTTTCGGTTTACATCAACTGGGTGCTGCTGCCTCCGCGGCCGAAGCATTACAACGGTTGGAAAAGCTTTTCCATGCTCTGGCAGTGGATATTTTCGCCGTTCGTCGCGTCAATTTTCGGTTCCCTGCCAGCGATTGATGCCCAGACCCGGTTGATGCTGGGCAAATATATGGAAACATTCTGGGTTACACCCAAAATTAGAAGATCCAACCTGCCGCCGAATCCGGTGTCCAGTGAGGCTCTAACCAAATAACATGAGATTTATTTATTTAGTATTTTTCGCGCTCTCATTTTTTATTTCATTTATTGCGACGTTTTTGGTCGCGCGATTTGCGCTCCGACACAACATTGTGGACCGGCCGGACGAGGAGCGCCGATTTCACAAAACTCCGACCCCAATGCTGGGCGGAATCGCCATCTTCAGTAGTTTTTTCCTGGTGACTCTGATTATTGGAGTGTTTGGCGGCTACCTTTTGAACGGCAATATTCCGTTGCCGCTATTGGTCGGAATTTGGGTCGGGGGAGGCATTTTGATGATTGGTGGCTACCTCGATGACCGGTTTCGCTTGCCCGCCCCTTATTCATTGGCTTTTCCGATTCTGGCGTCCTTGGCGGTAATCAGCGCCGGGGTGCATGCGGTCAGCATTCACAATCCCTTGACTGGGGGCGTGATCACTGTGTCATCGTTATGGTCAGCTGTGATTGTGTTTGTCTGGACCATGACCATGACCTACACCACCAAAATTTTGGACGGGGTAGACGGGTTGGTGACCGGCATTTCGGCGATCGCCGCCCTGACTCTGTTTGGGCTGTCCTTGAGTCCCCAGGTGGCGCAGCAGCAAACCGCCATGCTGGCCATCGCTTTTGCCGGCAGCTTACTGGGATTTTTGATTTTAAACTTCCACCCAGCGAAAATATTTCTCGGCGAGGGCGGGTCGACGTTTGCCGGCTTTATGCTGGCCGTCCTGGCGATCGTCTCGGGCGGAAAAATGGCGACCACGCTTTTGATCATGGGCATCCCGCTGCTCGATGTAATCTGGGTCGTGCTGCAGCGGTTAATCAGCGGCAAATCGCCGTTTAGCGGAGATCGGCGGCACTTGCATTTCCAGCTGCAGGAAATCGGCCTGTCCGTGCCGCAGTCGGTCATATTTCTATATGCGCTGTCCGGAATCTTCGGTGTCTCGGCGCTATTTTTGCAATCGCGCGGCAAGCTGATTGCGTTTTTGATTTTAGTCCTGGTGATGCTGGCGATTATCGCCTCGATTATTTCAATTTATAAGCGCCGGGGAAAACACTATGAATAACAAGAATTATAAATTATTAATGGTTCTTGTGGCACTGCCGCTAGTGGCGGCGGGGTGCAACCGGGGCGGATCCGTATCCGACGAAACTGCGAGCGTAACGATTGCGGAGCAGACGCTTAGCGTCCAGGTAGCGGATACGCCAGAGCTGCGCGAGCAGGGCCTCTCCGGCCGCGAATCGCTCGGAGCAAACGAAGGTATGCTGTTTAAGTTTCCAGCCGCGGGTAAATACGGGTTTTGGATGAAAGATATGAAATTCCCCCTGGATTTAATCTGGATCAAGGATGGGAAGGTCGCGGAAGTTACCCTGAATGCCAAACCGGAGCCGGGCGTGCAGGATAGCGCGCTTTATCGATATGTATCCCAGCAGGAGATAGATTCGGTCTTGGAAGTAAACGCCGGCTGGGCGGTGCAGAATAAAATCAGGGTCGGGGATAGTGTTGACGTAACGGAGTAAATTTGTTAAAATATTCAAGCATTAACTCAAGATAAATCATGCAAGCTGTAATTGAAACCGGCGGTAAACAGTATCTGGTTGCTCCGAAAGACAAGGTCACTATCGAAAAATTGGTTGCCGATGCGGGAAGCAATGTAACTTTTGACAAGGTTCTGCTCGTCTTTGATGGGGACGCGGTTAAAATTGGCAAACCATACGTGGCTGGCGCCAAGGTCACGGGGAAGATTCTGGCCCAACAGCGCGGCGAAAAATTGACTGTATTCAAATATCGGGCTAAGTCGCGATACCGCCGAAAGACCGGCCACAGACAGAGCGAGACTGTCGTCGAAATCGAATCAATTAGCTAGATTAAAAAGCCTGGAAATCCAGGCTTTTTAATTTCTAATTAAAACTCCTGGCGGCCCTCCAGAGCTTTGGATAGCGTAAATTCATCGGCGTATTCCAGATCAGCGCCCATGGGCAGGCCGCGGCCCAGGCGGGTGGTTTTGACATGTTTAAATTTTGGATCCTTGAGTTGCTTGGCAATATACATGGCCGTGGCTTCCCCCTCCATGGAAGGATTGGTGGCCAGCACCACTTCTTGGGCCGGGCCGGACAAAAGGCGGGCGAACAATTCCTGAATTTTTAGTTTTTCCGGCCCCACGCCATCGAGCGGCGAGATGACCCCGCCGAGAACGTGATAGACGCCGTTGAAGCCGGCAATCTGATCGAGCGCCACAACGTCGAGCGAATCCTCCACCACGCAGATCAGATTTTGATTGCGCTTGCTGTCAGCGCAGATGGCGCAAGGATCGACCTCGGCCATATTGAAGCAGCGGGAACAGTAAATCAGGTTCTTGTGCAGATTGCCAATGGCCGCGGCAAATGATTGCAGGTCGAGGTTGGGTTGCTTGAGCAGATAAAAAGCCAGGCGCGAGGCGGTCTTGGGGCCAATGCCGGGCAGTTTGCCGAATTCATTAATCAGGTTTTGGATGGATTTGGGCAGGGTTGTCATCTCCAGTATTCTACTAGATTTCCGCCAAAATCAAAAGCATCTCGGTGCTTGAAATATAATCGGGGCAATGATAAGATAAAGTCCCTATTACGGAGGAAAAAGTTCTAGATTGTCTATCAAGTGAGGTATAACTAATATGGCGAAGAAGACCGTTTCGAGGATGTCGATTCCGTCAGATGAAGAGCCAGACGCTGCGCCGCCCGTGTCGGCCGCGCGGCGAAGGGAGGTCGTCGACCAGATGGTGGCGAATATCCTGGGGTCGCCGATTTCGCGCCGCAAAACGCCCACTGCTGCGCAGACGGCAGTGGATCACTTCGGCGGGTCCGACGAGATCGTCGCTGATGACGCCCTGCTCGAGGGCAATTCGGCGCTCGGCTTGCCCGAACGGTGGCCGTCGACGGATCGCTGATTTCGAAATTGACTAACACCGGTCAAGCTGCGCTGCTGTTTGGCGGGCGGCTTGGCGCGGTTAGCGGCATGACCCTCTCGGTTATCCTCTTTAAGGAGGATCCGACTGCCGCCGCAAGACCCTCTGTTGAGGGTTGGCTTGCGTGGAGGGCCCCTGACGCAAGGGGAGCATACCGGGCAAGCTGGGCTTGCCGAATGGCATAATGCCAGGGGACCCATGTAGGGTTTTTTCGGAAGGGCGACCTTCTTGGGGGCCGGCGATACGCAGTATTGCCGGCCTTTTTATATGGGATATTAAAATCCCGCTCAATACGGGCGGGAAGAAATTCGGGAGATTTTATGAATAGACCATTGAAAGTGACTATTCCATTATTTGTTCCATCATGGTTTCTTCCACGGATGGCGGTTGTTTGGCCAGATTTTTGAACGACGTCTTTTCCGCGTCGAAGAATAATTCAATATCGCCGGTCGGGCCATTGCGATGTTTGCGAATCAGAATGTCCGCGATATGGGGTTTTTTTGAATCTTTGCCGTTATACATTTCATCGCGGTAAATAAACATCACCACATCCGCGTCCTGCTCAATGGATCCGGATTCGCGCAGATCGGAGAGTTGCGGCTTTTTGTCACCGCCGCGCTGTTCCACGGCGCGGGAGAGCTGGGAGAGGGCCAGCACGGGAACGTTGAGTTCTTTGGCCAGGATTTTGAGGGAGCGGGAAATTTCCGACACTTCCTGCACGCGGTTTTCCGGGCTACGGCCCTGCATGAGCTGAAGATAGTCCACGACGATCAAATCCAAATCGTGTTCCGCCTGCAGGCGGCGCGCCTTGGTTCGCAGTTCCATAATGTTCAGGGACCCGGAGTCATCAATAAAGATCTGGGCTTCCGACAGGCGGCCCAAGGCATGCCCAATGCGCTCAAAATCGTTGTCCGGCCCCAAATCGTTCAATTTGCCCGTGCGCATCAGCCACAGGTCGACGTTGGCCTCGGCCGCCAGCAGGCGGTCCACCAGCTGGTCTTTGCTCATTTCGAGGGAGAAGATGCCGACGGCCTTTTTCTCGACCATGGCCACATGGCGGATGATATCGAGCGCTAGCGAGGTTTTGCCCATGGACGGGCGGGCCGCCAGAATTATCAGGTCAGATTTTTGCAGCCCGGCGAGCTTGTTATCGAGATCGCTAAATCCGGTAGGCACGCCACGTAGCTTGCCTTTTTCGCGGTGCAGTTCGTCGAGGCGGTCAAAGGTTTCGTGCAGGACTTCGGATAGGGCCACGAAATTTTGCTTGAGGTATTTCTGGGAAACCGAAAACAATTTTTGCTCCGCTTCATCGAGCAGGGTTTCGAGGTCAGTGTTTTCGTGGAAACCCAGCTCCACAATTTCAGTGGCGCGCGAAATCAGCCGGCGCAGCGTGCCTTTGCGCCGCACGATTTGGGCGTAATGGACAATGTGCGCGGCAGAGGGGACGGAGTTGACCAGGGTTGTCAGATAAGAAATCCCGCCGATCTTGTCTAGGCTGCCGCCTTCTTCGAGCTTGTTGGAAACTGTCAGAATATCCAGCGACGAACGTTCATCATACAGGGCCAACACGGAGAGGTAGATGATCCGGTGCCGGTCATCGTAAAAATCGTCGGCATACAAAATGTCGGCGATTTTGATGATAGCGTCTTTATCGAGCAGCAAAGCACCCAAAACCGACTGTTCGGCTTCGACGCTTTGGGGCGGCATGCGGTTGATCTGTGGCATGTTGTCCGCTGGTTGGGTTTCTGGTTGTTTTTTGGGCATAAGGGTATATAATTATTAACTGTTTTGGATAGTTTTTGCAACCTGTGGAAAATTGAGATATTGGGGATAAGTATAGCTAAATTATTAGTATTAATTCTTGCCACTTTTTCTAGGAAAAAGTGGCGTAAAAAGTCGGAAATTTGCCAGACTCGCGACAATGACAGATTTAGCCGGTTTTTAGTCGCTCGGACAGTGGCAAATTTCCAGAAAAACAATGCTCTAGAAAACACAAAACGGCCCAAATTGGCCGCCGAAGTCAAATTATTAACTTGTATACATTATACACCCAAACGGGAAAAAATGCAAGTTATTTGACAAATATGGTGGTAGCAAAGCCAACCGTCCCTAAAATTAACCCAATCAAAGCCCCTCTGGTCGGCAGCTGTCCAAAGATCGTATAAGCCAGGATTGGCTCGAGGATCAGGATCGAGGTGATAGAGATAACGCTGACGATCCAGATGTTTTTGAACGCGCGAAATCCAAGCATGTAGCCGGTCAGGATCAACACGCTGCCGACAATCGTGATGATTAATATTTTACCAAGAATCTGTAAAAAATTCGATTCCGGCTGGGAATAATATTTTGCCGAGAGGATTTCTGAAAAAATATACAACGCTTCAGCTGCAAAAATTATGGCGATGACAAAAATTTTAAGCCAGAATGAATTCATCAGAACTTCTTTTTTAGGCGCCAGCCGTCAATGGTATCCTCCAAAGTAAAGCCCGCCGCTTCGATTTGGCGGCGCAGTTCATCCGCTTTTTGGAAATCCTTGGCCGCGCGGGCGCCTTCGCGTTCGATCACCAGCTGTTTGATGGCGGCCGGAATATCGCGGCCAGCAATCCAGGCTTCTTTAAATTTTAAGCCCAGGACCTGATCAAACTTCAAAAGCGAGGCCAGTTTGGCTGAAGATTCCTCTTCGCTATGAATCAGATCCCAAACCACGGCCAGAGCTTGCGCCGTGTTTAAGTCGTCGTTGATTGCTTCCTCAAATGCCTGTTCAAATTCCTTCGCCCCTCCGGCGGCCATCTCCAGCACGGAAATTTGGGCGTAGAGGTTATAGAGGGCGTTTTTGGCCCCTAGCAGGCTCTCCCAGGTCCAGTTGAGGCGGGAGCGGTAATGGGTGGTTAAAGCCAGGTAGCGGAAGGCGAGGGGATTGAATTCGCGATCAATTAGGGTTTGCAGGGTGATAAAGTTGCCTTCGGACTTAGCCATGCGGCCGTCGTTGATTAGCAAGTGTTCGCCATGCAGCCAGTAGTTGGCCAAAGGAACGCCAAAAGCCGCCTCGCTTTGGGCGATTTCATTGGGATGGTGGGGGAATAAGTGGTCGACGCCTCCAGTATGAATGTCGAAGGGTTGCCCTAAGTATTTGCGGCTCATGGCAGAACACTCGATATGCCAACCGGGGAAGCCATCGCCCCAAGGCGAAGGCCAGCGCAGGATGTGATTTTTGTAGCGGCCGGCGAGCTTGAACCAGAGGGCAAAATCCGCAGGATGTTTTTTATTCTGATCGATAATAACATCGCTTCGCGCGGCAACCTTCATATCCGAAAGTTTTTGGTTGGTGAGTTTTGGGTAATCGGCCAGCCGGGCCACATCGAAATAAATTGCCAATTCAGTTTCGTAGGCAAATCTTTTTTCCAACAAGGTTTTTATCAGTTCCACCTGCTCTACAATATTTCCCGTGGCCGGGGCGATTACGTCCGCCCGCAATATGTTCAACTTATCGATGTCCGCCAAAAAAGCGTCAGTGTATTTTTTAGCCAAAGTCATAATCTCTGCGGCGTCGCCGCCCTCTTTTTCCATTTTATCCTCGCCAAAATCTTGATCACCGCTTAAATGCCCGACATCCGTCATATTCATTACGTGGTTGACCTTAAAGCCATTGTAAACTAGTATTCGGCGCAAAAAGTCTTCGAACAAGTAAGTCCGGAGATTGCCGATATGGGCATAATTATAAACAGTCGGGCCGCAGGTATACAGACCAACTTCTTTGGGTTTGATTGGTTTAAACTCCTCGAGTTTTCGCGACAGGGAATTAAACAGTTTGAGCATGGGCTTAGTATACCCTAAATCTTGGCGCTCACAAAGATCTTTTTTGTGGTTTCCAGCAGGACAATTTCTACACCCGCGACGAGCAGAATAATCAGCCAGTTATTGAAGCTTAAATTTTGGGTGTTGAGGAAAGAATGCATAAACGGCGCGTAAATGGCCAAGAGCAAAAGCGACAGACTCATGAGGGCGGCTGCGACCAGCCAGCGGTTGCTGAAGATGTCACGGCGGAAAATACTTTTGTGGAATGACCGAACGCAGAATGCGAAGATGAGCGAATCCAGACCCATAAGCGCGAAAACCATAGTACGGACCTTGCCGAGGTCCGCTCCGGTTTGATAGACTCCCCAGAAGAGCAAAAAAGCAGCGAGACCGGAAATCACGAATATTGCGCCCAGCCAGCGCTTGAGCGGCTGATTGAGCACCATCTCACCGTGCTTTGTGGGCGGTTGATTCATAATATGATCTGTTTCCTGCTCCGTCGAGAGCGCCAAGTCCGGCAGGCCATCTTCTACGATATTAATCCAAAGGATTTGAGCGGGCAATAGCGGTAACGGCAGCCCCATAAGGAGCGCGGCAATGAAAATAAATAATTCCGAGAAATCGTCAGCCACCAGATAAATAAAAACTTTCCGGATATTGGCAAAAATTATGCGGCCCTGTTCAATGGCTTTGACGATCGAATGGAAACCATTGTCGAGCAGAATCAAATCCGCGACTTCTTTGGCGACATCGGTGCCGGAATTGACCACGACCCCGATGTCAGAAGCTTTCAGGGCCGGCGCGTCATTGACGCCATCGCCCACCATGGCCACGATTTCTCCACGGGACTTGAGCGCCGCGACTATGCGCAATTTATGCTTAGGCGTAACCCGCGAATAAATTTTTATGCCCGGAGCCAAAAGTTCCAAAGCCGGATCATCCATCGCTTCCAGATCCTGGCCGTCCAAAATTTCTTTTCCAGAAGCTTTCAGGCCGATTTGTTCAGCCACGGCCATGGCGGTCAGCCGGTGATCACCGGTCACAATCACAGTGCGGATGCCGGCGCGCGAAGCTACGCTGATGGATTCCACGACTTCGGAGCGGATCGGATCTTCCAGCGCGATCAGGCCGGACAAAACCAGATTTTGGCTTAACTCGTGAAGTTTTTTATATTTCGGCTTTTCGCTCCAGGTGCGAGAGGCGGCCGCGATCACTCGTAAGCCCTGTTTGGCTAGAATGTCGATTCGCTGGGTTAATTTTTTAAATTCTTCGCTTTCGCGGGAAAACTGGGGACCTTTCGGATTGGCAGCTCCGCTGACCATTTTTAGGATTATCTCCGGCGCTCCGATCGCAAACAATCCGGCGCCGTTGCCGTCCATGGCGCGTAAGGATGCCGAGTATTTGAATTCCGAGGAGAAATAAATTTTATCCAGGAGGAGATATTCCTGATTCAGAAATTTTTGATTGAAACCCATCAGGGCGCTAGCGCGCAGCAGGGCCTGTTCCGTGGTTTTGCCTCGCAGCACCCAGTTTTTGGGAGCGGCTTCGGGGTTTTCCAAATACGCATCATTGTTGAGCATGGCAATCCTCGCCAGTTCTTTAATCGGCTCGCTGGCAGCTGCTGGATCGCTGACGGAAAATTTCGTCAGTTTTTCTCGCCCGAGTTCTTTGGTCGCGGTAATCAGATGAGTGACCGCCATCTGGCCTTCGGTCAAGGTCCCCGTTTTGTCTGTGCAGATGACCGTGACGCTGCCCAAAGTTTCATTGGCCACCAGTTTGCGGACCAGTCCATTTTGCTTCAAAATTCGGTGCATGCCCAAAACGAGAATCAAGGTGATCGCCGGCAGCAGCCCGGATGGGACAGCGGAAACGGCCAAAGAGAGCGAAGCCAGCAAAATTTCGCTGGTATTCTCATACCGGACAAAACCAATGATCAAAATTAGCAGAATGATGCTGATAACCAAAAATGCCGCCCACTTGGCCAGGGCCAACATCTGTCGCTGCAGCGGCGTTTGCGGTTCATCAGTTTGGGACAGCAGCGAGACAATTTCGCCCATTTGCGTGCCCATCCCTGTGGCCACGACCACGGCCCTGGCGAACCCTTCTTCAACCAATGTGCCCATAAACACCATATTGGTTCGGTCCGCCAGTTCAGTTTCGGGTTTGAGTTCTTTGGTTTGTTTATCCGACGGCACTGACTCGCCGGTTAAGCTGGCTTCGTTGGTTTTAAATGTCCGGCATTCAATAATTCTGGAATCGGCCGGAATTTTGGCCCCGGCATGAAGAATGATCAGATCGCCGGCGACCAGTTCGCGACTGTCGATTTCTTTTTCTTGGCCGTTGCGGATGACGCGCGCCTGGATTTTAACTAATTTTTGAAGTTTGGCGATTGAGTTGTTGGCTTTATTTTCCTGGTAGTAGCCCACCATGGTATTGGCCAGCATCACAACCACGATCATTATGGTGTCAGAAAAATGGCGCAGGTAGAGCGAAACCGCGATGGTCCCAAAAAGGATGAACATCAGGGGGTTGTTGAACTGATTAAAAAATAACCGCAGTTTGGAATACGGTTTTTGGCGGGGGAGTTCATTGGCGCCTAAGGAAGCAAAGCGTTTGGCGGCTTCACCCTCAGTTAAGCCCTGGGTAGAGCCTTTGACTTTGGATAACACCTCATCCGCGGATAGGCTGTGCCATTTGATTATAGCCATTTGCGGGTTTTAAAATAAATCAGCATGACAAGCGTTATGAAGGCTAAAGAAAAAAGTGTCGCGGGTAGGAGATACTCCCAGTTGGCAATTTTGGAAATGCTTTCGATAAATAGCAGCACATTAATAAACAGCGTGAGGATGAAAATAATTACTGAAAAAACCGTCAGCGTGCGCAGCGTGTCATTCATCCGGTGGGCAGCCAGCGATTGGTTGGTTTCTTCAAAGCTTTCGACGCTTTCTTTGTCTGCGGAGAGAACCTCCCAGATGTTTTCCGCGTATTCAATCAGGTCTTGGAAATAGGTCGAAGAATCTTTGAATTGCAGATAGTCTTTTTTGCTGCGGGCGAGCTTGCCGAGTACGTAGCGGTGCATTTTCATAATCCGCCGCGCGATAATAATGTTCTTTTTGAGCCGCGAGAGCTGTTCGAGAGTGTTGATATCGGAGCTGAAAATATTCCGGCCGGCTCCAGCTGCGTCTTGGTTGAGCTTGTCCAGAATCGGGCTGGATCGTTTAAATAAAAGTTCCAGCAGGGAAGACAGCAGCAAGCCGGGGCCTTGCTGCATATATTGGGCGCGGACATTGTCGTATTGCTGAACCGAGTGTGCCAGATTGGTCAGGGTGCGCATGGAGCCGTCATGAATGGTGATTAAATAATCTTTGCCGACGAAGAAATCCACCTCGACTGGTTTGATTTCCTCTGATTCGCGATTTAAGATGGGCAGCAACATGACGATGAAATGATATTCGGAATATTCATCGATCCGGACCCGGATGGATGGCATGACAAGATCCTCAAAGTCCAACGGGTGGAATTTGAAATTTTCTTTAAGATAAAGCAGATCCTTGTCGTCAGGATTTACGATGTCGATCCACTTTAAATTTTTGGTGTGTATGATTTTGAGCGCCAAGTTTGTTTCAGGAAACGTTTTTATTCTGCTTAAATTTTATCACTCCTTTGTGGATTTGTCAAAAATGGATGGGTGTGGTATAATATTGCTAATAAAATAAAATGAAATCCGAGAATATTCAACGCTGGACTTCTATTGAAGCTTTTTCTGAGCTGATTTAGACGTCTTTTTCTTTAATATGCACGATAATTTAAAAACTCCTGAAGAAATAGCCACCTGGATGAGAGCCAGTAAAACCGAGAGAGAATACGAGGCCAAAACCGGCAAAACTGTAAGCAAGGGCGAAAAACGCGCAGCCCGCAACCGCGCGGCCAAACCGAGCGCTCCGGAGCCGGCTGAAACTGAACCGCAGTTTACTGCCGAACAGGAGAAAGCCGAGGCGGTTTTCTTGGAAAGCCTGAAATCTTTGCTGGTGGAATCGGCCGACCAGCCGAAATTTTTGCCGGCAGACAAAGTGACTCATTACAGCAATGTGTTTGGAGCCGAGCAGTTGCCGGCCAAGCAGCGCATGGAAGCGGGTTGGGAATTACTAGCTCATTATGCGGCTAAATCCCAACCGCCCAATCACCCGGCAGAGCGAAATCGCGCCCAACAGCGTATGGCCAAAATCCGCAAACAGCTGGACCGGCTCCAAGTAATTTTGGAAGCGGGGGATCAAAACAAGCAGTCAAAAACGAAATTCGATCAACTGGTCGAGCGATATGAGCAAGTTTTGTACGCTATTGAAGCCGAAGTTAAACAAGGAAATTTCGCCCAGGCGGAAAAGATTGTCGAAGATAACCAAGCCCTAGTCGCTGAATTGTCCGGTTTTGCTTCTTTAAGCGACTATACCCTGACG